>JAGKXD010000124.1 GCA_021151525.1 Cellvibrionaceae bacterium | reverse complement strand
ATGTGTTGTTTATCGATGAGATACATCGTTTGAGCCCGGTGGTGGAGGAAATCCTCTACCCGGCAATGGAGGATTTTCAATTGGATATTATGATCGGCGAAGGCCCCGCAGCCCGCTCGATCAAGCTGGATTTACCGCAATTTACCCTGGTTGGTGCAACAACTCGCGCGGGTTTGCTGACATCACCGCTGCGTGACCGTTTTGGTATCGTTCAGCGTCTTGAGTTTTATAATGTCGCCGATCTCACCCATATAGTCGCGCGTTCTGCGGCTTTGCTGGGGGTAAAAATGGATTATGAAGGCGCCGGTGAGGTTGCAAAACGTTCGCGCGGCACACCGCGCATAGCCAATCGTTTGTTGCGTCGCGTGCGCGATTATGCCGAGATGAAAGGTGATGGTACTGTTACTGCATCGATGGCCGATAGCGCACTGAATATGCTAAATGTCGATGAGCGTGGCTTTGATCATATGGATCGTCGTTTGTTAATGGCTATGTTGCATAATTTCGACGGCGGTCCGGTGGGTGTTGAAAGTTTGGCGGCGGCAATTAGTGAAGATCGCGGAACTATTGAAGATGTCATCGAGCCCTATTTGATTCAGCAGGGTTTTATGGCACGCACACCGCGAGGTCGAATTTTAACCAATAATGCTTTTTTATATTTTGGTGTATCCGTGCCCAAGCGACTGCAAGATTCAACAGAATGAACCAATGAGTAAGGAATTATTGGCGTTATGCAGCCTTTTAGCATCCCGGTAAGAGTGTATATAGAAGATACAGATGCCGGCGGTATCGTGTACTACGTGAATTATCTGAAGTACATGGAGCGCAGTCGTACAGAATTTTTGCGCGGTTTCGGCTATGATAAGCCCGCAATTTTAGACGGCGGTCTGTTATTGGTCGTGCATTCCGCACAAATCAATTATCGCCGTCCCGCGCGTTTGGATAATTTGCTCAGTGTCACTGCGCAAATCCATAAGCTTGCGCGAACCTATATCGAATTTCAGCAGCAGGTGCTGCGTGGCGAAGAATTAGTGTGTGAGGGGTTAATTCGTATCGCCTGTGTCGATGCAGAAACTATGAGGCCCAGTGCGCTTCCCGCCAGTATGCACCAGCAATTGAATCAATCATTACGTTTTAATACTGAGAGTTAATCACGCTTATGCCTGCTACGGATAACAGTCTGTCAATTGCACACCTTATTCTTAATGCCAGTTTTCTGGTGCAAGTTGTAATGCTGATCCTGGTGTTGGCTTCGGTCATCTCCTGGGCCATGATTTTTCAGCGCGAGCGCTATCAGCGCAAAGCATCAGGTGCATTTAACTATTTCGAAAAGCAATTTTGGTCGGGGATTGACCTGAATCAGTTGTATCGCCAGAGTAATGGTCGCAATGAAATGGTCGAGGGCATTGAAAGTATTTTCCGTGCTGGCTTCAAAGAGTTTACGCGTTTGCGTCAAACCGCAGGTGCTGATTCTGATGCGATAATGGAAGGATCCCAACGTGCAATGCGTGTAGCGCTTGCGCGTGAACAGGAAAAGTTGGAAGAAAACTTACCTTTCCTTGCTAGTGTCGCATCCGTAAGTCCCTACATTGGGTTATTTGGAACTGTGTGGGGCATCATGGTGTCATTCCTCAATATCGCCAATGCTGGCCAGCCAAGTCTTGCCACTGTTGCGCCAGGTATCGCAGAAGCCTTGATTGCAACGGCAATGGGTTTGTTTGCTGCTATCCCGGCAGTATTGGCATATAACAAGTTTTCTGCGCGTGCGGAAAGTTTGCTGGCTAATTATCAAACGTTTGCCGAAGAGTTTTCAGCGATTCTGCATCGTCAGGTTCACAGCAAGTAACGCTGTTTTACAGTCATTGAAAAAACAGGTTAATAGCTATGTCTGGATTTGGACCACCCATCAAAAAGAAGCTCAAAGCCGAAATTAACGTTGTTCCGCTAATCGACGTAATGTTGGTATTGCTGATCGTATTTATGATCGCTGCGCCTATGATGACGCAAGGCATCAAAGTTGAACTGCCACAAGCAGCCTCAGAGCCGGTCGAAAGTAAAGAGGACGAACCCATAACTGTTTCGGTAAAAGCGGATGGAACTTACTACATAGATCTGGCAGGGGATGCGGAAGCGCCTCGCCCATTGGCAGAAATCAAATCCATTGTCAGTAAAGTGCTCAAAGAAAAGCCTAACACCCCGGTATTTGTCCAGGGTGACAAAAAAGTGGATTACGGTGTTGTGGTGACCTTAATGGGCGAACTCAAACAAGCAGGGGCACCCTCAGTTGGCTTGATTACGGAGCCAGCGCGCTAACGCTTATGAAGTTTGAAAAATCCTTATCGCTTCCCTTAATTCTTAGCATCTTTTTACACCTATTGTTGCTGGTGCTGTTTTTGGGAAATTGGGACTTCTTTAAAAAAGAAGAAGAGCCCTACAAACCGCATTACGTAACGGCGACTCTGGTTGATTTGAAACCTAAAGCAAAAGCGCAGCCGCAACAAAATAAAGAGCAGGTGTTGGATTCCAAGGCCTATGAAGATTTAAAAAACAACAAGAAGCAGGAAGAGCAGCGCCGCGTAGAGGCTGAAGCATTGGTTCAAAAGCAGAAAGAGCAACAGGCAAAAGAGGCTGCTGCAGCGGAAGCAGAGAAACAGAAAAAAATCAAAGAAGAGCAGGCAAAAGTAGCCAAAGCAAAAGCGGAAAAAGAAGCCGCTGAGAAAAAGCGCAAAGCGGAAGAAGAAAAACGTAAAGCAGAAGCGGCCAAGAAAACCCAGCGAGAAAGGGAAGCTCAGGAGGAGCAGCGCCGAATTCAAGCTGCTTTGCAAAAGGAAGAAAAGCATCTCAGTGAAAGTAACGATGATGCAAATGTGAAGAGTTACAACGAACTTTTGGCCGAGCGTGTAGCCCAAAACTGGAGTAGGCCACCTTCTGCCCGGGCCGGTATGGTTGCTGTTTTTAATATAGATATGCTGCCTAATGGACAGGTGGTAGATGTTACCTTGGCGAAGAGTAGTGGCAATTTTGCATTTGATAACGCGGCAGAACAAGCGATTCGCAAAGTAGAGCGTTTTGTTGAGATCAAGGATGTGCCCATAGACGTTTTTGAAAAAAACTTCCGTCATTTTCAGTTTTCATTTAATCCAGAGGATTTGCGTCAGTGAGATATTTACTTAGTGCACTTTTGTTGATATTGGCTGTTTCTGCCAATTCGCAAAATATCGTGTTCGTTACCAAGGGTGTCGATAACCCGACCAAGATTGCCGTGGTTCCATTTGCTTGGGCCGGTGGGCGTTTGCCTGAGGATCTGGCGAAAATTGTTGGTAACGATCTGGAGTTTTCCGGGCAGTTCGAAGCAACTGACCCCGAACGTATGTTGTCGTTTCCTCGCTCTGAGGCAGAGGTTCACTACCGTGACTGGAAGGCTCTGGGATCAGAATATTTGCTACTTGGCTCTATTACCCAGCAGGCTGGCCGCTACTATGCGAGCTATGAGTTGTTTGATGTAGTGCAACAAAAACGCGTATTTGCCAAATTAACAGTTGATGGTACAGAGGCGCAATTGCGTGATATGGCACATCATATTAGTGATAAAGTTTATGAAACCATCACGGGTATTCGCGGCATCTTCTCTACCAAGTTAATTTACGTTGAAGCTTTCAAGAAACCGCAGAAATATCGTTTGATGTTATCTGATATTGATGGCTTCCGCCCGCGCATGTTGCTCGAGTCTCGCTATCCTTTGCTTTCACCCGTTTGGTCTCCGAATGGCCAGCGAGTGGCTTATGTATCATTCGAGGCGGATAACAAACCTGCAATTTATATTCAGGACATTGCTACGGGGCGTCGCCAACAAATGACAAATTTCCGTGGGTTAAATGGTGCACCAGCCTGGTCTCCCGATGGTCAAAAATTGGCCATGGCGCTTTCAAAAGATGGAAATCCTGAAATTTATATCATGAATGTTTTAACGCGGCAGTTAACTCGTGTGACTAATCACTTTGCGATTGATCATGAGCCAACCTGGTCGGCAGATGGCTCTTCGTTGTTCTTTACGTCAGATCGCGGTGGTAAGCCACAAATTTATCAGGTGAATGTTGCGACCATGCAGCAAGAGCGCGTAACTTTTGATGGCGATTATAACGCGCGCCCGCGTGTATCTCCGGACGGAAAAAGCTTGGTTGTGTTGAATAAGCGTCCCGGAACTACTCACCATATCGCGGCACAGGATATAAAATCTGGTAATTTACGCATTTTGTCCGAGACAAATCTGGATGAATCGCCTACTATAGCGCCCAATGGCGCTATGCTTATGTATGCGACTCGTTCTGGTGGTAAAGGAGTATTGGCGGCGGTGTCCCTCGATGCGCGTGTCAAAATCCTCCAGCCTCCAAAACAAGGTGATGTGCGGGAACCCGCATGGTCGCCATTTTTTAACTAAATCCCCGTTCAAACTAGATCTAAACTTCATTGGAGTTACACACACATGATCACCAAAGCAATCAAGCAAGGTCTTACTTTGGCTGTTGTTATGTCTTTCCTGGTTGGCTGTTCAAGCAGCGACAACAAAGGCACTGAAGGTACTACCTCTGGTAGCGCTTCAACTGGCGCAGCTTCTTCAGAAGCTACCTTGTCAAACGTTGTTTACTTCGACTTCGACCAATACGCTTTGACTGCTGAGAGCCGTGCTGTTCTGTTGGCTCATGCTGACAAGCTGAAAGGTGCTTCAGTAGCTGTGCGTCTGGAAGGTCACGCTGACGAGCGCGGTTCACGCGAGTACAACATGGCTCTGGGCGAGAAGCGTGCAAACGCAGTTCGCGATTTCCTGGTAACTCAAGGCGTTAACGGTTCTTCTTTGGAAGTTGTTAGCTTCGGTGAAGAGCAACCAGCTGCTACCGGTAGCGATGAGGCTTCTTGGGCTCAAAACCGTCGCGTAGAAGTTAAGTACTAAGAGTCTAAACCCGTATGCTGAAAAATCTGATTGCTGTCGCTTTAATTGCTTCAGCGCCAGTGTTACAGGCACAAGTACGGGTTGTTGAGTCTTCACCTCAGGGCTTCGGCTCTGGGGTGGCTCAGCCTGATTTGCCTGCCTCTGCTGAATCTGATGTTTATTCCCAAATACGCGCATTGCAAGAGGAAGTTGCAATTTTGCGTGGTCTGTTAGAAGAGCAACAATATCAATTAAAACAGCTGAAACAGTTGCAGCTGGATAATTATATGGACATCGATCGCCGCCTATCTGGAGGCTCTGCATCGACAGCTCCCGCCCGTGTTGAAACAACTAAACCATCCCCATCTGCTGAAACGCATGTTATTGCTGACTCTGCCAGTGAGGCGGATGTCTATAAAGCTGCTTACGACTTATTAAATCAGAAAGATTTTGATGGTGCAGTTGCTGCGTTTAAGGATCATTTAGCTCGTTTCCCTAGCGGTAACTTTGCCAGTAATAGCCATTATTGGTTGGGTAAAGTTGCGATGCTTAAAAAAGATTACCCTCAAGCGAAAACCTGGTTTACCGAGCTGATTGCAAATTTCCCTAGTGCAGCCAAAGTGCCTGATGCTCAATTGGATTTGGGAAAAGTGTATTTCTTGATGGGTGAGAAAGCCAAGGCTAAATCGTTATTAACGGAATTGGCTTCTGGTAATACAGATGCATCTCGTTTGGCGCAGAAGTTTTTGACGGATAATTTTTAATAGCCGCTAAAAAAGAAGGGGCTTTATTGTAAGCCCCGTAGCGAATCCGTTGATGGATAAATGCTCTTTCCGTTTAGCACATGCTTCCTGCTGGAACCTGGTGGTTTCCCTCAAACGCTCCTGTTCGTTCATTACTCCTGCAACATCCCTATTTGGGTTCCGCTTCCTGCTGTGACTTCCACAATATCTTATCCTTGATTTTCGGCTTCTTGCCGGCTTTCCATCCCTGCATTTTCCCTAATTTACATTTGTCGTCCCTGATTCCATTTTCATAGCATCCAAGCGATATCACGATCCTTTCGATAATCCTTGTTCCTCCTTGCTGCTGATTCCGTCAACTCAATTTCGTCCTTGATGTGATCATTATCTGGATATTGGGAGCTGGTTGATAGTCGCTAATATCGCTTTAGTTTGTAGGAAATTGACTATATTCAGTGGCCGTTAGGCTTAACCGAGTATAATTCCCTAGGGGGAATAAGGGTTTTGGCCATTAAACTACACTACAATCTTTTTGATGATTTTTCGGCGGGGTTAGCAGAATGCAGTTTTTGGGAAGAGTTTTCTCCTCGTTACTTATAATGATTACCTGCTACATAAGCAGTACATCAATGGCGGTTGAGGGGCCTGCATATAAGTTGGACTATTCGGTGACTTTACTACCCGAGAAGGCTGGAGCACTAGTTAAAATCCAGATTGATAAAGGCCAACTCTTACATAAGTTCAGCTTTAGTAACGAGCGAAATATTTATTCAGATATTCGTGCAAACGGTAAGCTGACTATCAGGAATCAGAAAATTGAATGGGAGCTACCACTAGGTGAAGCAACACTTTCCTATTTTGTAGCCTTAACCAATGAGCGCTCACCGGGGAAGTTTGATTCAAGAATTACAAATGATTGGGCGTTATTTCGTGGTGATGATTTAATTCCCGCGGTACACACCTATGAGGTTCCGAATGCTTATTCAGTGGCGACGTTAACATTTGTTCTACCGAAAGCATGGAGAAGTATAGAAACCGGTTGGGAGCGTAAAACGGGTAATACATTTACCGTTGATAACCCCGAGCGCCGTTTTGATCGTCCAACAGGCTGGATGATTGCGGGAAAAGTCGGCACACGCAGAGCTACTGTTAAGAAAACAAAAATAGCAATTAGCGCTCCTGCTGGCGAGCATATGCGTCGCATGGATGCGCTCACATTTTTTAATTTTGTATGGCCGGAATTACATAAAGCCTTTGAAAAAACACCGCAAAAATTATTGGTGGTAGGTGCTGGAGATCCAATGTGGCGCGGTGGGCTTTCAGCATCAAACTCGCTATTTCTACACTCTGATCGCCCTCTGGTTAGTGAAAATGGCACTAGCCCTCTACTGCACGAATTAACCCATATGGTCACGCGTATTAGTGGCAAGATAACAGACACAACAAATGATGATTGGATAGCGGAAGGGTTGGCTGAGTTTTATTCTTTCGAGCTGCTTTATCGCGCTGATGGAATGACAAAATCGCGTCGGGCCAAAATTATTCGCAATCTGTCCAAATGGGGCGGTGATGTAAAACATTTGCGCAAAAGCAAATCGACTGGGCCTGTTACGGCGCGCGCAGTTGTGTTATTAAATGACCTGGATCAGGAAATTCGTAAGCGGAGTAAAAATAAATACAGTATTGATGATGTGGTACGTGAACTAATGGTGAAGCGCAAAGTGTCGTTGGATGATTTGACTCGCGCGAGCGAAAAATTTGCGGGCACGAAATTGGAAACCCTGAGTTCGGTGTTGTTGAAATAATGCTAAAGCCCGATCAAGAAAATAAATCGGGCTTTTTCCAAAATCCTATAAGCTCCTTGCGATAATAATTCCACCCCAAAGTAGATTCCTATCTCCTGCACCCTCTCTTATCTCCGAGCTATGGCCACGTAATACATAACTAATTCTATAGCCTTGCTTAAAGGCGAACGTATAGCCTGCCCATGCTTCAATCAGTACTGGGTTAAGTTGGTTATGCTCATAGGTGACCGCGCTATTACGAAATTGTCCTTGCAGAAAAGCGTTATAGACTCTCGCTTTTAATGCAACTCCAGCCCAAAAATAGTGCTCGTTTACCGGTTTGGAATTGCTGGAGTGGGAAGATTTTTCACCATAACTCGCCAGCTCTGGATTAAATGATGACCAGGGGCTGTGAATTCTGCCTTTGCGAAAACTTAAGCTCCAGCTAGCCTCAGTTAAATAGCCGAGAGATGCCTGAACGGTGCTTTTCACTTCCAGATTGTCTGAAAAACCTTCGATGTATTTCTGGCGTGCAACGACATAGCGACCTGTCAGCTCGCCGCCATCGCTGATTTGGTTATCCCATCCTTGCGGTCTTTCGCTATTGGTGGCCTCATGGACGACATTTTGTAATTCACCAACTATGGCTAGCCCAAGTGCGCCCAGGGTAAGTGTGCTTTTCCAGGCGACGTTATCCACCAAATCAATTTGCTCTCGCGAACTGGAAAGATAAATCAAACTAGCGTAAGGGCGATCATTAGGGTTTGCCTGACTGATACTTATATCTTCAGGTGTAAAACCAAATACTCCAATTTCCCTGCTAAATGCTTCTTGTAAACTTAAAGAACTGCGTTCATTTCCCAGCCATTTATCCAACACCAATAAGGGGTTGTTTAAGGAAATTGATGCTTCGCGGGCGTTGTTACCCGTTTGGGTAAAGTTAATGCCATAGGTGTAATCCTGGTCGCGGCCACCAGGTACAAGAACATCATTATCAAAGGCAAAGGCCCAGCTCTTGGTTGCTCTGGTTATTTGATTATCCAGATGGAGCTCAGGTCGTTTTTCTTCTTCAACCAATGCTGCAATTTGGGTCCATTCAGGTTCTTGTTTCGCCAGATATGGGCTTTCGGCAATAACTGATAAAGGGTTGATAAGTAAAAACCCAAGCGTAACTATCTGTTTTTGCCCGAAAAGTCTGGATCTGTGTTTTAACGGGTTCACGGTGGTAACTCCTTCTGTATTTTGGTTACCTAAATGCCTTAAGTTTGCACTCCTAATAATTTAAGTGACCAGTCGTCTTCTTTTTGAGGCAAAAATCAAGCTAACAAAAAGATCCAGTTACAGAACTTTTTACTCTGTAAAAATAAGTGACCAGTCATCTTCTTTTTATCGGAAAAAAATACCCAAAGGGCATTTTTCGGGTGCGGTGATTAATTCAAGCTTCTGGCTTGCTGAACAATTCAGGAAGAACGGTCAAAAACGCATTCAAAGGCTCGCGACACTTGGAGGCTTTCATTCGCATCAGTGTCCCCTCCCAGGCATTAAATAGGAATTCAGCCAAAATCGGGGAGGGCAAATGGCTTTTCAAGCCGTCTTTGAGTCGTGCTTCTTCCAATACATCCTCAATAGCCTGGGTGCTATTGCGCAGCATCTGACGAACTTTAATGCGAATTGCTTCGCTGGACTCCGACATTTCCTGGCACATATTCCCGATGAAGCAACCACCATTGAGGTTCTCTTCACAACCGCCGATGTTTTCCACGAAGAAGCGGGTGAGACGTTCTTGCGGGCAAATACTGCGGTTGTTGAGCAAGTGACGGTTCTGCTCCATGCGCTCCTCGGTGACTTTCTCCAGTGCTTCAATGGCAAAGTCTTCTTTGCTTTTGAAGTAGGTGTAGAAAGACCCCTTGGGCACATTGGCAGCATTGACTATGTCCTGAATGCTGGTGCCGTTATAGCCACGTGTGGCCATTACTTTCAGGCCGGCATCAAGGAGATGATCTTTTTTCAGTTCACGTTTGCTCATGATGTAAATATATGACCAGTCGTCTGTATTTTCAAGGCGTTGCTTAGGTTAAGTTGTTATAGGAGTCGGTAATTTTGTTATCAGATAGTGAAAATACTGCATTTGCCTGTTCATTATTGTTGTCAAGGAGATCTTCGTTAGCAGATCCTGTTTGATAGCGACCTTCCGGTAATTAGTGTAGTTCTTTCAGATGCTTGATCAATCTCGCTTTAAGCGCCGGCGGTAGATTGCGGATGGTCAATACATCCTGTTCGGCATCATATTCAATTTCTCGTCCCAGGCAATCCGAGGCGAAGCTCATGCTCAGGTTGTCGTTGCGCCCGCTAATACGCACATAACTGCGTATTTGCCCCGCGTGGGGTATGAACTCAGGTTTGATCTCAGGCTTGCTGGATTCTACATAGCGCACAAAGCGTTCAGGTTCGTAACTTTTTACTTCTTCGGCGAGGTTTTGCGATAGATCGGCGATGGTAACGGCCTTGCCAGCTTTATTTTGTTCCAGGCAATAATTTACCACCTTGGTGCGAGTCAGCTTTGCAGCAGTGTCGTCCAGGGTTTGGCTGAAATCGTCAACTACCTTCAGAAACTCGGCTGTTTCCTGTTTGATGTCTTGCTTATCAGTAAAGGCGATAAAGTGGGTAAATGCTTCAGCGATATCTTTGTCAGTGCGTGAGCGGATTAGCGTGAGGTAGGTGCTGGAGTTGGCATCTACCCAATCCTGCAGTTGGATCTTGGCAGCCAGATTAAAACCACTGGTATCCAGATGGAGCGATTCATCGATTGCCAGCTCGCCATCCAGATAAATACCGCTCAGGTGTTCGAGTAAATAGACATGCAGGGTATCGCCAACTTCCAGTTTTTCTTCCACAAAGAACACATAGGCATCCAGCAATGATTCTGCGTTTTCCAATGCCTGCTGGAATTGCTGCATGGCTTTGTGGGTAAAACTCAGGAAGCTCAAGCGTTCCTCTCGCGAATCCTTTAGCCAGGCGGGCAGTGGAAACTCGCCCAGTTCATCGGAAAAACGTCCATAGCTTTTACCGCCCTTGCGAATAAATTGCGCTTTCAGCTCGTAGGCCAGCTCTTCCAATTTGCCGTTGGTGGCAAAGAGTTCACTACGCAGTTGCAGTTCAAAAGCGCTGCCGGGGGAGTGGCGATAAATTCGATGAGCGACGAGAGCAGTAATGGCCATAGCGGAATTATGTCTATTTCAGGATTAATGAGGGCAACTGGAAAAAGCCGGCTATTATAGGCGCCAAAGCAATTTTGCACAGACTTGATTTGGAGCCCCTATGACTATCCAACGTTTAAATCCCTCGCCGCGCTGGTCAGACGCTACTGTATTTAATGGGATTGCCCATTTTGTTGAAGTGCCTAATAACACCCAAACGCCCATGGCGGAGCAGATCGCGCAGATTTTGGCGCAGGCTGAAACTACCCTGGCAGCTATTGGCAGCAACAAATCACAGCTGCTCTCCGCCATTATCGATTCTTGCCTATACTTCTCCTGTTATATCGCCCGGACAGGAGCTACCCATGGCAACACCCATTGATCAATATTTAAATATTCTCGCCAAAAAAGATGGCTCTGATTTGTACCTGAGTACGGGCGCGCCACCCTGTGCAAAATTTCAGGGGGTATTAAAGCCGCTCACCAACGAACCCTTTAAACCGGGTGAAATTGAAAGTATTGCCAATGCCATCATGGATGATGAGCAGCGCGCAGCCTTTGCGCACGAGCTGGAAATGAATCTGGCTATCTCTATTCACGGTGTAGGGCGTTTTCGTATCAATATTTTCAAGCAGCGCAATGAGGTTGCTATTGTTGCGCGCAACATCAAAACCGATATTCCGCAATTTGATGCCCTGGGCCTTCCGGAAGTGTTGAAAGATGTGATTATGACCAAGCGCGGCCTGGTGTTATTTGTTGGTGGTACCGGTTCGGGTAAATCCACATCGCTGGCGGCGTTAATTGATCATCGCAATTCGTCCAGTGGTGGTCACATTATTACCATTGAAGACCCGGTGGAATTTGTACACAAGCACAAGCGCAGCGTGATTAATCAGCGCGAAGTGGGCGTGGATACGCGCAGTTATAAAGCTGCGCTGAAAAATACCCTGCGCCAGGCTCCGGATGTCATCCTGATTGGTGAAATTCGCGATCGCGAAACCATGGAACATGCGTTGGAATTTGCTGAAACCGGACATTTGGCGATCTCAACCTTGCACGCCAATAATTCCAATCAGGCATTGGAACGGATTATCAATTTATTTCCGGAAGAGCGCCGTCCGCAATTGTTGATGGGGCTCTCGCAAAATTTACGCGCATTTGTTTCACAGCGACTGTTGCCCACAGTAGATGGCAAGCGCTGCGCCGCCGTAGAAGTATTGCTGGGAACCAAAACGATTCAGGAATTGATTTTAAAAAGTCGTCTCACCGAAATTAAAGAGATTATGGAAAAATCTGAAAATCTTGGCATGCAAACTTTTGATGGTGCAATTTTTAAATTGTATATGGCCGGCAAAGTCAGTTTTGATGATGCTATTGCCAATGCCGACTCGCCCAATAATTTGCGCTTGAGGATCAAGTTGGCGACTGACGGTGTGGTTGTTCCCAAGGCAGAGCCTGTTGCCGCGGAACCCAAAGCGCCGCCAACCAGTTTTGGTGAATTGAGTTTGCAAAAAATTGATGACGATGAAGAGCCTTGATCCTGAAAAATTCCCTAAAACACAGTAACAACCATAGCGGTAAAACCTGATTTATGAGTGTAAAAACCATCGAGCAATTATTAAAACCTCACTCTATTGCCGTGATTGGTGCGTCCAACCAACCCAATCGCCCGGGTAATGCAGTGATGCGCAATTTATTGCAGGGGCAATACGATGGTCCGATTATGCCGGTGACACCGCATTACAAATCGGTCAATGGTGTGCTGGCCTATCGTTCGATTGACGAATTACCCATGGTTCCTGACCTCGCTATTATTTGCACACGTGCTACGCGTGTGCCTGCGATCATTTTGCAATTGGGGCGTAAAGGCACACGCAATGCCATTGTGATTGCATCCGGGTTAGATAATTTGTATACCGCGCAGGGCACCAATCTGCAGGAGCAAATGCTTGCTATTGCAAAAGAATGGGGTGTGCGCATTCTGGGGCCTGATTCGCTCGGTATTATTGTGCCCTCGTTGGGATTAAATGCGAGTTATGCTCACACCAATGCGTTACCGGGAAAGATTGCAGTGGTATCACAATCCAGCGCGGTGTGTGTCACCTTGCTGGATTGGTCCAAGCGTCGGCGCATTGGTTTTTCCTATTTCATTTCACTCGGCGAAGGTGTGGATGTCGACTTTGATGAAATGATTGATTTTCTCGGGCGAGATCCAAATACCTCGGCAATTTTGTTGTATATCGATGCTATTTTCGATGGCCGTGCATTTATGTCTTCTGCGCGGGCTGCTTCTTTCAATAAACCCATACTGGTAATTAAAGCGGGAACCTGGTCGGAGTCGGCATTGGTGACTTCTCGCTTGCAACCGGAACAAATCGGTGAGGATGCTGTTTACGATGCGGCGTTTCGTCGCGCTGGCATGTTGCGCGTAGGTGATTTGCGCGAGTTGCTGGCAGCGGTGGAAACCCTTGCCAATGGCAAACCGATTTACAGCGAGCAGTTGGTGATTTTGGCCAATGGCAATGGCCCCTGTGCTATGGCGGTGGATGCTTTACTAGAACGTGGTGGGCGCTTGGCAAAACTGGATGATGCCGTGGTGCAACAGTTGCAAAAAATTATTCACACTGGTGGCCGCCCCAGCAACCCAATTAATGTGTTGGGCGACGCATCGCCCGACACCTATCGCAAGGTGTTGGATGTGCTATTGCAAAGTAATAGCATCGATAATGTATTAATTATGCAGGCTCCTTCGGCGCTCACACCGGGTGAAATTTTTGCGGAAGCGGTTATTGATGTTTACCACAGTCACCGCGGCAAAAAGCCGAATCTATTTGCCAACTGGATGGGTGAGGATGCTGCACAGGAAGCGCGCTTGCGTTTTGCTGCGGCAGGCATTGCATCCTTCCGCACCCCGGAAGGTGCTGTGGGGGCGTTTATGCACATGGTGCAGTATCGCCGCAACCAGAAGTTATTATCGGAAACGCCGGAATCCATCAGCGATAAAGTCCCTTATCAGCCTGCTTATGCGCAACAACTCATTGAGTTGGCGCTCAGTGAGGATCGCGCGCAATTAAGTTCTGGTGAAGCCTTGGAATTATTATCTGCTTACGGTATTGCCTGTGCGGGCGCAGAAAAAAATAGCACGAACTTTAGTAGCACACCCCATAAGTTGCGCGTACAAGTGCAAACAGATCCGGTATTTGGACCTGTGATTTTGTTAGGCGAAGCGGCAAGTCATTGGACTATGCGCAAAAGTGCCGTAGTGGCCTTGCCGCCATTAAATATGGCGCTTGCACGTTATATGGTGATTCAGGCATTGGCGGAAGGAAAAATTCGTGAACGCGAAAGTTATGCGGCGTTTGATTTGCCTGCGCTTTGTTTGCTGTTGACGCAAGTTAGCCAGATTGTGATTGATCATCCTCGACTCGATTCTTTGGTGCTTAACCCGGTATTGGTAGCTGGCGCCCAGGTACAGGTGGTGGAAGCCAGTGTAAAACTGCGTTTGGATAATCGTCTTGCTGCCTTGGCAATTCGCCCCTATCCCAAAGAATTGGAAGAGACTTGTGTATTGCGTGACGGGCAGGAAATTATTGTGCGTCCAATTAAACCGGAAGACGAACTGAGCTTGCAAGAGTTTGATAATTCACAAACCAAAGAAGATAGGTACAAACGTTATTTTGCCGATTTACCACAATTCTCTCATGAACAGATGGCGCGTCTGGCACAAATTGATTACGCGCGTGATATGGCCTTTGTTGCGGTCGTGCGAGACAATGTTCCGATGGAAAGTGTTCCGGTGGAAAAAATTCTTGGTGTGGTGCGAGTGCAGACTGATCCAGATAATCTACAAGCTGAGTTTGCTATGGCGGTACGCAGTGAATTAAAAGGAATCGGATTGGGTGCGCGCTTGCTGGAAAAAATGATTGCATATTGTCGCATTCAAAGTACCAAAGAATTGATTGGCGTTACCATGTTGGAAAATGCAGGCATGGTAAATCTCGCGCGTAAGCTAGGTTTTCATGTGCGTTTTAATCGGGATGAAGGTCTGGTTGATATGAAGCTGGATTTACAGAGCGCATAACTTGATTGGTGTGATTCACTGATATAACAACGATGAGAAGATTATGTGGTTAAAATCTGATTCACTCATTAAATATATTGTCGGTTGCTGGTTGTTGTTTATTGCTCTCGGCGTCAATGCACAACCTTTAACTGTTGGTGTTATTGGGCGGTCCAGTAATGATGGTACTGATATTGCTGGTTATTATGAAGATGTACTGTGGCTGGCTCTGGAAAAAACTCGCGTAAGCCACGGAGACTTTATAATCCAACAGCGCCCGTTTGAGGCGAGTATTGATCGCGTAAAAGCCATGCTGCAAAGTGCATCGGGGGTGGATGTTATTTGGGCGTCGGCAACGCCGGAGCGACTAAAAAAGATGCGTTATGTAGAGGTGAATTTATTACATGACTTGAATAATTATCGCGCATTGTTGATAAGAAAGTCGGACGTGGCTAAATTTCAAGGCATACAAACTTTGGACCAGTTGCGGTTACTGAATGCCGGCAACGGTAATAACTGGACTGATACCAGCGTGATGCGAGCAAATGGATTTAAAGTAATAACTGCGGTAGATTTTGGTCTGCTTGTAAAAATGCTAACAGTGAAGCGATTTGATTTTATTACCCGTGGTGTTCATGAAATTGGCATGGACTTACAGATGTTTTCTGCTGAAGATTTAACGGTTGTTCCTAATCTGGTGTTGAAATACTCAGTACCTATTAACTACGGATTCTTCGTTCGGAAGTCTGATGAAGCATTGGCTCAGCGATTGGAGGCAGGGTTAGCTATTGCAAAGAAAGATGGTTCTTTGGATGTGTTAATGGAAAAAACGGAGTTGTTTAATGTCGGACGCAATCTGCTTGCCAAAAAACCGCTGGTTATCGAAATTGATAACAGTGCACTTCTACACTAGTCTCTCGGTTATTTTACGGAAACTATTGGATGTCCTGACAATAGTGTGCATTGGAATTTTTGCACACTATTGCTGAGTATAAAGTGTTAATAATTCACACGGTACGCACTCACGGTGTTGCTGAAAAAGTTTGGAACTACCAGTAGTTTTTGTTTTTTACTGTATGCAAAGTCGGCGGTAAAAATTCCCGCCGTGCTGGAATCCAGCAACAGTGTTTTGACCCCATCGCTATTTACCCAATAGATTTGCCCCTCCCACACAGATACCAAATAGTTATTGCATTTTACCTCCGCAATGCCGTCAATGAGGCCAAAAGGCATTTGAGTAATTAATGTTGCTTCGTGTGCGGTGTTGTAGCGAACTAATTGTGAGCCTGTTCCTACGAGTAAATCATCGTTGTCCATTGCCAGGCCGTTAGCACTGGGTGCGTTGTCGATATAAACTTCGGGAACCCCGTTCCGAATTCTATAAATTTTTCCCGCACCCGTGTCTGAAACAAAAATATCACCATGCTTATTGGCCACCACATCATTCAAAAAAGCGGAACCAGGTATGGGAATTAGATTAACAACTGCACCGTTTTTCAGGTCGATAACTGCTACCTCATCGATATCGGATACGTAAAGAAATTTGCCTGAAATCGCCATGCCTTTGGGAGCGTTTAATCCACTCGCCCAGGCACTATCCAGCAGCTTTCCATTTTTGCTGATCTTGGCTATATCGCCATTGCCGTCTTTGCTGTAGTAATCGCCTTTGAGGACCGACACCAAAAAAAAGTCTTGCCCTCCCTGATGAACGTCCAATACAGATTCCGGGATATCCAGTCCCGTCACTTGCCATGCAAGGCTTAGTGAAGGATCAGATGTTTTGGTAGCCATCACTTCGGTGGCACCTATTAGCAAGCTACAGAACAGAGCAGTTTTCAGAATGAATTGCATATAAACCTCTCATTTAATTGACGGAATTTGTGCTGGTATCCCGTGAGCGTTACCGCCGCCGCAGGGATATTGCTACAGCGCTGAAGTTGGGTCTTGCCGGTTCGAATTTCTTGTTACTGCGAAATCATTGTGCAGCGATTGCGCGTCGTTACAAAATTGGTGAGTGTTAATGAGGGATGTTTAAGCTACTGAAAAAAAAGAGATTTTTTTTGGTATGTAAAAGGTATGGGGAATGTAGGCTAAATCGAAGCTGATGGTGAGGGATTGCGAATCTCTGGGTTACTCTACGGGCGTTAAAGTTTTGCCAGGGCCTTGATATGTGCAACCGCACAGCGGCCCAAGCCTAATAAGTCGTATCCACCTTCCAGCATAGATACTATACCTTTGCATTGATCTTCTGCGGGATAAAGCCTGCTGCCATCCATCAACTGGCGCATTTTTTGGGTGATCCAGGTGTAATCCTGTTCAACCAAACTGATTGATGACATATCGTCATCAATATAGGCATCAAAGCCGGCGGAAATAAAAATACATTGCGGTTTGAATATTTCCAGTGCCGGAAGCCACTGGCTGCTAATCGCATCGCGAAAGCCCTGGCTGCGGCAAGTGGCGGGAAGGGGAGTATTGATGATATTTGCGGGCACATCATCAATTTCAGTATTAGGGTAAAACGGGTATTGAAAGCTGGAACAGAAAAGCACACGCGGTTCGTTTAAAAAAATATCCTGGGTACCGTTGCCGTGGTGCACATCAAAATCCACGATGGCAACACGCTCCAACCCATAGGTTTCCAATGCGTGTTTTGCGGCTATGGCGATATTGTTAAAAATGCAGAACCCCATGGCGCGCGCGCGTTCCGCGTGATGGCCGGGTGGGCGCACATTGCAAAACACGGAATCGGTTTCGCCACGCATCACCATATCCACACCCAAAATACCTGCGCCGGCGGCATGGCGTGCGGCGGTTAATGTGTGTGGTGAGAGATAAACGTCTTCGGCAAAAAAATGAATACCGGATTGCGGCGCTGCGTGCGTAACTTTCTGGATATGTTCAATGCTATGCACGCGCAATAATTGTTCATCGGTAACCGCCGGTGCTTCGCGCTGGCAGAGGAGGGCATCAATACCGCTGGCTAATAATTGGTTGGCAATCGCATCAATGCGCCCGGGGCATTCCGGGTGGCCATCGGGCATCTGGTGTTCATGGCAACTGGAGTGGCTAATTAAGGTGGTCAGCATAATCGTGATTAATCCTGCGCAATAGTGGCCACTATAAACGCTTGAGGGATGCCTTGTGAATATTTCACAGGGCTGTGGGGATTAATTAACGGGTAATGATTTTACCGCCGCCTATACTGCCCACCGTCGACTGATGATGTCGGCGCATCACTAACCTAAAAGGAAATTTTTATGAAAAAGTCACCGCTGTGGCTCGCAGTTTTGTCTGCACTGGCCGTTCAATCTGCTCTTACTGCAACCTCTGTTTCTGCTGCTGTAGCAACCCCGGAAAAAACCACCAGTATTGCAACGCGTGATTTGTTGGTGCAATCGGATTTGGTATTTTCTGGCAAGGTTGTGAGTGTGGAATACAAAGACTCTGCCGATGGTCTCCCCCATACCTTTGTAACCTACAACGTGGATCAAGTGATCTCTGGTCGTCCTGATGGCTCGCAAGTTACGCTGCGTTTCCTGGGGGGGCGCCAGCAACGAGGCGAGGTGATCCGCTATCTGGAAGTATCTGAAACGCCGGAGTTCCAACTGGGCGATACCGATATTTTATTTGCCAGCAAAAACAACAGCAGTATCTGCCCGCTAGCGAAATGTACATCCGGTCGTTTCCGCAACCTGGATGGTGTGCTGGCGAGCGATGATGGCCGTGCGATTATCGAAAAGACGGATAGCAGTTACGCGATTTCTGCTGCTGTGATTGCTACTGAAACGGAAGGTAAGGGTGAGGTTGGGCACGGCGCCAATGCCTTGGCCAGTGTTGCGCGTGAACCTGTGTCTCCTGCTGTACCTGCAATAGCAGTAAAGGCGGAACAATTTATTGCCGATTTGCGTGAGCAAGCGAAGGAAGTTGCCAGTGCTCGCGCCGATACACCGGTATTTATTTCTGCATCGATTAAAGACGAGTTTAAATCAGCGGCCATGGCTCCCGAAGCTGCTCCCGCTGAGGGCGCGCCAAATTTGCTGCGTCGTGCAACTACACCCAGCGATTTTGATCGTTGGGAAGAAGATGCAATTCGCAAAAATAGTGGCAACCCGGTTCTTTAATTACTCACCTTTTTAAATGTCTAATGACAAGGAAACTATCATGAAAAAATTACTCTTAACTTCACTCGGCCTGGTAATGACCCTGAGCGCAATGAGCGCGAGTGCTGTTGGCTGGCGCACTTGTGATGGCAATAAAATTAAATGGGGTAGTAACTCCGTGACTATGCGCGCGAGCAATGTGAGTTTTCCATCGGGCTCGGCATTTGGTAATTCGTTGCAAACTTCGATTAATCGCGTAAATGACAACCCGAGCAATTTTAATTTTTCGCTGGCGTTTGGTGATACTTCTGTGGGTCGCGACAATGGCCAGAATGAAACCTGGTTTACCAGCGATCCGGATGTGCATAACGGTGCACCTGCACGTGCATTAACCTGGTATCACTGCTATTGGGCGTTCGGTTGGCACTATGGTATTGATGAAGTCGACGTAGTGTTTAACACCGCTGAGTCTTACACCACATCAATGAGTAAAACAAATCTGTGGGCTTTTGGTGGTATGTTCCGTCCATTTGAAACTACCGCTGTACATGAGTTTTCACATGCAATGGGTTTGTTGCATGAAAATCGCTGGTACAGCATCATGGGGCAAGATTGGACCCACATTCATGCCAATGGTGATACCGCACGCTCCTATTTGGGTGAAGATGGTGCTGAGGGTTCTGTCATTCTTTATGGCGCACAAGCCGGTGCGATGGAAGATTTGTCACTGACCAATTTTAAATATCTGGGTAAGGATGGTGAGTACTCCACGCATCAACCTACGCAAATGTTTAATTCCGGTGGCTCGGTATTGAGCTGGTTCAACGATGCCGGTGAGCGCCGTTATCGTGTCAATAAAGGCCAATCAGTACAGCTCGAATTAACCGGCGAGAACAATGGCAAAACCAGTCAAACGGTAAAAATTGCTTACTATGTTTCTACCAATAATTTGATTAGCACCGCAGATCGTTTGATTGGTACAGGTACTGTTACCTTGAGTCGCAATCAACCGGCTACCTTCAAAAGCAATCTGGTAATTCCTGCGGATCTGACGTCAGGCACCAATTACTGGGTGGGAGCAATTGTGGATTACGATAATGCGCTGACTGAAACTGTCTCTACCAACAATGCATCTTATCTGCCGATTCGTGTAAATTAAGTTTTAGTGGATTGATTCCCTGAAAGCCCGCCATGCGGGCTTTTTTTTTGCATTCCATCTGTCACGCACGGGTAAAGAATTGATAAACATTCTTCAGACTATTTTTGCTCTGGTTAGTATTGGTTGAGGCAATTTGATCGTTGCTGGGAGGTCAACAAAACCCCAATAAAAAAATAAGCAGTGAGAGTCAACTATGTATAAATATATC
>JAGKXD010000035.1 GCA_021151525.1 Cellvibrionaceae bacterium | reverse complement strand
CTGGTTTCCTGATCCTATGGCACAAGCTAAAACTGCCGGCGGCAAATTGATGCTCAACCTCAATGCCTCGCCCTATCACCAAGGCAAGCAAACCGAGCGTGAGGCGATTGTAGCCGCCCGTGCGCAGGAAGGTGCTATGCCGGTGGTTTATGTGAACCTGGTTGGTGGTCAAGATGAGTTGGTGTTTGATGGTGGTTCAGTAGTGGTGGATGCCCAAGGCCAAACCCAATTCCGCGCCCCCGCCTATAGCGAAGAATTGTTTTCCGTTAGCCTAAAGACCGATCAACCGTTTGTGGCTGTTGTACCGCAATCTTTGGCTCCTATCCCCTGCAACCATGAAGCGGTGTATCAGGCGCTTGTGTTGGGCATGCGCGATTACGTCAACAAAAATCGCTTCAAAGGTGTAGTTTTGGGCTTATCTGGCGGCATTGATTCGGCACTAACATTAGCGATGGCGGTAGATGCCTTAGGTGCCGACCGCGTAGAGGCGGTGATGATGCCTTTCCTCTATACCTCGGATTTAAGTAAAGACGATGCCGCCGAGCAGGCACGTCGCATGGGTGTGAAATACAGCTCCATCAGCATAGAGCCCATGTACAACGCGTTTATGGCGCAGCTGGCAGACGAATTTGCCGGCACCAAGCGCGATACTACCGAAGAAAACTTGCAAGCACGTTGTCGCGGTGTGCTCTTGATGGCCATCTCTAACAAGAAAGGCTATTTGGTCCTGACGACGGGCAATAAATCTGAAATGGCGGTAGGTTATTCAACGCTCTACGGCGATATGGCGGGTGGCTTTGATGCGCTGAAAGATGTACCCAAAACTCTCGTGTTTGCTTTGGCAAAATACCGCAACACCTTGGGTGAAGTGATTCCTGAAACGGTGATTACACGTCCGCCCTCAGCGGAGCTGGCTCCTGATCAAAAAGATGAAGATAGCTTGCCGCCGTACGATATCCTCGACCAAATTCTTGCGCTTTATGTGGAGCAGGATTTAAGTGCGGAAGCGATTATCGCCAAAGGCTTTGCACGCGATCAGGTTGAGCGAGCAGTGCGTTTGGTGGATGTGAATGAATACAAGCGACGTCAGGCACCGGTGGGGATTCGTATTAGTCAGCGCGGGTTTGGGCGCGATCGTCGCTACCCGATAACCTCTGGCTGGAAAATGGGTGACTAAACGGCAGGAAGCCGTTTAGCACAGCCGCAGGCTGCCCGAAGGGCGAACGCCACGGATGGCGTGAGTTACCAAACCTTACGAAATGCAGGAGCAGTTGCCGAGAAAAGCCGTTTAGCACAGCCATAAACTGCGTAAGCCTAATTAAATAGGGAGTCGTCATCCTCGCGTAGCGGGGATCCAGCTCTTGATTTTGGCTTTCTAAAAGCTGGATCCCCGCTGCGCGAGGATGACGACTCCCTTCTAAATTGAAGGACGGATTTTTTCCAGTCAGGTACAAATCCCAGACACAAAAAAGGCGGGGTTAACCCGCCTTTTTAAACACCCCGTGTACTTACTTAGCTACACGCGGAGGTTTTTGATACTGTGCGTCGTAAAGCTCGCGGGTATCGAAACCGATAGTTTCTTGCTTGGTAAACAAGCCCAGAGTGATGGTGCCAAGCAAGTTGCGCTCGTGGTCTTGGAAGGCGTAATCGTAATCAAATTCGCCTTTTTTATTGAGTGCAGGGAAGTTGGGGTAGTTGGTGCGTAAAATATCTAATACTTCATTTGCACGATCTTGCATGCCGAGTAGGTGATAACCCTGTACCATAACGGCCAGTGCATCTGGAGTCGCTGGCGCCTGTGGGTAGTTTTCAATCACATAACGGCCACGGCTAATGGCAGCCACATAGGCTTGGCGTTTGAAATAGTAGTTGGCTACGTGGATTTCGTAGCGCGCCAACACATTGCGCAAGAACAACATGCGTTTCTTGGCATCGGCAGCGTAGGCGCTGTCGGGGAAACGGTTGAGCAATTGAGTAAAGTTGGCCAAAGATTCGCGCGCTGCACCTGGGTCGCGCTTGGTCATGTCGGTGGGCATTACGCGCTCGAACATGCCTTTGTCTTTGGTGAATGAGCTCAAGCCCATCATGTAATAGGCATAGTCAACATTGCGGTGTTGCGGGTGCAAGCGGATAAAGCGGTTCGCGGTGGCAATGGCTTCATCGGGCTTGTTGTAGTTGTAGTAAGCGTAAATCAGCTCAAGCTGGCCCTGTTCGGCGTAAGCGCCAAAGGGGAAGTTCTCTTCCAGTTTTTGCAGATTTTTAACAGCGGTTTCCCACTGCTCGTGCTCCAGCTGTTCTTCGGCAGCGTTGTAAAGATCGGCCTCGCTGGTAAATTTCTCCTCTTTCTTGTCGCTAGAGGAGCATGCGGTAAGCAGCGCAAGTGAGCCAATCAAAGCAAGGGGCAAGAATCGCTTAAGCATAAAAAGTTAACTCAAATAGTTTGGGTGACAGTATTTATCGTCGGATTTTAACTGGCAACAGATTTAAAATAGGGGCGTATTTAAACACAGAGCATGCCGATACCAAAGCGGCATTCGTTTTTAAACTGAGGTTTTACTTCTAAATGAAAGATGTTTTTGAACTTAGTGTGCAAGTGCCATTCTCCATGAGTGGGTTGCGCTTCGACCAAGCAGCCTCAGAGTTGTTCCCTGATTTTTCACGTTCGCGCTTACAAAGTTGGATTAAGGATGGCCAGCTCAAGATAAACGGCAAAATCGGCAAGCCAAAAGACAAGCTGATCGGTGGCGAAAGCCTAGAGTTGAACGCAGAGCTAGAGGCTCAGGGCGATTGGCAGCCAGAAGAAATTACACTGGATATTGTTCACGAAGACGACGACTTGCTGATCATCAACAAGCAAGCCGGCTTGGTTGTTCACCCTGCCGCGGGCAATTACACCGGCACTTTGGTTAACGCTTTGCTCAACCATATCCCGGAGCTGATCAACCTGCCGCGTGCGGGGATTGTGCATCGTTTAGATAAAGAAACTACCGGTTTGATGGTCGTTGCCAAAACTTTAGAAGCCCACACCGATTTGGTGGCACAGCTGGCCGACCGCACCGTAAGCCGAGAGTACGAAGCCGTCGCCGTGGGTGCTATGACCGGCGGTGGTACAGTGAATGCGCCAATGGGCCGCCACCCAATACACCGGAAATTGATGGCGGTGTTAAGTCAGGGCGGCAAGCGCGCTGTAACTCACTATCGTGTGGCGACACGTTTTCCACACCACACTCATATCAAAGTAAAACTGGAAACCGGCCGCACCCACCAAATTCGCGTGCATATGGCGCATATTGGTTTTGCCTTAGTGGGCGATAAAACCTATGGCAAGAGTTTTAAGATTCCCAAGGGCGCGAACGATCATTTGATTGAAGCGCTGAAGGCGTTTCCTCGCCAAGCATTGCATGCAGTGAAGTTAGGTTTGGAGCATCCGGGTACCGGCGAATACACCGAGTGGACTGCGCCCTTGCCGGAAGATTTCCAAAATTTGTTGGAAGCGCTGAAGCATGGTTATGAACACGAGCCTAAGGATTAAATCGACCTAAATAGTTGGCGTTGGATAGTAATCGACGATTTTGTTTAAGAGGGAATCGTCATCCTCGCGTAAGCGGGCATCCAGCTCTTAAAAATATATCAGTAAAAGCAAAAGCTGGATCCCCGCTTACGCGAGGATGACGACTCCCTAATAAATGTTGCTCTATGGACAAGACCCACCACATCATCCCCAATTGGCCAGCTCCCGCAAACGTGCGCGCATGCATTAGCACACGCAACGGCGGCGTAAGTGTTGCGCCTTATACCAGCAACAATATGGGTTTACATGTGGGCGATGATGCGCAAGCAGTGGCGCAAAATCGTGCTGAACTTTGCAAACAATTTGGTTTAAGCAAAAGCCCGCAATGGCTTGAACAAATTCATGGCGTAAAAGTTGTCAACGCAAAAAGTGATGCTTTAGTGCGTACTGCAGATGGCAGTTACAGCAATGAAAAAGGCCAAGCTTGTTTGGTAATGACGGCAGATTGTTTGCCGATTTTGTTGTGTGATGAAGCGGGAAAAGAAGTCGCTGCCATTCATTGCGGTTGGCGCAGTCTTGCGAAAGGAATTACTGAGCGAGCGCTTGCAAAATTTTCTGCTTCACCGAAAAAAATTCTTGCCTATTTAGGCCCCGCCATTTCACAACCGCATTTTGAAGTGGGGGTGGATGTGCTAGAGGCTTTTTTTAAATCAGCGCGCAACCCTGCCCACGCGGATGCCATTGCTAAAGCGTTTATTTCTGCCGAGCGTCCACTGCATTTTTATGCGGATATTTACGCACTTGCACACGCAGAATTAAATGCATTGGGTGTAACAAAAATTTATGGTGGGGATTACTGCACTTACGCGCAAGCCAATAATTTTTATTCCTATCGGCGCGATAAAATCACTGGGCGAATGGCGAGTTTGATTTGGATTGAGTGAATTAGCTCAAAGCTGATTGTGAATATGTGGTATCAAATTTAATAGGGAATCGTCATCCTCGCGCAGCGGGGATCCAGCCCTTAAAAAGCTTTCGGTAAAATCGGCTGCTGGATTTCTCGCTTCACTCGCCCTTCGGGTCAACCTAAGGTTGTTCAAAACACTTCGTGCTTTAGTCCCGCTGCGCGAGGATGACAGCTTATCGAACAATGTGGTTTTTGTTGGTTCAGTTGCAACGCAATATCTAATAAGGAATTTTGCTCACTGCACTTTCTATTTCGCTCACCGGCACTGGCCGCGCAAAATAATAACCTTGGTAAGCATCACACCCCATCTCCGCAAGCATATCGCGTTGTTCGGCGGTTTCCACGCCTTCTGCAATGACGGTTAAACCTAAACTGTGGCCGAGTGCGACTACGGTGCGTGCAATTGTGGCGTCGTTGCTGTCGGTGAGTAAGTCGCGCACAAAGGATTGATCAATCTTGAGTTGATCAAGCGGTAGGCGTTTTAAATAGGAGAGCGATGAATAACCTGTTCCAAAATCATCGAGCGAGAAAGTAACGCCCAGTGCTTTGATTTCCACCATTTTAATAATCACATCTTCAACATCTTTTGCCAGCATGCTCTCAGTTAATTCGAGTTTTAATTTGCGCGGATTAGCGCCGGTTTTTTGTATGGCTTTGGTGACGTTTGCAACAAAATCTGGATGCGAAAATTGCGAGATGCTGACGTTAACCGACATGCTCCACTGTGCGGTAGTAGGTGATTTTTCCCATTCGACTAATTGATAGCACGCAGTTTCCATTACCCATTGGCCGAGTGGAAGAATCATTCCTGTTTCTTCGGCCAGCGGAATAAAAGCTGCGGGAGAAATCATACCGTGACTACTGTGATGCCAGCGCACTAAAGCTTCCGCACCTATAGGTACACCTTGTCGATCCACTTGTAATTGGTAGTGCAGCATAAATTCTTTATGCTCAAGCGCTTTGCGCATGTTCTTTTCTAACTCAACACGTACCGAGACTGCCGCTTGCATGGTGGGGTCAAAAAAGCGTGCGTTGTTGCGCCCAGCGGTTTTGGCTTGATACATGGCAACGTCGGCTTTTTTGAGTAGTTCTTCCATTGAATCGGTTTGGTGAAGGAAGAGCACAATGCCAATACTGGGTGTTATGACGTAAGAATGTTCGCGCAGCGTATAAGGTTGCGACAAGGCTTTTAATACTTTATGGGCAATCATTTCCGCTTGTGATGCCGCCTCGTTGGGGTAAAGGCTTAGGGACTCAATTAACATCACGAATTCATCGCCACCCATGCGTGCTACGCTGTCGCCTTCGCGCACACAACTTTGTAAACGCGCAGCAACTTGTTGCAGCAACACATCACCCAAATCGTGACCGAGACTATCGTTGAGTTGTTTAAAATAATCCAAATCTAAAAACATCAATGCACCGTGTTGGTCGGTGCGGCTAGATGTAAGCATAGCTTGTTGTAATCGATCGAAGAGCAAACGCCGGTTGGGTAAGTTGGTGAGCGGATCATAAAAGGCGAGGCGATAAATTTCTTCTTCATCTTGACGTTGTTGGCTAATGTCACGAACCAAGCCAACGAAGGTAGGTTTGCCTGCGCGCATGATTTTTGAAACGGATAAGCTCATAGGGAAAATTTCGCCGCTTTTGCGTTTGCCATCTACTTCGCGCAAAGTATTTAGTACAGGGCTGTCGAGCGATTCGTGGTGGTAATTTAAGTGGGCTTCATATTGGCTTTTAAGATGTGGAGGCATGAGGAGTGTGACATTTTCACCTATGGCTTCGTTGGCGCTGTAACCAAAAATTTTACTTGCAGCTGAGTTCATCGATTGAATGACACCCTGTTCATCTATCGAAATTACTCCATCGAACATATTGTCTAAAATGGCTTGCGTATGGTCGGCTGATTCTTTCAAATTCAGCTCGGCTTGTTTGCGTTCGGTAATATCGCTAATTACCACGAACATACCTTTCACTTCATCTGCTTCAACGTCTGGTATGTATTGCGTCCAAACGTGCATTGTTTTGCCGTTTCGCACCATACTGCGCTCAAAACTTTGTGCCTCTCCTGCTAATGCGGCGAGCATGTGGGCTTCATTTTTGCGATAGAGCTCTTCACCAATAACGTCTTGAGGTCGAGCAAGGCGAATTTCATCAAACGATTTGTTAAACCAGTTGAGATATCCTTTGTTCGCAAAGTTGCAGTGTAAATCCTTAGTCCAATGCGCAACCATACCGGGAATGTTGTGCGAGAGTGTGGAAAGAAAACGTTCGTTTTGGCGTACAGTCTCCTCTGCTTGTACACGGCTGGTAATGTCGTGCGCCACGCTGAGCAAAATCGGTTCGGGTTGTTTTGTTAGAAAACGTGCAGATAACTGCATGATGCGAATGCTGCCGTCGCGACAACGCAGGTGAAAGTCATAGTCATCAATCACTCCTTCAGTGAGTACTTTGTCGCGCATCATTTGGCGCTCTTCAGGTTGCGCCCACAAACCAAGCTCTAAACTGTTGTGACCTAAAATTTCATCGCGCGAATAACCTGAAATTTCACAGAAGGCATCGCTGCAATCGAGGAAAATTCCGTCGGTACTTTGCAAAATTAATGGGTTTGGAATGAGTTTGAAGGTGCGACGAAAGCGCTCGTCGGCACGGCGTAATGCAGCTTCTGATTGATAGCGCTCAGTGACATCGCTGAAGACAAGCACTATGCCGGTGATTTTCCCCGCTGTATCGCGAATTGGCGCTGCGCTATCTGAAATGTGGTATTCAATACCATCGCGTGCAATTAGTGTTGTGTGATTTTCCAACGCCACAACATTGCCATGCTCCATTACCTGTTCTACTGGGCTCCTGCAGGGCTCGCGTGTATAGGCGTTAATGATGCGAAAAACCTCTGTGAGAGGCATGCCTTTGGCGTCGGCCAGCGTCCAACCCGTGAGTCGTTCGGCAGTAGGATTCATGCGCGCGATATTGCCATTGGCATCGGTAGAGATAACCGCATCGCCAATGGATTGTAGGGTAATCGCTAGATTTTCTTCGCTGCGTCTCAGTTGCTCGACTCGCTGTCTGCGTTCCGTTATGTCGATGACCATGGACATCATGGAGCCGTCGGGCAATTTGGTGGCAATAATTTCGGCGGGGAAAATAGATCCGTCTTTGCGTTTTAGTTGCCACTCTCTGAAATAGCCTAGCCCTGTATCAATTGCGTTGAGTGCAGGTTCAATTTCAGTTTGCTCAAAAGGGGCAACAACATCCTCTGGGCGTAATTTGAGCCATTCTTCAGATGTGTATCCAAACAGTTTTAATTGGGCAGGGTTGCTGTCGATAAAAAATTGGCTGGCATCACTCGAAAATATATTAATGCCAATGGGCGATTGCTCAAAGAGAATGCGGTAACGCGCGTCCATTTCATTTTTCGCGTTTTCAGCATTCAAACGCTCTTGATGCAGAGTGAGTAAGTTCTGTTGAGTTTCCGCTAGCCACCCGAGAATGCTATGTTTCCGGCTATCGTCTACAGAAATTGGGTTCGCAAAGTCGCCTTTGCCCAAGCGCATGATTTGAGTGAAAATCTCGTTAACATCACCGCCCAACGTCATTTGCATGGTCTGGCGAATATCCCACAACAGCGCAACCAAACTAATCCCAAAACCGATCAGTGTAAGTCGCATAAAGGCCGCGGTTTGCTTGGCTTGCTCAAGTGCGCGTAGGCTGCGTAAGTCGATCAAGTGATAGAAAGCGTTAATAGGTTCCATGATGGCCGCTTTAGCGCGATCATAATCTTCACCAAACAGTAGCGATAAGGCCTCAGCATTGTTTGGGCCGGATGCTTCTGCGAGTGCCATGGCTCTAAGTTCTGTAGCGGTCAAGGCATCAGAATTATTTTTGGCGTCCACCAAGGTGTCTAGGTCAGATTCGCTAACACCTGTTTCTCGCAAGAGTTTCATTAAGGAAACTTTGCGCTCATTTGGTGCGGCAGGCGGTCGTTTGTTAATAAGCACCAACTGCCAGTAACTGTTTTGGTAATCGCTAGGGCGAGGCAAAATTCCGTCGCGGATAGCGATAATATCTTGGTAATATTGCTTGTAGATGGGATTGCCCGTAACGGCATAACTACGCACCATGCGTGTTAAGTCGTCGGACGATTGCCTTAGCTCGTCGGCATAGAGCAAAGATTGGTGACGCAGCTCATTGACGCGATCGACCTGTTTTTCAGTGTTGATGTAGGCGACAAAGGTGATAGCCAAAGCGGTAAATAGGCTCAAGGCCAGCCAAGAGCTAAAGGAAACCTCTGTATAACGTTTTCTGGCGGACATCTTGAGTTCCATTTCTAACTAGCCAATTGGCTAAAGATTAAGCCTGAACCTGTACAGCAAGAATATTAATAACGAAACCGATCTGAGTGTAACTGCCAGAACATCAAATCTTTTAATAATCTGACATTATTGTAGAAGTAAAATAATAAAATGTTTGCAAATCACTGGCACAAGTGTTGCTCAATTCAAAAATAATTAAGTCTATTTTTTAATAAAAACTAAGCGCTTTTAAAAAATATTGCCTATTGGAAATAAACCGGAGAATAAAATGGCACGTGGCTCGTTTGTAAATGCATTAATGCGTAAAAAGGCAGTGGTAGATGATGTTGATAACATCGGCCTAAAGCGCTGTTTAAGTGCATTTGATTTAACTCTGATGGGTATAGGAGCCATTATAGGTACAGGTATTTTCGTGCTCACCGGAGTTGCGGCCGCAACCACCTCTGGGCCCGCGGTGATTATTTCATTTGTTATTGCCGGTTTGGCTTGCGCTTTCGCTGCGCTTGCTTACGCCGAACTCTCCGCCAGTGTGGGTGGTGCAGGTAGTGCTTACGGTTATTCCTATGCTGCTTTTGGTGAGTTTATTGCGTGGATTATTGGTTGGGATTTAATTTTGGAATATGGTGTTGCTACCGCAGCCGTTGCCAATGGTTGGGCTGGTTATTTTAATAACGCCTTGCACGCGATTGGTTTGGGCTTGCCAGATTATTTAACTAAAGGCCCTTTCGCTGTCAATGCAACCACAGGTTTACACGAAGGTGGTCTTGTCAATTTACCTGCTTTCGGAATTATTTTTGTTTTAATGATTATGCTGATTGTCGGTGTGAAAGAGAGTGCAAAATTAAATACCGCCATGGTGTTTGTAAAACTCATGGCAATTGTAATTTTTTTATCTGTCGGTATTTTTCATATCAATCCCGAAAACTGGAGTCCCTTCATTCCTTTTGGTTGGTTCTCTCATGATGAATTAGGAAAACCTATAGGTATTTTCGCCGGTGCATCAGTTGTGTTTTTTGCTTACGTTGGTTTCGATGCAGTGTCCACTGCAACGGAAGAAGCCAACAAACCCCAGCGTGATATTCCTGTCGGCATTCTCGCCTCATTAATTTTTTGTACATTAATTTATATTATTGTGTCCGGCGTTTTAACGGGCATGGTTTCTTTTAAAGAACTAAATGTATCGTCCCCCGTTGCTTTTGGGTTGGAGCGCGTAGGTGTTAATTGGGCATCTGCATTAGTTGCAACGGGAGTGATTGCGGGTTTAACAACGGTAATGCTTGTACTCTATTACGCACTAACGCGAATTCTCACCGCCATGTCGCGTGATGGTTTGGTTTCTCCATTTTTCTCCAGTGTGAATAAGAAAACCCAAACGCCGGTGAAAAATACGGTTATTTGCGGAACTATAATGGCTGTAATGGCCGGATTCATTCCGCTCAACGCGCTCGCGGAATTGGTGAATATTGGCACCTTAGCTGCGTTTGTATTGGTCTGTATCGGTGTGATTGTGTTACGTAAAAGTCATCCTGATTTACACCGCCCATTCAAAATGCCCTACGGTATTTTATTGCCGGTGCTGGGAGTGCTTTCCTGCGCCGCCTTGATTGTTCCTTTGCCTTGGCAAACGCATGTGCGTTTTGTTCTGTGGTTAATTGTCGGCTTGGTAATTTATTTTTCTTATGGCATCCATAAAAGCCGTTTGCGTAAATAAAAAGTTGCATCGTTTAAAAAAGGCGCGTTCAACGCGCTTTTTTTTCGTCTATCTAACATGGCTCTTTAGTAATTCTGTTAACTAAAATAGGTTTGTAGATATGAAACGAAAAGCAAACATATTTAATATGTGGTGCGAGCGCATTAAGGTTTATCGATAAATAATGTGGATGATTTTTGATTTAATCGAAGTGGGAATAGTCAAGCTGCTGTTGATGCTTAAGTGATGAATGTTTGTATCCATATAGTTGTAATAGTTGGCCGCACAATAGCCGATTACACATTGGCTGGTGATAGCGACCGCTAGCCACAATTGTGAAAATGCTTTTAGTGTTTTGTCGTTTGTTAGTCGCCATTCAGAGTTTAACGGTTTGTATATAAAGCTATGTGTTTTCAAACTGATTGCGCAAAACATGGCAAGCCCCTTAAAAATGCTTATTCAACTTCCTAGTAATACGTAATTACAGCCCCGGTGGATGCAGGCTAAAGATAATTCTTTTGTGTTCGCTCAATCCCTCATTATCCAGCTGACAAAAGTCATTGATTGATCGCTTTACGCATTTTCAAATCCTCTAGTCATTGATTTACGCCGGGATAATCCCCACTCTTTATGGGGATTATGTTTTGGTGTCTATTGGTTTTTCTGTCTAGGAGTTTTTATGGCAATGCATTTTCCCGCAATAATTACCATGCTTTCGCTGTTGCTATTTTTCGCCATCATCATCTATGTGGGCTACGCGCGAACGAAGTATGGAATTAACGCGCCAGCAACCACGGGCGATCCAGATTTTGAGCGCATATTTCGCGTGCAAATGAACACCTTGGAAAATTTAATTCTATTTTTACCTGCGCTCTGGTTATTCAGCCATTATGTCAGCCCACTATGGGCGGGTGTTGTAGGATTGGTGTGGATAGTTGGCCGCATTGATTACGCATTGAGTTACGCACGCAGTGCCGAAGCGCGCAGCCGTGGCTATGCCACAAGCGCTTTAGCGTTTGCTGTTTTGCTTGTGGGAGCTGCTATAGGTATTGTCCAACACATAATGGCCGGCCTGTAATAATAAATTTGGAAACATATATGTCTGAATCTGCTGCTGTACCCATTCCTAAACGCTTAAGTCCTTTGCTGGGCTTGCTTCCTTTCGTAAAGCCCTATTGGTTGCGGTGGATTTGGACATTTGTCGCCTTGGCTGTTGCTGCAGGTACAACCCTGACATTGCCAGTGGCGTTTCGTTATTTAATTGATTCAGGTTTTTCATCTGGCCACAGTGAACATTTGAATCGCTATTTTATTTTGCTGTTTGGTTTGTCGATCGTTTTGGCTGTAGCGACAGCGCTACGGTTTTATTTCGTCTCTTGGTTGGGGGAGCGCGTCACCGCTGATATTCGCAGCGCAATTTATTCGCATATTTTACGCATGAGCCCGCAATTTTTTGAAATCACTAAAACCGGCGAAGTGCTTTCACGTTTAACCACTGACACCACATTAATTCAAACCGTGGTGGGTACTAGTTTATCGATGGGGCTACGTAATTTATTTATGTTAGTTGGCGGTATTGCCATGCTCATTGTGACCAGCCCAAGGTTGGCCGGTTATATTTTAGTAACTCTCGTGTTTGTAATTGGGCCGATTTTATTATTCGGCAGAAAAGTACGTAAGCTTTCTAAAGATAGCCAAGATCGCGTTGCAGATTCCAGCGCAGTTGCCGGTGAAGTTTTAAATGCAATGCCCACAGTGCAATCCTACACACAAGAAGAACGTGAAAGTTCCCGCTTCAACATCTCCGTGGAAAATGCATTTCAAACAGCTTTGTCACGTATTCGTGCACGCTCCATGCTAACCGTTGTTGTTATCGTTTTAGTGTTTGGTGCAATATCCTTTGTGTTGTGGTTGGGTGCCCAAGCAGTGATGTCCAATCAAATGACGGGCGGGCAATTATCGCAATTTATTATTTATGCCGTTGTCACTGCTGGTGCAATTGGTGCAATCACCGAAGTCTGGGGCGATTTACAACGCGCAGCAGGTGCAACAGATCGTTTAATGGAGTTGTTGCATATTCAATCGCCCGTTGTTGAAACTAGCACACCAAAGCAACTACCCAAACAGGGTGACGGCATAGAATTTGAAAACGTAAATTTTTCTTATCCCTCGCGACCCGAAACACTAGCATTAAAAAACTTTTCATTAAAAATTCGTCACGGTGAACATGTTGCCTTAGTGGGGCCATCGGGCGCGGGCAAAACAACACTCTTCCAATTATTATTTCGCTTTTATGATCCGCAATCTGGCACAGTAAGTTTTAATGGTGTTGATCTGCGCGATTTAACCTTTAAAGATGCGCGCGAACCTTTCAGTGTTGTACTACAAGAAACGGTTATTTTCGCAGGTAGTGTGTTAGACAATATTCGCTACGGCAATATCAATGCGACATTAGAAGAAGTAAAACAAGCCGCACAAATGGCCGCTGCGAGTGAATTTATTGAAGCGCTGCCCCAAGGCTACGATACTTTTTTAGGCGAGCGCGGCGTGCGTTTATCCGGTGGTCAACGTCAACGTATTTCAATTGCGCGTGCAATTTTAAGTAATCCCCCCATTTTACTATTAGACGAGGCCACCAGCGCTCTCGATGCTGAGAGTGAACGCCAAGTACAGCAAGCTTTAGATAATGCAGCACACAACCGCACAACGTTAGTTATCGCCCATCGCTTAGCAACAGTTCAAGCAGCAGATAGAATTGTGGTAATGGAAGCCGGTGAAATTGTCGCAGAGGGAACTCATGCGCAGTTGTTAGTGGAAAGCCCTTTGTATGCGCGCTTGGCTAAATTGCAGTTTACGGATTGATGATAGGGAAGTTATAGTCTGCTTTGTTTAATAATACTCTTGGGCTAACAAATGGAAATTCCTCCTTATCTACCGTATTTCCAAAAATTTAAATGCCCGCTGTGTAAAGAAAAAATTGCACTTTGGCATATATCGAATAGCAGAGAGTTTAACTGCCCGAGTTGCGATGCTTTGTTAGTTTCAAATTATAGAGAAGCGAGTAAAAAGGCATATTTTTTGGGAGTGCCTGTTTTTCTGGTGATTCTCTTATTTGAATTATTTGTGGTCGTAGGGCATTTAACGTGGCTAAAAGTGTTGGTGGCATTTGGTGGCCTTATTAGTTTTTATATAGGATATTTGATTTTTCTGAAGAATTTTAAAATCCACAAAGCTTAACAGAAATATCTATTTTTTAGGCGTTAATGCGTAGGTAAATCTGCGCAAGCTTGCACCTTGCCCGCAGCTCACTAAATCAATTGAATTGGGAGTCGTCATCTTCGCGCAGCGGAGATCCAGCGGTTAACTTTTTTATCATTACCGATATTAGAATGAACCCCAGCGCAATTAATACGCCTAAAAATTCCCTGCACTCTTCAATATAAGGTTTTTGCGGATTCATTCCCTGCATCAACGGCTCTTCTTTCATGTGTAAATAATATTGGTAAGCGCCGGGTGCACTGTTGAGAATTGCCAATGTGCAAATCACAACCGCTAACCAAAAGAGCGGACGATAAAATTTATTTGCCACTAACAACAAAGGCACCAGCGCGCAAATTACATAAAAGCTTACCCAAATAATGGGGTCAGGATCGTTAAATTGTAAGCTGGCGAAACCCAGCAGGGTGAGGCCGAATATTAAATAAATTACTTTGAATAGATAAGTCATTGAGCAAGCCGTATTGGAGCGCAAAACGCTGCGCATATTAAAGATAATAGCGAGAGTGGTTATTTTAATCCCTCGCCAGCTTTCTACTAGCGGGTGAAAAAAAAATAAAAGTAAAGAATTATTATGATGGTTTTAAGTGCGGCAACACCTAGGGTGCTACCGCTAAAAATTGTCCGGTTAAATAAGACGTGCTGTTAATCACGCCTATGCTGTGTGAGGGATAAACTTCGCGCAATTCAATGGCTGCATTACGGTTAACCAAGCGCACTTGATGTTGGTCGTATTGGCTCTCAGAACCTTGCACAACCAATTGGTAGAGCGCGAGTGTATCGCCAGAGTGCAAACCGTTATTTGCGCCACCTTGCAAAAGAATTTGGGTTTGGCCGGGTCGTGAATCTATGAGTGCAATATAAGGTTGGCATTGAATGACTGCGCCCACTTCTTTAGAGGCCATTTTTACCAAGCCTTTAATTTGCTGGCCGTAATCGCTCTTCCAAAATAAAGGCGTTCCAAAACCCACGTCTTGCGTTGAGCCCCAAATGCCGTAGGTGTCGTAGCGTTTAGTGAATAATGTTTGGCCGGTAAAACCATCGCGCAAATTAACTTGAAAACTAAATACGCGCTCGCGTTTATCAAAGCGATTTTTTACTTCAATAAAATCAAATAATCCGTTTAAAAAGCGTGTGTATAAACCGGGGTTGTAAGTGGCTTCCGGATGAGCCATTGCCATGTCGATAATTTCACCGGTGAGCACTAATTGTGTGTGTTGGTTGCTCGCGAGTTTTTGAATTTGTTGTGCAAGCAAGTTGTCGCTGCTGAGTGAGGGTAGTGGCAAACTTTCGTTCATTTGCACGGGTGTGATTGCGCGGTGTTTTGCAACCAGTTGTTCGCCAATCAATTGCGGTAGCTGGTGTTCTGCATCGCTCAATGCGCCGGCGCTGGAGCTGCTGGGGTTTGCACGCGGGAAGGCTGTCAACAGCAAGGATTTTTGCAGCAGGTTATTTTCGCTTGTGCGGCATTGGCCGTTGCCTGGTTGATAGGATTCGGCTTTAGACTCAACCACTATGGCAGCGGGCTTACTTGCCGGTGCGGGCTCTTCGGTGGGCGTTACAGCGGTCGCGTTGGGAATGCTTTGGTTATCAAACGGCAGGCTGCTGTTGGCTGATTCTTGCGTGCTGGCGCTGGTGGTTTTGGGCTTAAACGGTTTGAAATCACTCATAGCCAAACTGTTGTTCGCCACAAGGGCTGCGGCAAGAATAATCAGTGAACGCAGTAGCCGGAAACGATTAGGCATGACAAACTCCTGCCACGGTGAAATTCAAGACGGAAATAGTTGTCGTAAGGATCTGTGAAGGTTATCGGCCAAGCTTGCGGCTTCTTAACCTTATTTATGAATTGCTTTCTGTATAGGAGAAAATATGTCGTCGGCTAAAGTGTTAAGCGCTATGTTGGTCAGTTTCTGCGGGCTTTTGGTGGCATGTAGCACGCCCGGGCGCAGCTATACCGACGGCAAATTGGTAGAAACTCTCGACATTGAAATTATGCCGAACACCAGCAAGATGTTTGTTTATCGCCTACGTATGCCCGAAGAGCGGGCTGGTAGCGGTGTAGAGATCGAGCGCGGCGGTTTTCACGGCGGCGAGGGTGGGCATGGCGGTGTGTCAATTGGCAGTTCTACTCCTAAGCGCTTGGAGGAAAATGCAGCCTATGTGGTGGAGCACATGGGGTACTGCCGCGAGGGCTTCTTGGAAATTGATTCTAGTGTAGCGCCCTATAATTTGTGGATGAAAGGCGAATGCAAAGAAGGTGCTACTGAGGATGACATTAAAAAATTCGGCACCAAACAGACTTTAGCGGTAAAGCTGGAGAAGTAATTCGCCAGCTCAATTGCGCCCTTATTCCCCGTATTCACCTTGATCTATTTCCGCTAAACGTTTGTCAGCTGGCTTTTTTACGTGATTAAACATCATGGCTACCCACAGAAGTCCTGCGAAGCCGGCAGCGAGATAAAAACCATAATTCACCGCCCCAAATACATCGCCAATTACGCCCATCAATAACGGCCCCACAGCAGCAGAAATCGCAGTGAAAAACAGAATAACGCCCGCGATGGTTCCGTGTTCATGTTTGGCAAAGCAATTAATGCCTTTGGAGTTTAAGGTGGGGTAAATCATGGACATGAATAAGCCAGAGAGCGGTAGCAGAATCACCGCGCCGCTTACGCCGAAAGTGATGCTGCCCAAAAAGCACAGGAAAATGGCGCCGCTAAAGCACATCATCACCAGTGACCAAGAAAAACGTGCTAACACCCAATGCCCCAAGAATCGCCCAGCGGCGCGCAGGACAAAAAAGACCGAAAGGGCGTAGGTTGCCAGCCACACAGCTGAACCCGTGTAAGTTTTGAGCAAGCTGGGCATCCACACATAAATTGCCACTTCGGTCGCCACATACAGGCCAATTGCAGCAGAAAAACCTAAGGCATAAGGATTTCCAAGCATCTTAAACGTGCGTTTTAAATCTATGGATTCGGTTTGTTGCGCTTTGGGCTGCGGATAGCGCACAAGTGCGGCAGTTGTAAGCAGCGCTAAACTCAGAAATCCCGCAAAGATGTAAAGGTACTTCCACGATACGTGTTCAGCGAGCAAATAGGCGACAATTGCTGGGCCAATGATAGCGCCCACGCCAAAAAAGCCTTCTACCAAGTTCATGGTGCGTGTGTGGTTTTGAGATGAGGTGGATATATCCCCAATCAGAGCCAGAGCCCCCGTTTTGAATATCCCAATTGCGCAGCCGGAAACCACCAGCAAAACTACAAATACTTCAAATTGGTTGCCCAGTGAAAAGAGTAAGCACGCCAGCGCGAATAAGCCCAAGCCTATGATAATGGTGCGTTTGCGGCCTAATTTATCGGCAAGGAAACCGAACAAAATGCCGCTCAACGCAATAGCGGCCATGGATGCGTAATGAAAGGCGCCGGCCTGAGTCAGGCTCAAATTAAACTCTTTAATAATTTCAGGAATGATTACGCCAACAGCATCCGTTGTCATGGCGAACATCGTAAACATCAAAAATGTTAGCCAGCGAATGAGCCCAAGGTTGGATACGGACATGTTTATTCTCCAATCCACCCAATGCGGTGGCCTGTAATCTTGCCAAATAAGATGAAACGCCTTGACTTAATTATTCACAGTGGTTTAATTAAGTCAAATTCATTTGCTAAATATTTTCAGGGTGGTGCCACTAAGCCGCCATCCAGTCGCAAGAGGTTCTATGAGCAAAGGTAGTAATTCCAGCGGTCTTCGCCGCTACAACGAACGAGTTCTGATTAACTCCATCCGCAAGTTAGGGCAAGCCTCCAAGCTAGAGCTGGCAAGGCTTTCCAACCTAACGCCACAAGCAGTCACTCGGATTATTGATGACTTGGATGCCGCTGGTTTGGTTCTTCAAAAAGGTAAGGTTCAGCGCGGCCTAGGTCAGCCCTCCACTATGTATAGCATTAATCCCAGCGGCGCCTACTCCATTGGTGTAAACGTGGGGAGAAGCGACATTCAGCTATTGCTTATGGATTTTGCCGGAACTGTTATTGGCAAAATCGCCCATGAATTTGAGATACCTGATCCTGATTTTTTGCTCGATAAAATTGAACACGGCATTGCCTATTTGGAATCTTCATTGTCGCCGGAAAGCAAAACCCGGTTGGTTGGTGTTGGCCTTGCTATGCCGTGGTTTATGGGTGCGTGGAAAAAAGAGGTGAACATGGATGATGCCCTTGCAGAGCGGTGGGCAAATATAAAGTTTGATGAAGAAGTTGCGGCGCGTACCCATATCCCCGTGTTCATTGAAAACGACTGTTCAGCAGCAGCGATTGCAGAATTGAAGTTCGGCAATGGTCAGGCGCTGGATAATTTTTTATATATTTTTATCGGCACTTTTGTTGGTGGTGGATTGGTTTTAAAAGGAAATTTGGAAAGTGGTATTCATGGTAATGCGGGGGCGCTTGCATCCATGCCGGTAACGCCTTCGCGTTTGTCATCTACGCCAGAAAACCAAGGCAAATTTGAGACACTCGCTAATCGCGCATCTATTTTTGTGTTGCGTCGCCACTTAAATGCAAATGGCTTTCCGATTAAAAATATTTCTGAATTACAGAGCCTAATGCCCGCCGCGCAACCTTACCTTGATGAGTGGCTTGATGATTGTGCAGAGGCTTTAACTTTTGCAATTTTATCATCGGTAAGCGTTTTAGATTTTGAAGGTGTGGTGATTGACGGCTACCTGCCGCGCGATCTTGTGCAAACGATTGTTGCGATGGTTGAACAAAAAGTAAATCAACACTGCCCGCAAGGCGTATTTTTACCGCAGATTCATGAAGGCAAAATTGGGCAAGATGCACGCGCGATTGGTGGAGCCATATTACCTCTCTACGTGAATTTTTCGCCCGACAAAAACGTTATGTTAACCGCGGCTGATGAATAAATTAATGAATACTTTGGAGTCTGTCCATGTTGCAGCTTGAACACAAATGGGTGTGGGATTTTTGGTTTGCCGTGGATGGCGTTGACTATCATATGTTTTATCTTCAGGCCGATAAATCCCTAGGAAATCCTGATCTTCGTCACTGGAATGTTTCAGTAGGTCATGCGGTTTCGCGCGATTTAAAAGAGTGGAAAATATTGCCTGACGCTATAGCGCCAACACAACATAATGACGAAGCCCCAGATTCGTTTACTACGTGGACTGGCTGTGTGATTAAACAAGGTGCTGAATGGATTATGTATTACACCGGCACAAAACGCGCAGAGAAAGGTTTAGTGCAGCGCGTGTGTATGGCCACATCGCCAGATTTAATTCAGTGGACGAAATCAGCGAATAATCCCATCACGCAATTAGATGAGCGCTGGTATGACGGTTTAAAATTGGAATACTGGCACGATGCATCGTGGCGTGATCCATGGGTTGTAAAAGATCCGCAAAAAAATCTTTATCACATGTTCATTACTTGCCGCGTAAATTCAGGCGAGCCAGACGGGCGCGGTGCTGTGGGTTATGCGTCATCCACCGATTTAAAACAATGGACAGTTGGCGAACCGTTTTTTGCGCCGGGTTGGTTTGGTGAAATGGAAGTACCGCAAATTGAAAAAATCGGCGAGCGTTATTATTTGTTTTGTTCGGTATCCAAACGTTTTCACTCAAAAGCGCATTTAGCGAGCGCAACTTATGAGCCGCAAACCGGCGTTAAATATTTTGTGGCAGATTCCATGCTCGGCCCTTACGAATGTATTGGCAATGGTTTTTTAACTGGGCCTAAGCAAGATGGTTTGTATTCAGGGCGTCTGATTAAAGATGCACAGGGCAATTGGCAGCTGATGGCGTTTATGGGCAATGATAGTGAAGGGCACTTTGTTGGAAATATCATAGACCCCATCCCGGTAGTTCAATTGCCGGACGGGCGGCTAGGGCTTAAAGACTAGCGTCTAGAATCTGCGAAATTAAAAGGCATCTCTGAGATGCCTTTTTTGTATCCCCAAAATAAAAAACCTGCCATTAAGGCAGGTTTTTAAGCATCTAAAACAAGCGTTAATTACGCAGTTTTACGACGACGAGCAGCTACAAGGCCAACTAAACCAAGACCAAGCAGAGCAATACCGGCTGGTTCTGGAACTTGAACGCCTACAGATATTGCGTCAAATCTGAAAAGGTGCGCAGTGCTGTCATCAAAATGATAACCGCTACCGAAGCCCGCTGAAGAGATCACGATGTCGCTTGTATTAGCAGTCGCTGCGCCCCAAGTGGTGTGCGCAAATGCATATTGCACATCGGCTAGATTAGCGTTGTAAGTACCGTTGGTAACTGCGTTCAAGTCATAGCCTGAAAGGAAAGAACGGATGTCACCGCTCATAGACACAGGAATGCCAGAAATATTCACACCATTAACTTTACCGCTAATGTTTTCTTGGCCGCCGCCGCCCATCGCCAACACATAAAAAGTGGTGTCAGTAGGTGCAAGGTTAAAGGTCAGCGTAGAAAGCTGAGAGATTTGGCTATTCCAAACCACACCGTTTTGATAAAGCACATCGTTAATGCTTGTAGATGTACCGCCGAAAATAGCGAAGTCATTGTCTGCTACGATCGAAATGTTGAATGGAACTGCGTTAGCTGCTCCTGCAGTCAAAAGCCCTAAAGATAAAGCAACAGCGGAAATAATTGATTTTTGTTTCATTGTTTTTCCTTGATGGATGATTGTTGATCTGCAAACCAGGCTGCTATGTGAATTCAGCATAAGCCATGCCAATGATATGCAAATAATGAGCCGACACTGTATTTTAGTGACTTTGCGCACATTTCTCTTGTTTTTCCTGCTTGATTTGTAAAAAAGTCCGACACTTTTTGCGCAAAAAAACATAAGAATTTACGGTTGTTAGGGGCGCATCACTTGGGCTTGGTCTCTTTATGTGGTTCTCAGTGCTGGTGGCCATAGCGCCCTCGATATCTAAAAAAGCATAAAAAATATTCTTTGATCCTAAAAAAATGTAAAAAATAAATTGAACTAATTAATTCACAGTGCTTTAATTAGTTAAAAGAAATGCTCGTCATCGATAGGTCTAGTCATTGCCCTATTTGTAATAATGTCAGCTTTGGGGTTTTGTTAGGCGTTATCTACTCAATGTTGTAGCAGAGCAGGTAGCAGTGGATTTGGGACAGGTTTTAGTCATTGTGGTGTCATGATGAATTCGACTAGCACGGAAAAAGTAGTAGGTGCAATTGAAGCGGGCGGCACAAAGTTTATTTGTGTTGTTGCCAATGCAGCAGGCGACATTTTATCGCGCGCCCTTATCCCTACTGAGCAGCCGAAAACAACCTTAGCCAGTTGTGTGCGTTTTTTTTCTCAAGCGCAGCTACAGTGGGGAAGAATGAGTGCTTTAGGAATCGGTAGTTTTGGCCCCGTTGAGTTAAATCCTAAGGCTGAAGATTACGGATGTATCAAGAAAACGCCAAAACCGGGGTGGTCGGGCACAAATTTCGTGGGCTTCTTCGCCCAACAATTTAATGTACCTGTTGCCTTTGATACAGACGTTAATGCCGCAGCTCTGGGGGAGCATTTACAGGGTGCCGCTAGAGGGTGTGATGATTTTGTTTACGTCACCGTAGGCACGGGTATTGGTGCAGGGGTGATGAGCGGTGGTCGCTTGGTACAAGGTGTAACTCATTTGGAGGTTGGTCACATACTTGTGCCGAGACACTCCTTTGATATTAATGCCGTATCAAATTGTCCATTTCATCAGAATTGTTTAGAAGGCTTGGCGTCTGGTGCGTCATTGGGGTTGCGCACAGCAGAGTCTGTAAAAGACCTGCCACTCGATCACCCAATTTGGGTTGCTGAAATTTATTACCTTGGGCTTATGTGTGCGAATCTTACCCAACTCTATGCTCCGGAAAAAATTGTGTTGGGTGGTGGTGTCATGATGAAAGAGGGATTGCTCCCCAAAATTCACGCTGAATTCCTGCGCCAAATTAACGGTTATGCGCATGAACGTATTCTAGGGGATGTTGCTAATTATATTGTGCTCTCTGAATTAGACGGTAAAGCGGGTGTTGCGGGTGCTATAGCCTTGGCCCGTTCCCTAAGTTGATTTGTTATTCAAGTTTGTTCGTTGTTTAGTTAGTTTTCCGCTGTGGTGCAAAGCTTCGCCCACACTCAGAAATTGAGTGTGGGCTTTTTTTTTAGGCAATCCTGCAGCCTTAAAGATTTTGTTGTTGAACTTTAGGGTGCTGATCGGCTAATCCCGCTATAATTCGACTCTTTTCTGTCTTTCCTTGGATATTCCCATGTCGCACTCAGATTCTGCTTTGCCCGTTCTCATCTTAAATGCTCAAGCTGATCGCCGCTTAAAGCTCGGCCATCTCTGGATTTACAGCAATGAGGTGGATGTGGCGCGTTCGCCGCTCAAGCAATTCGACATGGGGCAGCAAGCCTTGGTGACAACTCACAGCGGCAAGCCTTTGGGTATTGCCTTGATGAATCCGACCAGTTTGATTTGCGGGCGTATTATTAACCGCGACGAATCTCATCCACTCAATAAATCACTGTTGGTGCATCGCTTTAAGCAATCACTGGCGCTGCGCGAGTTGACTTTCGATGAGCCGTTTTATCGTTTGGTTTACGGTGATTCAGATTTGCTGCCGGGTTTGGTGGTAGATCGTTTTGGCGATTATCTCGTGGTGCAAATTGCGAGTGCGGGTATGGAGTTGGCGAAGCAAGATATTATTGATGCGCTGGTGCAAGTCATTAAGCCGGTAGGGATTTTGTTGGCGAACGATCACAGCGCCCGCGCTTTGGAGAATCTGCCGGAATACACCGAAGTTGTGTACGGCGCTGTGCCAGAAGAAGTTGAATTAATTGAAAACGGTACGCGCTTTTTGGCACCGGTACACGGCGGCCAAAAAACCGGTTGGTTTTACGATCATCGCGTAAACCGCGCACAATTGCAGCAGTATGTCACTGGCAAACGTGTGCTCGATGTTTTCTCTTATATTGGTGGATGGGGCGTGCAAGCAGCCGTTGCCGGCGCGAGCGAAGTTTATTGTGTGGATGTGTCCGAAGCAGCATTGGACTACGTAGAAAAAAATGCAGCACTCAATGGTGTGGAAGATAAAATTACCTGCTTTGAAGGCAAAGCAATTGAAGTTCTCAAGCATTTAATTGCCGAAGACGAGCGTTTCGATATTGTGGTGCTCGACCCGCCGGCATTTATTAAAAAACGCAAAGACCAAAAAGCCGGCGAAGCAGCTTATCGTCACATCAACGAATTAGGTATGCGCTTATTGGGTCGCGATGGCTTGTTAGTTGCCGGTTCCTGTTCAATGCATTTGGGTAAAGATACTTTAGTAGAAATTGTGCGCGCTGCAGGCCGCCACTTGGATCGTCATGTGCAAATTATTGGGCAGGGTGGGCAGGGGCCAGATCATCCGGTGCATCCCGCAATTCCTGAAACAGATTATTTGAAAGCAATATTTGCACGGGTTTATTTGGCGTAAATACAATTGCCGTCTACGAGGAGGATTGACCTTAGTCGCGAATATAGTAAGTTTTAAATATTCAGAGCTTCGCGGCTAAAGTTGTTCCGAGATATAGAGTTTGAGATAAGAGAAAATATTTATGCCGTCTATTGAGCGCCGAATTATTTTGCGAGTTTTATTTAGCCTGTTAGTGCTTGCCTTGGTTACAGTGCTCGCCGGTGTAAATCACCATTTTCAGCGCGATGCTCAAGCGCTGGTGGATGCTGCTAATCGTGTTGAGGCCGTAATCAACAATAAAAATTGTTCAAATGCGGGTTTGGTGTATTACACATTTGCCGTGGATGGCAAAGAATTCCGTGGTGCAAGCAATGCGTGCGTTGCCTCTTGCGCGAAAGCGCAAATGGGCGAAAATGTGATGGTGACTTATGCGGTTGAGAATCCGCAAAATTCTATTTGTGGTTCCGCAGAACAAATAGCATCGCGCTTCAATGCTAATTATTACGCGCTGTTTGTTGTCGGCATTGGTTTGTTGGTTGTGGTGTTTTATTTAACGCGTCGAAAAACAGTTTAAGCTTTTTTAAAAACCGCTCCCTCAAGAGCGGTTTTTTTATATCGGCATTAATTAGATAAACTTGTTTCCGTCCAACGCTGTTCGCTTTTATTCACTTCGCGTGCATAGAGTTGTGATTGTGCATACTCTTCAGCTACCGCTATAGCTGCGCAATTAATAATATCCAAATTGCCCGCGTACCTCGGCAGATAATCTCCCAAACCTTCCACGCTAATCTCGATACGTATGCCTTTGTCATCGCGTACAGGCTCTGCTTCCAATTTATAGCCGGGTACATAGGCCTGTAATTTTTGCACAATATCCAGCAATGGTTGCGTCAATGCAGCGAGATCTGTGAAATCTGTGTGCGCGTAAATAGACGTGTACATGCGCGTTTCTAAATTGATTTCATCTACTTGCAAGTCCACTAAAAAATTTTCCAAACCGGTATATTTTTTTAAGCCCCCAGTTGTGTTGTGGTAGTACTCATCAATATTCGCCAAAGTGCCGGGGCCAACAGAGTTTGCAGATACGATTGAGCGCACTTCAATTTGTTCGATATTGGAAATCACTTTTGAAAGTACGTGCGCAATTGGAATGGAACTTTGGCCGCCACAGGAAATCATGCTGATGTTATTGTTGTTGGCAATCTCATCGAGGCTTATGGCCGGTACACAGCACTCACCAATTTGCGAAGGAGTCATATCGATCGCAAATATTCCAAGCGTGTCAAATAAGGGGGCATGCTCTAAATGGTTTGCTGCAGACGTTGCATCAAAAACTATGTCACATTGATTAGCTTTATCGCGAAAGGCTTCTATGCCTTTATCTGAAACTTTTACGCCTAAGGTCGCAGCGGTTTGCATACCTGATGATTCCAAATTGCGTCCTGCAAAAAGAACGCATTCAAGTACTTTGGAGCGCTGCACTTTAATGAGCAAATCTGTTCCTATTTTTCCTGTGCCTAAAATGCCCACGCGCAGACGCTGGGGTTTGATCTCGCTTGATGTCAAAAAATAACTTTTATTACCGCCAAAAAACTGCTTAATGAACTGCATAATTCATCCTCAAATGAAATCATTAATGTAAAAGTGGTGGGGGGAATCAAAGACAGAAAGGGTCAGAGCGGTTTGAATGGTACCGGGGAGATAATCAAATATTTCGGAGTCTTAATGTGAATAGCTACAACATTTTTCAGCATGGGCTTTCCTTAAAAATAAAGTGTTTAAATGTGGCGTAAGATCACGCCTATTTTTTAGAGCAGCCTCCATGCCAATTTTGTGTGTGTAAAAAAGTCTTCTCTAAAAATATGAATTAGTTTTATCTGACAATTTCACTTGCTTACTTTTGCAAGTAGTACAGAACAAAAATATTAAACACTAAATATGATGAAGCTTTGTGAATGTGTACCGGGCAAATTTTATTATTGTGAGAAGTTTTGCAAAAATTTATTTTTTTCGATGATTTAGACGACTAATTTTTAAAAATAGTAATCTTTTTTCAATAAAGTCGATTTAAGTGACTATTAAAGCGATTGAGCTATCGTCATAATTGCGCGCGCGCCGTGCAGTGCTGTACTTTTTTTAATCGAACGCTTTGCATAAGTACAAACAATAATAATCAGAGTCCCATGTTTAAAATTAAACATAGGCTGCTCACCTTAAATCATCGAATAAAGGAGTTAATTGTTAATGCAACCGAGATTTTATTTTGAGGCCTTTTTAGGAATAAAAGCGCCTTGGTCAATACAGGAGGTTGCCCTTGATGAAAAAAAGAAAGCCATCTATATCGAATTAGGCTACGCACAAGAAAAGCCAAAATTTTCTTTGTTCTCTAAAAGTGGTGAAGTAGATCCATCGGGTATTTCCGATACAGGTACTAGAAAGCGTTGGACTCACACCAGCTTTGGTTATTACTCCTGCTATATCACGTCTTCGTTCGCCAATAACATGATTAATGGTGTTGGTATCAGTCGCGATGTGTTATCACAACCTGCGTTTATCGGCGATTTAAAGCGCAATTACACTCACCAGCTGCGTCAGCAGGTGGCCATTACGAGTGCGCGCGGTTTCTCGGCTGAGGCAATTGCTAGTCAATTTGCAATTGATCTGGTGCTAGTTCAGGAAATTTTGCAAGACTTGGAGAAGGCTGCAGAAAGTGATCGCTTGGCTGCTTGTTTGCCGACAGAGACAGATCCTATTTGGGAGCGCATTATTTCAGATCGTTTACATTTAAAAACCCAGGCATTTTCATTGCGGCTGTTGCTGTCTAAATTAAAGTTGGCTTTTCTTGAAGCAAAAGATGATGCTGCGGTAAATGCTACAGTTATAGATCTGCGCAAGTATTTTATTAGCCAAGCTGCAAATTTGGATGCTGAAATCAACCAAGTCTGTTCGCTCTCGATGAAGAAACAAGTGGCTGAAGAACGTGCAGCAGTGGTGAATAAATTAGTGTTGCCGAGCTTGAAAAATGGTATCTGGTTAAAAATGATTGCCGGTAAAATCAATCTCAATTCCACTAATGTATCGCTTAACCTATTGTTGGTGCGTGCACGTCATGCATTTCAAAACAGTGCAGACAATCATGGAAAATTAGTGGTTCTAAATTCGGTACGTGAATACTTTAAAAAGAATGCGCGTTTATTGCGTGCTGAGTTGGTGCTTATCAATCATTTGATGAATGCCCCGGAAGAAGCGCAATTCACCTTGCCCGATGAAAACCACCAAGTATGGCAACGCATATTGAAAGATGATGCCTTCCTGCCAAGCACGCACATCGCCTATAAGCTTCTACTTGCTAATTTACGCTCACAGTTATTAATGAATCCGGATCCTGTGGTGGAAATCAGTGCAGCGCGACGTATTAGAGATTTTATGAAACAAAACCAACGCTTTTTGGAAAAGGAATATCGTTTAGTGTTGAACCGCAGTTACTCGACTTAAAGTGCGGCGCGCTGTTGAGTCTTAAATAAAATCGGCGCTATAAATTGAAATAAAAAAGTTGAATTGAATCGAATTGAGAGGTTTGTGGTATGGCTGAGGCCAACATTAGTATTAGTAGCGCGCTTATCAATCGCGATGCCTTGATCGAAAAAATTAACCAGGGTGAATATTTAGTCATTGCAGCCGATGAAGACGTGTTGGCGAACTTGCCTTCAGGTAATTGGATTGCGGGTACGATCCCTTATTTTATGACTGATGAAGGTGGTAAGGCAGATCGCAATCAGATTTTTGTAAATACCATCAATGGTGTGGCCTCTAGTAGGCCTCCACGCATTACGCTTTACGACACAAATTCTATAGGCCGAATTTCACAAGAAGCGCCAGAGCATGGTTTTACGGTTGTTATTCTGCCTGCTATGTCTGAAGTCCATGCGTCTTACGCGAAAAATGCACCTAATTTCCCTAACATGTATTTCTCACCTATCATCGGTTGGATTTCGGGCGTGCACTTGGATGATTTGGGAAAACGCAGTGCCAAAATAGGCTTCGGTCCATTGAATGGCATGTTGCTTGAGCAGCAAGCCGTGGCCATGCATATACCTCTACCTACGCATCAATTAGCTAATATCAATATTGTGAATTTGTTTGCGCAGGGCGAAGGTGCGGAAATCAAGTTTAAATCGACTGGCTTTGAGGTTACTGAATGTAGTGTTGATGGCCAAACGGTTAAGTTGGCAGATTATATTCAACAGCACAATATAGATACTCGCTTGCCCTTAGTGGCGAATTATTCGGGTGTGATGGTGAACGTGAGTATTCAAAATGTTGATGCAGATGCTGGCAAGGTTGCGCTTTATGCTCCTGTATTTGCCGATGTGTCTTATCGCTTCGCACGCCCGGTTGAAAATTATATTGAAGCATTTAATAAAGTCTTGCCAGCATCTGCAACAGATAAAATTGCGTTTTCTTGCAATTGTATTTTGAACTATCTTTATTCAGAGTTAGAAGGCAAGAAAACGCACAATTTAACGGGCCCTATTACGTTCGGTGAAGTGGCTTACCAATTGCTTAACCAAACCTTGGTTTATCTTTCGCTTTCGGGCGCTAAATAAAGCTTTTATAGTTATAGGTTGTTGTCTTCTATGGCTATTAGAAAATAATGCAGGTTTAAAAAAAGCCGCTCTTAATGAGCGGCTTTTTTTATGGTGTGTGCGAAAAATAAATTTGTACGGATTGTTTTTATTGAGTTTATGCGTTTGCGTTTTCGAAGGCGTTTTATAGCGGCAGGGAAAGCTATTGACGATGCAATGCATCGTCAATGTTGATGAGCCGGCAGTGGAGTTAATTGCGCAAGCTAATCAATGGCCAGCCGCGCTCTTGCGCAACTTTTGTCAGACGTTCGTCGGCATCTACAGCAAAAGGGTTTGGTACTTGTTCAAGCAAGGGTAAATCGTTGATGGAGTCGCTGTAGAAATAGGCATCTTCCAGTGTGTAATTTTTTTCTTTTAACCATTCTTGCAAGCGAACTACTTTGCCACCTTGGAAGCAGGGGGTGCCTGTACCTTTGCCGGTGTAACGGCCATCCACTATTTCGGCGTCGCTGGCCAAAATGTCATCTACACCTAGGTGCTTTGCAATTGGGTGGGTAACAAAGCGGTTGGTGGCGGTAATGATCAATAAGTAATCACCCTGGTCACGGTGCTTCTGTAAAAGCGCTTTTGCTTTGGGGAGCATCATGGGCTCGATGAACTCGCGCATAAATTCAGCGTGCAGAGAGGCTAGTTCATTCAGTGAATACTTTGTGAGCGGTGCCAGTGAGAAGGCAAGGTATTCGTGAATGTCCAAGGTGGCCGCTTTATATTGCTGATAAAAACGGTCATTTGCCTCTGCATAAGTTTGCGCATCCACCAACTTTTTATGGACGAGAAATTCGCCCCAGCTGTGATCGCTGTCGCCAGCAATAAGGGTGTTATCTAAATCAAAAATCGCGAGACGCACAGGTTACCTTCTTCAATGAAATGAGGGGCTTGGGTGAGGGCGCTTAGCATAACCAGTGTGTTCTGGCGACTCAATAAAGATTTACTTGGGCTCAGTGTTCGCGAGGGCTTGCGGCTTTGCATAAGCCTGTTATAGTGCGGAAAAAGCTGTTCCACAGCCTAACATTTTATAGGGATGATTCCCGTGATAGATAGCGATGGTTTTCGCCCCAACGTGGGGATTGTATTGACGAACGACCAAGGCCAATTGCTTTGGGCGCGTCGGGTAGGCGGGCAAGATGCTTGGCAGTTTCCGCAAGGTGGCATTAATGAGCGTGAGTCTGCTGAGCAGGCGCTTTACCGCGAACTGCATGAAGAAGTTGGTCTTCATCCTCAAGATGTAGAAATTCTGGCCTGCACACGTGGCTGGTTGCGTTATCGCTTGCCAGATCGTTTGGTTCGCCATAATTCCCAACCCTTGTGTGTGGGCCAAAAACAAAAATGGTTTTTGTTGCGCCTACTTAGCGATGATTCCCGTATCTCCCTGAATAATGGCGGTCGCCCTGAGTTCGATGATTGGCGCTGGGTAAGTTATTGGTATCCGCTCGGCAAGGTGGTGTCCTTTAAAAAAGACGTTTACCGCCGGGCATTGAAGGAGCTTTCGCTTGTCCATGCTCAGTTGGAGTTGGAGCTCATGATTGGTCGCTAACCAATCGAAGGTGCTCATTGAGTTTTACAGCAACTCCCCCATAAATCGTTAAGCCATAAAAATTAAATAAGGTTCGATAGTTTCTATGCTGAATTCGCTCCGCTCTATTGTCCAAGAAGTTAATGCCGCGCGCGATTTGCCTTCGGCATTGGGCATTATTGTGTCGAGCGTAAAAAGTGCCATGCGCACCCATGTATGTTCTGTATACATGCGTGATGACGAAGGCGGCTATGTGCTCATGGCGACCGATGGTTTGAACCAGAATGCTGTTGGCAATGTACGCCTCGCGGCGGGGGAGGGTCTGGTTGGACGCGTGGTGGTGCGCGAAGAACCTATCAACCTTGAGCAAGCAGAAGCGCATCCCAACTATCAATATTTCCCTGAAACTGGTGAAGAGCGCTATAGCTCCTTCCTCGGCGTACCTATTATCCACCAGCGCAAAGTGCTTGGTGTCTTGGTGGTACAACAAGTTGAGCAACGTCGGTTTGATGAGGGAGATGAAGCCTTTCTCGTCACTATGTCTGCGCAACTCGCGGGTGTAATCGCCCACGCAGAGGCGACCGGGGGGGTTAATAGCGGCAAGAACGAAGTGGCCACCCAGGCTCGCTTTATGGGGGTTGCCGGAGCGCCCGGTATTGCCATTGGTGAAGTGGTAGTTATCGCGCCAGAAGCCGATTTACGCTCAGTGCCCTTCAAAGCCTGCGACGATGTTGACGCCGAAATAGCCTTCTTTCAACGCTGCTTGATGGCCGTGCGTGAAGATATTAAAGGCTTGGGAGCCCAACTCAAAGACCGCTTAAACCGTGAAGAACGTGCTCTTTTTGATGCTTATTTGGCGATGTTAGATGATGCATCTCTCGGTGGCGAAGTGTCAGAGCGTATTCGTAAAGGCGCTAATGCTTCCTTCGCGTGGAGTGAGGTAATCCTCGAGCACGAACAAACTTTTAATAGCATGAACGATCCTTATTTGCGCGAACGAGCAACTGATTTGCGCGATTTGGGGCGTCGTGTTCTGGCTTATTTGCAGGAATCCAATCGCAAGAAGCGCGTATTCCCTGATAAAACTATCCTCATTGGTGAAGAGCTAACCGCGTCCATGCTAGGCGAAATCCCCAAAGAGAAATTGGTGGGTTTGGTTTCGGTTGAAGGTTCAAGCAACTCACACGTGGCCATTCTCGCTCGCGCCATGGATATACCCACGGTAATGGGCGCGGTCGATTTGCCTTTCATGCAAATGGATGGTCGTCCCGTCATTGTTGATGGTTATCGTGGTGCTGTTTATAGCGACCCTAATGAACACATTCTCAAGCACTACACCGCTATAGATATTGAAGAGCAGGCGCTCTTCAAGGGCCTTGAAGCGCTGAAGGATCTGCCTTGCGAAACCAAAGATGGCTATCGTCTGCCGCTGTGGGTCAACACAGGCCTGATGGCGGATGTGGTGCGCTCGCTTGAGCGCGGCGCTGAAGGTGTAGGTCTGTACCGTACCGAGGTGCCCTTCTTGATGCGCGATCGCTTTCCTTCTGAAGAGGAACAGCGCGCCATTTATCGCGAGCAATTAGCGGCTTTTGCGCCTTTACCGGTAACAATTCGGACTTTGGATATTGGCGGTGACAAAGCGCTGCCTTATTTTCCTATCGAAGAAGATAACCCCTTCCTCGGTTGGCGTGGCATTCGTGTAACGCTTGATCACCCGGAAATTTTCCTCGCCCAAGTGCGCGCCATGATCAAAGCGAGCGAAGGCTTGGATAACCTGCGCATTCTCTTGCCGATGATCACCAACATCCCTGAGATGGAAGCCTCCAAAGCGCTGATTACTCGTGTTTATAAAGAGTTGGTAGAAGAAGGCTACAAGGTCAAAATGCCGCCTGTGGGCGCTATGATCGAAGTTCCAGCAGCGGTTTACCAAGCTCGAGAACTGGCCTCTTTGTCAGAGTTTTTATCCGTAGGTAGCAACGACCTTACACAATATTTGCTCGCGGTTGACCGTAACAATGCCCGTGTCGCAGACCTCTATCAAGTTTTCCACCCAGCCGTTTTGCGCGCTTTGCAGCACATAGTAACCGAGGCTCACGCCGAAGGTATCAGCGTTAGTATTTGTGGTGAGTTGGCCGGTGACCCGGGTGCTGCAATTTTGTTGATGGCCATGGGATTCGATATGCTCTCTATGAGCGCAACCAACTTGCCCAAAGTGAAATCGGTAATTCGTGGCATCAGCTTAACTCTGGCCAAAGATCTCTTGGCTGAAGTTATGACCATGAGCAACGCCGACCAAATCCGCGAACGCGTAGAACAAGCCTTGAATGACGCTGACGTAACACGCTTAATCCGCCCAATGGGGTCGGATGATTTTGAAGAGTAATCCTTTTCGCTTAGTCGTCTTGTAAATGAAAAAAGGAGCTAAATTTAGCTCCTTTTTTCATTTATTATTGCGCCCTCATTTTATTGCGGTTGATTTGTCACCGGTAAGGTTAATGGTATGCTCCAATTCCCCAACTTCAATCCAGTAGCTGTTTCTATTGGTCCCTTCGATATTATTGGTAAAACCATTGGCCCCTTGGAGGTTCACTGGTACGGCATTATGTACATGCTGGCGTTTTTGTCGGCGTGGCTGATAGCCCTGTATCGCAGTGGTAAGCCACATTCACCCATCACCAAAGTTGAAGTGGAAAACCTTGTCACCTACGGTGCCTTTGGGGTGATTTTAGGCGGTCGGGTCGGTTATGTGATTTTTTATAATTTCGACCGTTGGATGAGTGATCCCCTCTGGTTGTTCCGGATTTGGGAAGGTGGAATGTCCTTTCATGGCGGTCTTATTGGTGTGTTATTGGCGATGTATGTGTACGCCAATCGCATCCGCGTTCCCTATTTAGCATTGATGGATTTTGTTGCGCCTTTGGTGCCGCTGGGCTTGGGTTTTGGGCGCATGGGTAATTTTATCGGGCAGGAATTGTGGGGGCGCGTGAGTGATGTGCCTTGGGCGATGGTGTTTCCCAAAGCAGGCGATCCTGAAGGTGTAGCGCGTCATCCCTCCCAGTTATATCAAGCCTCCTTGGAAGGTTTGGTCATGTTTATAGTGCTCTTCTGGTTCTCTGCCAAGCCGCGCCCACGCGGTGCTGTAGGTGGCTTATTCCTTGTGCTTTACGCCAGTTTCCGCTCGCTGGTAGAAAACTTTCGCGAGCCAGATGCAGAAATAGGCTTTGATCTATTTGGCTTCATTACTCGCGGCCAGTTGCTGTCTGCGCCTATGTTTATCGCAGGCTTCGGGCTCTTGGGCTATGCCTATTATCTGGAGCGCAAAAAGCATTTAGGGCAAAAAAAGCCGGTAGAAACTGATAGCATAGCGCCCCAATAAAATTCGGTGTTTAGTGGATCTTTTTTCAGGCGAGCTTGGTTATGAAGCAATATTTAGAACTTATGCGCGATGTGGTCGATAACGGCATCACTCGCGGTGATCGCACCGGTACGGGCACTCGTTCTGTGTTCGGCCGTCAAATGCGTTTTGATTTGAACCAAGGTTTTCCGCTGGTAACCACTAAAACCGTCCATTTAAAAAGTGTCATTGTGGAATTGCTTTGGTTCCTGCAAGGCCGAACCGACGTCACTTGGCTAAAAGAGCGTGGCTGCAATATTTGGAATGAATGGGCAACTGAAGAGGGTGACCTTGGCCCCGTTTATGGAAAGCAATGGCGCTCATGGGCTTGCCCTGATGGTTCTACCATTGACCAAATCAGCGAAGTGATTGAGCAAATCAAAACTCGCCCTAATTCTCGTCGATTGATTGTGAGTGCATGGAACCCAGCTGATTTGCCTGACGAATCTCAAAGCCCCCAACAAAATGCTGAAGAAGGTCGCATGGCCTTGGCTGCGTGCCACACGTTATTTCAGTTCTATGTAGCCGAAGGCAAACTCTCTTGTCAGTTGTACCAACGCAGCGCAGATTTTTTCTTGGGTGTGCCATTTAATATTGCTAGTTACGCCTTGTTGACGCATATGATTGCGCAACAATGCGACTTGGGCGTGGGGGATTTTGTGCATACCTTTGGCGATTGCCACCTCTACAACAATCACATTAACGATGAGATTGTTTATGAGCAATTAAGTCGCACACCAAGGGCTCTGCCTAAATTAATTATTAAACGCCGCCCTGATAGCATATTTGATTACGAGCTGGATGATTTTGTGTTTGAAGGTTATGAACCACATCCAAGAATTGTTGCACCTATTGCGGTTTAATCCAAAAACCATCCACCAAGTGCAAAGCTGGTCGTTATCATGAAGCTCTCTCTTATAGTTGCCACCGCCAACAACAATGCCATTGGTCGCAATAACGAATTGCCGTGGCATTTACCGCAAGATTTAAAGTATTTTAAATCTGTGACTCTGGGTAAGCCGGTGATTATGGGGCGCAAGACATTTGAGTCGATTGGTAAGCCTTTGCCTGGCCGCACCAACATAGTAGTAACGCGTCAAAAAGATTGGAAGTTCGCTGGTGTTCTTGTTGCTCAAAGTGTCGATGAGGCTTTGGATATTGCCCAACAATTTCGCGCTGAGCAAGCGAACCTCGCAGAAGAGGTTATGGTGATCGGCGGTGCAGAAATTTATCGCCACGCATTACCAATTGCTGATCGTGTTTATCTAACGCGCATAGATGCCAACGTAGATGGCGCAGATGCCTATTTTCCAGAGCTTCCCGCTAATCAGTGGAAATTATCATCTGAGTTGCCGGGAGATAGCAGTGCGAATTTAAAACATAAATTTTTGGTATACGAGCGGTAGTGAGCTTTTTTGTATAAATAATTGATAGTCTGCAGCAATTCTATTGGGTAAGTGTTTCTACGTTTAATCCCTTTTTCCAAAAAGCAAATAAAAGCCTAGTGGATCTGGAACGGATTTCTTTGCGGATAATAGATGTATTACGGAGTGTGTTTAGGTGATGTTTGTTTATGGAGATAATATTTGGACTGCATTCTTAGCTGTTGTCCTCGCCCTGTTGTGTTCGCGTCTATTTCTGCGCAATCTTTCAATCCCTGGCTCTCATACATTTGCAAGCATAGACGGTTTGCGCGGATTTGTTGCATTTTTTGTATTTCTGCATCATGCAAGATTTTGGTTTAACTATGCGCATGGACGTGATTGGGCATCTGCAGGTAGCCCCTTGTTTGTAATGTTCGGTCAGGTAAGTATTTGTATTTTTTTTATGCTCAGCGGCTTTTTATTTACTAACAAGCTGCTGCAAGGTCGGGAAAAGGGCGTTGATTGGCTTGCGCTATATTGCTCGCGCTTTTTAAGATTAACACCCTTATATATTTGTATGTTGTGTTTTTTGCTTTTGGTGGTTGCAATTAAAACTCATTTTACATTGCTTGAAGATACAATCACTCTCAGATCAAATATTTATGATTGGTTACTCTTTACCATCCCAGGTGCCCCAGAGATAAATACGCTTCCCGGTACATCAAGAATTGTTGCTGGTGTGACTTGGACTTTATGTTACGAATGGTATTTTTACTTTAGCCTACCTGTTATTGGCGTACTCTTGGGCGTTAAATCAAAAGGCTATTTTACCTTGTGGCTGATATTGAGCTGCTTGTGTCTATTTACATTCAGCCAGTTGGGTTTAGATGTAAATTTGCTATTTGGATTTGCGGGAGGAGCATTTGCAAGTTTTGTAGCTAATACCGAGCAGCTAAAAAAAATATTCTCGCGACCCGATGGTAGTTGGATTGTCCTGTTCGGAATTTTGGGCTGTTTTGCTGCTGAACCAAGTGGTTCTTATTACGTTCGGCTGATAGTAATGAGTGTTTGCCTCGCCTTTATTGCGTGTGGTTCAAATTTGTTTGGTCTTTTAACCTGTCGCCCAGCCAGATTGCTAAGCACGATTAGCTACGGTATTTATTTGCTTCACGGAATTCTTCTCTATGTGGTTTTTATGATCATCTTGCCACTTGAGGTTAGGATAACTATGACGCGAGCACAGCACTGGTTGGTGATTTTCTGTTGTATTCCCGTTTTGATTGTGTGGGCAGGTATTATGTGGCATTTCGTCGAGCGTCCTGCGATTAAGTTTACACCCGTGTTAATTGATGTTTTTCGTGGTGTTTATATTTATATCAATCGAGGTATAAATTTGATTCGCCGTGAACGTGTTTAATTCTTCCACATAGCTATTCATTTGTTGGAAAAATTTAATAGAGAACTTTTGGGGAATAATTCAGAAATGACTGTGCAACGCTTATCAAGCAAAAGCTGGTTGATCTTAAGTTTAGTTTTGTTGCTCGGGGTCGTGGCTCACATACCGGCAATCTCCAATCCGGGGTTTTACAATCACGACGAATGGCAAAAGTATGACCACATTAAAGAATTTGGTTTCCGCAACTTTGCGGCTGCTTATGGAAAAATAAATCCTGGCCCTGAGTTTGGTTACCCTATGCGCCCTGTGAGCTTTTTGGAGCAGGGGTTTGCATCTATCAATATGATGGATCTTCCTTGGGTCTCACACCTCATTGATTTATCCATTCATTTAAGTTCGGGTTTGCTGTTTTGCTTTTTATTAATGCAGATCACCAAGAACTGGCGCTTTTCAGTTGTTGCAATGTTTGCATTTTTGGTTTCGCCGCTATCCATTTTTTCTACAGCATGGTTGGGCGCATCAGTAGATCGCGTGTACAGTTTTTGGGGATTGTTGGCCGCTATTGGCACCTATTATTTCTGCTATGGAAAATATAAAGCCATTTATTTGGTGGGGATTTGCTGCGCGTTAGCAATGGCTCTCCTATCAAAAGAAACCGCCTTGATGCTGCCCGCAGTATTGTTGGTTTTGGCTTGCTATCTTTCCTATCAGCAGCAAGGGCAATTTTTAAAAAATAAAAGCCTTTACTTGCTGGCGGTTTTCTTGGGTCTACCAGCACTTGCTTATCTTGGTTACCGTATACCAGCTTTGATGGTTACGCTCCATGGCGGCGGGGTTTCTACCTATACACCTAGTGTGTCTAATTTGCCTGCCAATGCGCTTTATTATTTTGGTTATCCGTTTATGAATAAAGCTGCAGATATGGTTTCAATTGCAGCGCAAGGCAGTAAAAATGCTTGGCTCGGATTGCTAGTACATACAATTTTAGTCGGATGTTTAATTTATTGTTATGGGCTTTTGCGTGGCTTGTTGTATTTAGGCTTCTATTTTGTATTCCTTGTTCCTGTACTTATGTTGCCGCAGCCCGGCGCGCATTACCTATATGCATCGTCAATTCCCTTTTCATTGCTCTTGGCGGGATTGTTTAACAAAACCTTTTCTATGAATTCGCGCGCAGGGATTGTCGGTAAATCGCTACTGTCGATTGTATTGCTCTTTGTGTTTGTGCGCTTTTACCAAATAGAACAATTTTTCTATGTTGAAGGAGTTTGTCAACGTAATACTATTGTAAGTCTGAACGCTCGTATTGAGACTAAACGAGCGCAGGGAAAAGAAATAAAAGAAATCTTAATTTTGGCGGAGCCTGGGGCAAAAGGCTACGTCGCACAAAAAGCATTTTTTGCGCGTGATCTTATTGGTGAATATAAAGGCATTAAATTTATTTATAGCCAAGAAGAAGTCACCGTTCCACCAGAAAGTTTGTTAAACACCAAGATGTCAAAAAGCTGTTTGGTGTACTGAGGACGTTATGGAATCCAACACGATTGATTCGTACAGCCAGCGATCGACCAATAATTTTACGATTATTCGTTTAATTGCTGCGCTCTTGGTTATTTATGGGCATTCCTACCCGATTGTAGGTTCCACTCATCCTGATTTGATTTTGCAGCTATTGAACTCTCGTTATGCGGGGGCGGTTGCAGTTGATGTGTTCTTTGTCATTAGTGGGTTTTTAATTTGTGCCAGTTGGCAAAGAAATACATTTAGCCATTTCGTGGCTGCGCGTGTGTTGCGTATTTATCCTGCGCTTATTGTTTGTGTGCTGTTAAGTGTCTTTGTGCTTGGTGCCTTGCTATCAACAGACCCATCTTATTTTTCCCAGCCTGATGTTTGGAATTATTTAAAATTCAATCCCACATTGCTGATTACTAAATTTTATTTACCAGGTGTTTTTGAAGCTCATCCAGACAAAGCGGTTAATGGTGCTATTTGGTCTTTGCCTTATGAGGTGCGACTTTATGCCTTGTTGGCCATTGTAGGTGGATTAAGTTTATTAAAGCCGGGGCGTTATCTTTTGGCTTGTGCGTTCATTGGTGTGGCTTATTATTTTGATTTGTTCTCGCTAATACATTTTCCAATGGATAAAAGCTGGAAAAACCTTGCACCATTTTTTATGGCAGGTGCTTTTTGCTGGGTCTATCGGAAATCAATTGTGCTGTCTGCGCCTGTGTTGGCGCTGATGATTATTGGTTGTATTGCTTTTAATAAGAC
>JAGKXD010000123.1 GCA_021151525.1 Cellvibrionaceae bacterium | reverse complement strand
GTATATGATTTGGCTGATGTTCTGAATTGTATTCAGCAGGTTATTGGCCTTCGCTAAATTGAGCAGCTCGGCTACGGCCCGAATCACTTCCGGTGCTGGTTTTTTGGGAGAGTACTGAATGTTAATAATATTGCCTCCTGCAACCTGACCTACCGATCCGTGAAACTCTTGGGCTAAACCCTTACTGCTTTCCACAATAACTCCTTACAACTATCTAAAACATAATCACAGATCGATGCCACGATCCAACAAAACCAACTCAATTAATTCCATTCTTTGTCTTTGCAGCGTAATCAAGCTGCCGTATTTCTTATTCGCTTTGGGGAACATGGTTACAGCAACAAATGCCAACACAGAGAACCCAAGAATGGATTGTTGCGAAGCAACTTGCAGCTTTCCCGTAAAAAACACTGCAAGTAAGAAAATGATTATTGAAAAAAATATAATCATATTTGGTGCTAGGAATATCTTTAATTGCGCTTGGCGCATTTTACGGCGGCAGTTTTCCCACTCGTTTATGAGGTCTGTAGAGTCCCAATCCCAATAGCTAGATGCGGCATGATTGTGTATATCGCCAGCTGCAACTTGGCCTACGGCACCGTTGAACTCCTGCACTGCTTTTTTATCCTCATCATCCATTCGCAAACTACTTCTTATTACTCAAATCGAAAGTTGTTCCAATATTCACAATATCCTTTTCACCAACTTGACCGACAGATCCATGGAATATCTGCTTTGCACTGCTGGGCTGGCCCTGTTGTCCTAATAGGGTTAAGAGTGCTTCGTCCTGAATTGCTTTTGGTGCACCTCGGAATCGCTCTAAAAATAATTGCTCAGCTGGATCGAGCTTATTTGCGGCTCTAACCCCAGTCACGATGTATTGAATATCAGCCCCTACCTTAGCGATTACCTCTAAGTAGTTCGCCTTAGGAAAGGTAACCCCTTTCTCATAATCAATTTGGCTCTTCTTGGTCGTCTCAGCTAGCCCCGCAAAAGCAGGTTGACTAAAGCCCAGGCGCTCACGCTCTTCGCGCAGCCTATCCCCAATGGTCACAAATAATTCCCCATTTATCGTTGACAGGTAACTATTTAGTTACCATAATCACCACAACAAAACACAAATATCTCTTAAACATCTTTCAGCAACAAAGGAGCCACTGCCATGGCGAAGTTACTGACTGGCGACCAGGTTAAAGCCCGTTTTCGTGCCGCCGGTAAAACTGTTACCCAATGGGCCGAGGAACACGGCTACACCCGTGGTGCCGTTTACCGCGTGCTCAATGGCTTTGACAAAGCCCATTACGGCAAGGCACATCAAATTGCCGTAGACCTGGGCATGAAGTCATCTGACGAATCCCAAGCTGCTTAAGGATAAGCCCATGTCTCCATTCACCTTATTTTTTGCTCGCCTGGTCGGGCTGGTTGGCGCCGAAAACGCCGCACAAATGGTGCGGGAGTTTGCCGGAAAAACCATCCAATTCCCTATTACAGACCATTACGGCTTTAGCACTGACGCTCCAATTCTTGGCCAGAACCTCAAGCCACGCCATTACAGCCCACTGACAGAAGCCGAAGCGATGGAAATCAGTCAGCGCCTTTTGGCAACCGTGCGCAAGTGCTGCGCACCATCTCTGACAGAGCCATTACTTGCTGCTGAAAGCCCGGTGATGGATGCGAATTGCATAGCACATCCAAGTCTGTGCATAGCTCCTCGGCATACACCTGCTGCTGTTCCGCTAGGTAACGAACAAGAACCACATAAGCACCTTGCAACGCAGCCAAAGAGTCTTTCAGTTCCTCAAACGTTTGATCGGTCATAACCATGTTCCTGTCGGCAAATTTAACACAGCCAATTATCCAGCGTGAAACGGTTTTGCATAGCGGCAAAAACGGTTTTTGTTTGGAGGTAGAGCTAAGCGACAACGAGAGGCAATTCCAATGAGCCGCCGGAATTGGAAGCGCATTCAGCCCACCAGCCTGCGCCACGCGTTGGAACTGTGTAAGGACTTCGCGCGCGAAAAACACAACCTGAGTGTCGAGCGAATTGCAGAGCGAATGGGCGAGGCAGACCACTGGACGTTGTACAAGTGGCTACAAAACGGACGCATTCCTGCGGTGCTAATTCCAACTTATGAAGCCGCCTGCGGAATTGATTTTGTAACGCGCTGGCTCGCTGGTGCCAGCGGCAAGTTGTTGATCGCGGTACCCACCGGCAGAAAGTTAAAAGCCAGCGATGTATCGGCGCTGCAAGAAAACCTGCATAGCACAGTCACTGCATTAATGGATTTCTACAACGGCAAAGCGGAAGCAGAAGCAACCCTGGCCGCGATCACCAGCGGAATGGAATCGCTCGCTTGGCACAAAGGGAATGTTGAGCAACACAACCAACCACAACTGGAGTTAGGAAACGATGAATGAGCACCAACTTTTTTTTACTGACGCAGTCGGTTTGCGCTGGTCGCTAACCGTGTTGCCTGAAGGTAAGACTCGCTTCTTGTTAGAGCACATGGCTGGCAAGGGAATTTGCATAGCGGCGGAAGTAGCACGCCTCACGCTTGATGAGTCCGCTAATGAAGCGCCTTTTGTATTAGAGCTGGATGACAACTGCACGCTGACATTAACAAATGAATCGTTGGAAGCGCTGGATGAATTTCTCCAGGCCAACGAAACCGAGGCAGCAGCATGAGCGGCAAAACCATCGATAGCGGAACCAAAGTGTTGAAAGTGCTGATTGCACTAAGGGGGCATTCATTAACCGGCTTAAGCAATGGCCAATTGGCCAAAACCCTGAACGAAAGCCCGAGCACCATCAATCGTCACCTCAACACATTGATAGAGGTCGGGCTAGTAGAAAAGAAACCCAGTGGCCTTTTTTCACACAGCGTCATGATGCTGCAAATCGCCGCAGCACACGCCAATGAAATGAGCCGTATGCAAGCGCGCATAGACGAACTTAACCAGCGTGTATTTGCTGGTTCACATTAATACCCACCATTTGGAGACCGACATGAAAACTGCAAAGCCAGGCAAAGCACCCAGCGACATTACGCAGCAAGACAAAGATGATTTTGCCGCTGAGCAAAAAGCTTTTGAAAAAAGCCGTGCGATTCAACGTAATAAAACACAAGTCGATTTAGAAGAAGCCATCGACATTTCCAAAATGGCAGAGCATTCGCAACAAATTATGGCGGCATATGGTGAAGGCCTGCCGTATGACTGCTCCCGTATTGTTCATGAAGCGCGCTTCTACATGTCGCAAAGCGCCGAGGCAATGTTAGAGGCGGGTAAGCGTTTGGTGATTCTGAAAGAGCACGAGCCGCATGGAGAATTCACCAGTATTGTTGAAAACCAACTGGGTATGGCTGAACGCACCGCACGCTTGATGATGCAAGCAGCAATTAAATATTCCTCACCTCAGTTGAATTCAAAACGGCAAGCGCTTGCCGTTTTGGGCAAAACAAAACTTTTTGAATTAATGACCGAGGATGATGATCAGTTAGCTGAACTGGTTGATGGCGGCACCATCGCCGGAATGAACCTCGATGATATTGATCGTATGTCAACTCGCGAATTGCGTGCTGCGCTACGCGAAGCTAAAGAAGATAACTCAGCCAAAAGCGAAGTGATCGCCGCCAAAAGCGGCAAAATCGACGAACTTCAAACCAAGCTTAGAAAGATAAGAAAAATTTCTCCCGACGAAGAATTGCTGCAAGCACGCAAAGAAGTCGCTGCGATTCAAGGCGATATAGAAGCCAATATTCGTGTGCAATTGCGTAGCGCATTCAATCAACTGCAAGAACTGGCAGACCACACCGGTAACACCGACCACCTGGATTTTGTTGCATCGCAATTGGATTTGCTTGATCGCGCATTACTGCAAGTTCGCGCCGAACTGGGCATTGAGCGCTCTGTTAACGGCGGAGCCGAGTGGGAACAAAACGATAAGGACGCTGCGTAATGTTGAATGCCGCTTTGATAGAGGCCTTGCAAGCCGTTGCCCGCGCTGCGAAGGCGGCGGGCCACGGCCAAAAGATTGCCGTTTATCAACAAGCGGCAAATGAATTGGGTATGAGCTTGCCAACACTGCAACGCAAATTGAAAGAGGTCACGATGGCCAAGCATCGTAAAAAGCGCACTGATTCAGGAACAACAAACCTCACACACGATGAGGCGCGAATTTTGGGCGCGTACCTGATGGAAACACAGCGTAACAACGGCAAGCGACTCGCCAGCATCGAAGATGCTGTTGATGTGTTACGTGCGAATGGGGCCATCAAAGCGGAACGCCTGTGTGAAAAAACGGGTGAATTAATTCCAATGAGTGTGAGCGCTATTACTCGCGCATTGCGCACTCACGGCTTGCATCCTGAACAACAAAACCGGGTTTCACCCAAAGTCATGTTGGCCAGTGCGCACCCCAACCATGTGTGGCAAATAGACCCATCACTCTGCGTACTTTATTACCTGCGCAACCACAAAGGTTTGCAGGTAATGGAGGAGAAAGAATTCTATAAAAACAAGCCAGCCAATATTGCCAAAATTGAAAACGAGCGCGTGTGGCGCTATGTGATTACGGATCACGCGAGCGGCTGGATTTTTGTTCATTACGTACTGGGTGCGGAGAGCGGAAAAAATCTGGTTGAGTCGTTTATTGCGGCTACCCAAAAACGCCATGCACAAGACCCGGTGCACGGTGTGCCTCTGATGGTAATGGTTGACCCCGGTAGCGCCAACACCGGTGCTGTTGCGCAAAATTTATGGCGCGCGCTGGGCGTGAGCGTGCAAGTGAATTTACCAGGGCAGCCATGGGCCAAGGGGCAAGTTGAAAAAGGTAACGATATTGTCGAGTGCAACTTCGAACACCGCCTGAAATTTTTAAGCAACCCGCCTTCCACAGTTGATGAGCTGAATGCTGAGGCGGGTAAATGGATGCGTTGGTTCAATGCCACCAAAACCCATAGCCGCACATTGGATACACGCTACAACGTGTGGTTGCGAATTACGGCTGATCAATTGCGTATAGCGCCCGCGCCACAAATCATGCGTGAGCTTGCCATCAGCAAGCCGGAAGAGAGAAAAGTTTCACCTCAATTAACGGTCAGCTTTAAAGGGAAGACCTACCGCGTTGCCGACATTCCAACCGCCGCCGTTGGTGAAAAATTGTTAATCACTCGTAACCCATGGCGCGATGATGAAAGTGCCCAAGTGATTTACACCAATGATGAAGGTCGTGAGGTTATCCGTGTGGTTGAAGCGGAAAAGTTTGGTGAATTCGGGTTTGCAGAAAGCGCACAGTTAATTGGTGATGGATACAAAGCACAGCGCGATTCGCGCATTGATGCAGAGCGAAAAGCCATTGAACGCTTGGTAATGGATGCTGAAACCGATGCTGAGGCAACACAGAAGCGCAAGGGTAAGGGTGTGCCTTTTGCCGGCTCGATTGACCCGATGAAACCCATCACGGATGTGCAACTGCCAGATTTTATTAACAAGCGCGGTACGCACTTGGATATCGCTACGCCTGCCGTTGAATTTAAACCACTCACCCATGTTGCCGCTGCGAAAAAGCTGGCAGCACATCCCGCTAAATTTTGGAACGGTGCGGAGCATATGGCGTGGCTGAAACAACGCTACCCCAACGGTGTTCCAGAGGAAGAATTGGGCAGCATCGCCCAGCAATTGCAGCAGGTGAATATCACCCCGCTGCGTTTAATTAAGTAGCACAGGGCGTATAGCTGTTGCCCGATTATTTTACGGAGTTACACCATGCTTGCGTTAAAAGAAAAACTGAATGAACTGGGGCTTTTACAAACAAAGCTAGCAATTCACTGCCAAGTGAGTGATGCCACTATCGCCCAATTACTGAACCATGGCTTGTGGCCAAAAACTGAAAAAAAGCGCAATGAACTGCGCACAAAAATTTTGGAGTTTTTGAAGCCCTTCAATGCTGCGAATGACTCTGTATTTGTCGTCATCGAAGACAAAGCGATGAAGCATTTGCAAGCCGTTCCAAAAGCGTTAACCCCTAAAGATACCGATAAAAAGTCCGAGGAGGACGACCATATGCTGTTACGCCGCCAGTCATTAACGCCTGAAGCCAAGCGTCATTTCAAATTGATGCGAAACCCATTCACTGATTTGAGCTGTGCTGAGGATATGTGGGTAAGCCAGGATATTCGCTACGTTCGTGAGTGTATGTTTGCCACTGCAAAACACGGCGGTTTTTTAGCCGTTACTGGTGAGAGCGGCAGTGGTAAATCCATTATTGCGACTGACCTTGAACAGCGTATTCAGGATGAAAACTTGCCTATCACCCTGATTAAACCCTATGTGCTAGCGGCGGAGGAAACCGAAAGTAAAGGCACCATGTTGAAATCCGCTCACGTGGCTGAATCCATCCTGCGCACACTTGCCCCTAACTCGCCCGTTCGCATTGGGCCAGAGGCGCGTTTTCGTCAAATTCATAATGCGTTGATTGAAAGCCATAAGAGTGGTTATAGCAATTGCCTCCTGATTGAAGAGGCGCACTCCATGCCGATCACTACGCTGCGCCACTTAAAGCGCATCCTGGAATTACGTATAGGTTTCACGCCATTGGTGAGCGTGATTTTGATCGGCCAACCAGAATTAAAAATCAAACTCAGCGAACGCAATGCAGACGTGCGTGAAGTGGTGCAGCGCTGTGAAGTGGTAACGCTAAACCCCATGCGCCCTGAGTTAGTGGAAGATTTTTTACGCCATCGCTTTGACAGGGTTGGTGCAAAAGCCGAAGACATTATCGACCAAACAGGCATTTGCCGAATTGCAGAGCGTTTGGTGTCACGCGCGGGCGAAAGCCAATTGTATCCGCTCGCCATCGGCAATTTTATTTTGGCCGCAATGAACATCGCCGCCAAAGTCGGTCAGCCTGTAATTGATGCTGCTGTGATTGATGAGGTGATGTGATGGCTCACCACCTTTGCAATTATGCACAGCTTGCACTTTCTGTTGCTGGCTGTACGCAAGTGCTATCTGAAGCTGGCCATGAGATTTTGCAGATTAGCATCAACAAAAATGCTGCGTTTGTTTCTATCGCTTACACACCGAAAACCAAAAAGCTGTGTGGCCGAGCGTGTGGCTCAACTTATCACAAAGGTTCACTGCACTTCGTTTATCAGAAGGACATATGTGGCGTACTGGTGCGCTGGCTTGAACCTTGTTTTGACGCGCAAACAATTGCGAAGCAGGTGCATTAAATGAGCGGTTACACAAAAGCAGACATTGATGCTGCGGTTACGTCGCTCGACAACCAATTGGATAAAGTCCGTGCTGCAATTCGGGCAATGGATTTTTCCAAGGCACGCGCAGCTATCCGCGCGATGCAAGACGAATGCTCACACGCCAGCCGAGTGGCTGGCGCGCTGAGCCTAACCACTCAAGTAAAAGACCAACGGAGGTAGGTATGGAACAGGTACCGGAAGGTTATCGCGAGAATGCGCGTGGTGACCTCGTAAAAGTTGACACCATTAAACCAGTCGATTTAGTTCGCGACCAGGTGGTGATGGATGTTGTTGAAAAAGCAAAAGCACTGCATCAACAGCTCGTAACACTTAAGGCTGAAATATTCGGTGATATAGAGGCGTTTGTGGATTTATCACTGGAGCAATATCAAACCAAATGGGGCGGCAACAAGGGGAATGTGTCCCTGACCAGCTTTGATGGTAAATACAAAATCATCCGCTCCAATGCTGATAACGTGAATTTTGATGAGCGCTTGCAGGCAGCTAAAGCACTGATTGATGAATGCCTGCGCGAATGGAGCAATGGTGCCCACCCCGGGCTGGTTGCGCTGGTTAATGATGCGTTCCGCACGGATCGTAACGGCGAGCTACGCACGAATCGTGTATTGGCGCTACGTCGCCATAACATCGCCGATGAGCGCTGGAAACGCGCTATGGATGCTATCGCGGATTCACTGCAAGTGATTGGCTCCAAAACCTATGTGCGAGTTTATGAGCGTATCGGCAACAGCGAAAGCTACAGACAAGTTCCTTTGGATATTGCGGGGGTTTGAGGTGGATCAGAAAGTCCTAGAGAAAATTAAAAAGTGTTTGGCGTTATCCAAATCTGATAACGCCAACGAAGCAGCAATCGCATTGCGTCAAGCTCAAGCATTGATGGAAAAATACAACGTCAGCAGTGAAACATTGGAGTTGAGTGAAATTAATTGCAGTGATGTTGATGCAGGTGCAGGTAAAACACCACCACGCTGGATTGCCATGTTGATAAATCTGATCGGTTTGGCGTTTGGCGTCGAGGCAATTTATAAAGCAACGCGAGGGCCTCTTGAATCAACGTACAAATCGCGCGTTGAATTCATCGGTTTTGATAGCGCACCAGTAGTTGCTCAATACGCTTACGCAGTACTGCTCCGCCAGCTTAAAAAAGGGCGCTCCGATTTTTTGGAAACCCAAAGCAAGCGGTTAAAGCGCACCACACTGATTAAGCGTGGAGATCTCTACGCCGAAGGCTGGATTGAGTCGGTGTACTGCAAAATTACGCACCAACAAATTAGCCCCGAACGTAACGCATTAATTCAACGCTGGAAGCAGGAGCGACATCCCGACTTGCAGACCGGTAAAGCAATAAGCCGTACGGACAAGGTTCGGCAAAACGATCAGCATTCTTACAGTCAAGGCCGTCGCGATGGTCGCAATGTTGTGTTTAACCAAGGCGTTGGCGCAGATAAACGTACAGCAATAACGCATCAAGGAGCTGTTTAGTGAGTGATGATGTAGATGTAGCAAACAAATTGGCCGATGAAGCTGTTGCACGTGCCTTGGCTAATCGTGCTCAAGCTGTTGTAACAGTCCGGCCAATTGATTGTGCTGAATGTGGTGAGCCTATTGAACCTGCCCGCCGCGAATTGATCGCCGGTACCGAACACTGCGCTGAATGTGCTCAATTCTTTGCGACGCGCAATCGCTTTGTAAACGGCAGATAAAAGGAGGCAGCTATGCGTTTTGTTTTATTAATAGTGTTACTCAGCGGTTGTGCAGCGAACGAAGAAAGGCACGGCGGTTATTCAACCCCCGAACCATGCGGTGAAACTTGGCTCTGCCCTGGTGACCCACTCTGTGAACCGGATGAATATAAATTTCTTTGTGAGAAAAGAGAGCCTGGGAAGTGAAGCAAATAATACCCATTGATTGGCAGCCAAGCGATGTGACTTTGCAATTGCTCGAGCAAAACGGAATTCCACGTGAGTTTGCACTCGCTCAGGTGTTGGAGTTTCGTATCTATTGGCAAGAGCGCGCCATTCGCCATCACGCGTGGAATTCAAAGTTCCTCAAACATGTAATACATGAGTGGCGCCGCCATGAAGTCCAGGTTGCTCAAGGGCAAGCCATGCATGTGATGTTTAGCACATGGCAACCGCTAGAGCGTGCGTTCGATATTCTCACGCGCAACGGAATTACAAAGGAATTCGCCCAGCAGCAATTACCCGAGTTTGTTTTGTACTGGGTGGATCGTGGCGATATCAGCAACACCTGGAATACTCGTTTTATTCAGCATGTGCGCTACCGCTGGCAAAACCGCCAGCAGATAGCCTCTACACCGACTCATAGAAACTCGTTGACTCAGGATCTGACTGATCGCTCCTGGGCGAATACAGACAAGGTGATTGAACATGAGCAAAACAACTGATCGCCGCAAAAAGCTCATAACGCTCATCCATGTTGCGCGCAATGAGCTGGGGATGGATGAGGAGAGCTATCGCCAAATGCTCGCCAATATTCCTGAATTGGAAGGAGCAACCAGCACCTCCAAGTTAGCCGTTCCAAAGCTGGAACTGGTTTTGGAACAGCTTAAGAATAAGGGGTTTAAGGTCGTTCCAAAAAACAAAAATGTGACTGCAAAACCAGCCGCAAAGATGGCGGATGACCCGCAAAGCCGCCTCATCCGCCACTTATGGCTTCGCTTGCACACTGCCGGTGTAGTGCGGGATGGCAGCGAGCAGGCACTGGCCAAGTTCGTAGCCAATTGCACCAGGGTTGAGGCGCTTCAATGGTTGAGCAGCGATCAGGCCAGCCAAGTTATTGAGCGCCTGAAGCAATGGGCCAAACGCGCAGGAGTCAAGGTATGAAAGAGTCACAGATGGCGAGCCTACGCCATGAGCTTTTGTCGGACATCGCCTTGCGTGTAGCTGAGTTCGGCAAGGACTTTAACCTGCCAGATGACGCTGCTGAGCAGATGGGCTGGATGCTCGCGGATCATTTGGCAGAGCAATGGGGTGGCCATCAAATGAACTTCCCCAAGGATGTGAAGTTCACACTCACCAAGCGCGACATGGAGATTTACGAGCAGTTTAAGGGTACCAACCACTGGGAGTTGGCCAAGCAGTATAAGATGTCTACCAGAGCCATCTATAAGGTAATTGCCCGTGCCCGCAAGCACTACGTGGATGAGCGTCAGCCGACCCTATTTTAACCTTCAAACCGGGTCGGCCTTCTTTTGCACAGAATGGAAAGCTTTTCCAGAATCCTATCCCAATAAATCCCTGTTTCCCTTGCTATATCCCATAATTATCTCGCTTTTATTGGAGATATATGTCAGGTCTAATCAACTCGCCAATTTATTGCCCCCTGAAAAATAACCATATTAATAAGACCAACAAGCAACCAATAAGAACAATTTTTTATCTAAAAATTGACATTTATCGCACCCGAATGAATATTCCTCTCGCCGCGAAATATCCTATTTCAGCGCCCCCATAATAATTCCTGAGAGATTTACCTATGTGTCGATATTTAATCAGCCCTTTTGTTTCTGCTGCGGTGTTTGCATCTGCTTTATTAGCACCACTTAGCCAGGCGCAATCAATCAACCCCAACCATGTGTATCTGTATAAAGGTGAATTAGTCCAACGCAGCATCGCGCTAGGCGACCCCACCGATTGGAATACCAACCTCACTGGCCGCGAAGGAAAATCAGCGGGAGGGAAAATTGAAGTTTCACCTACCGACTTCAAAGACAAGAGCGATGCGATTCAAATTAAATGGTCACCACGAAAAAAAGTTGTCGGCAGTTTTGTGATAGCAGGCGAAGCTATTGATTTATCCAAATTTAAAGATTCCGCATCACTCACAATTGATATGAAAGTGGATGTAAAGCCGGATAAAGATGTAAAAGTTGGCATGAGCTGCGACTACCCGTGCCTGGCAAATGTTTCCATCAACAACATGATTAAATCTATGCCATTCGGTTGGAAAAATTGGCGGAAGGCGAAAAGGGGTGTACAGGAGAGAAAAAGAAATAACGCTCTTAATTGATTAGATTAAAAAGCCCGATCAGATTTTTCTGGTCGGGCTTTTTATTTATGTAGGTTGGTGCGGGCCGCGTAGGCTGAGGAACGAATCCCAACATGTCCATATTCTGCCAGTAGCTTGAGGGTAAAAGCGATATGTCTTTTCTCCATTAGACATGATGGTGACAGTTCCGTCCTTTGAGAAATTTTTAGCATATCCATTTTTCTCTAAATTTTCGATCGCTTTAGCCTGTGTTGAATGCACATTAATTTGATGCGCGCTATTTCTAGTGGTATCGCAAGGCCAGTTGCATAACTGGCCAGATTGCAAGCTTGTGTAGGAAACTTGGAAGTTCTGGATAATTTAATTCCAATTATTTTGTCGATCTTGTTGATTCTGCCAATCAAATGAAAAATTAAACGCATCCTGGCCACACAAACTTCCATTTGTAGCAATCGTCTGACTCTGTGAATGATACTGAAGTCCGTTGCTACCTTCTGCACCACCAGCAGTCTGGCTACCGACATTTACGTTGTAGCACTCATACCCACTCGGATCCGTAAAACTTAGCGGGTTGTTGAATACAGAGGAATAACGGTTGTAGCTCTGCGTATTGTAGGGCGCTTGCACAAAGGGATCCGCATTCAGGAATCTTCCCAGTTCCGGGTCGTAGACTCTTCCTCTACTCGTCTCATCCCTGAGACTCGCCCTGCGGGCCGTTCCATTGCTGGTAACGGCGTTCGCGCGAGCGCCATTAGTTTGCAGCGCAAAAAATGCTGCTGTGAAAATTACTCAGACATAATTGCAACTATGCGAGGGTCAAGGCAGGAGCGAAGAAATTGATTCATTTGCGCGGGTTCGTTTGATTGATAGAACGCAAGCATGCCTTCGTTAAATTCCAGTTTGCGTTTCACCGGCACATTGATTGCGGGATAACCCGCCTCCAATAAAATGCCGTTCATCATGAATCGGCCCATGCGTTTATTTACATCATAGAAAAATTGCTGGCGCGCCATGGTAAGAAAAACCCAAATCGCGCGATCATAAATATCACCAATCTGCGCCTGCTCATCTACTAACTGGGCAAACAAGTCGTTTAATTGCGTGTGCGCAGGAGGCATGTAGTCGGTACCGGCAATGGTCACACCACCCGTGCGAAAACATCCCCACGCCAGTGCCTCCTCTTTTCCGGCGATGGCATGTAATTGCTGCGCGTAAGCCGCCGAAAATACAAATTTTTTTTGCTCGATATCGGCCAAAAGCTTGCGCCATGCATTACCTTGATTGACAGCAATTTGCTGATCAGAAAGCGCGTGCCCACCAACTGTTATTCCCTCAAGCAGGGTTTGAATCTCTGGCAGAGTGAAATTAATTCCCTCTAATTGCACCGCATCGTAAACGAACAGGGATAGCTCACGCCGCGCGAGCATCACTGCTTTCGCTCGGTCGGGTTTGATGGTGGTGGTATCAATCACGTTCATAAGCTGCTCCGGATAGGTATCCGACAATATTAGCGGCTAGCTGTGGCCGATGCCAGCGTTAAAGAAAAGATGGAATTTACGGATTGCCGGGCAGTATTTTTGTGAATCAGGGGAATGCAGAAAATAAAACCCCGGCATTGGGTGCGCCGGGGTTGAAGTAATATCACGCCTCATAAATCTGTTGAGCAATGCACCCAACCTACACGCTCTTGTAGGTTGGTGCGGGCCGCGTAGGCTGAGGAACGACAAAAATGCAGGGGCGTATTTTTGCACAGCTGAAGGTTGCCCGCAGGGTGAGCACCATGGATGGTGCGAATGAACCCCAACATGTCCATATATCTGCAACCACCGAAATAAATCATGCAAACCATTAATTGGTTTTTCGTAATCGCAAACAGAAATGTGATTTGCGAATGTTTCGGTTCGCAGGCTCACCACAACCTATGAGCTAATCGAAATAAGCTCTAAACCTAAGAAGGTTTACTACACCATTCTCAAAATAAATTTCCACTATGGTTTCCCCACGCTCAATATACAC
>JAGKXD010000034.1 GCA_021151525.1 Cellvibrionaceae bacterium | reverse complement strand
GTGCGCAGTGGCGTGTCCGGTAGGCTGCATTTCACTGCAAAAAGCAGAAAAAGAAGATGGGCGTTGGTATCCGGAATTTTTCCGCATTAATTTTTCACGCTGCATTTTCTGTGGCATGTGTGAAGAAGCTTGTCCTACAACTGCAATTCAGATGACTCCAGATTTTGAACTTGCTGAATATGTACGCCAAGACTTGGTTTATGAAAAAGAAAACTTATTGATTTCTGGCCCAGGCAAATATCCTGACTATAACTTCTATCGCGTTTCTGGTTTGGCGATTGCTGGCAAACCAAAAGGTGGTGCGCAAAACGAAGCACAGCCTGTAAACGTGAAGAGCCTTTTACCTTAATCAATCGAAGGAATATACCGACGTGGGATCTGCAATAGCTTTCTACCTCGCCGCTGCAATTGCTTTGATTGCATCGATTCGAGTTATCACCAACGCCAACCCGGTACACGCTTTGTTGTATCTTGTGGTTTCATTGCTCGCTGTAGCGATGATCTTTTTTGCTTTGGGCGCGCCTTTCGCTGCGGCACTTGAAATGATTGTGTACGCCGGCGCCATCATGGTGTTGTTCGTGTTCGTGGTTATGATTCTTAACCTCGGAGCAGTAATTGATGAGCAAGAGAAAAAATGGTTGTCACCGCGTGCGTGGATTGGCCCATCTTTTCTGTCATTAGCACTCTTGGCTGAATTGGTTTACACCATCAAACCTAATCTTGAAACACTGATTACTATCACTACCGTTGGTCCAAAAGAAGTGGGTATAGCTTTGTTTGGTCCCTACTTATTGGCCGTAGAATTAGCCTCCATGTTGTTGCTCGCTGCTATGGTCGCTGCTTGGCACTTAGGCCGCGACGCAGACAAAGACGATAAGGAGATTAAGCATGCTTAATAGTATTCATGGCATTCCTTTAGAGCACGGCCTTGTAGCTGCTGGTGCGCTTTTTATCGTGGGTTTGGCAGGCGTACTGATTCGCCGCAATTTGCTGTTCGTCTTGATGAGCATTGAAATCATGATGAACGCTGCCGCCATGGCATTTGTGATTGCCGGTGCGCGTTGGGTACAACCTGATGGCCAAATCATGTTTATTTTAATTTTAACTTTGGCTGCCTCAGAAGCTGCAATTGGCTTGGCAATCGTTATTCAACTTTACCGTCGCTACCAGTCTCTGGACGTTGATGCAGCAAGTGAGATGCGCGGATGAACCAACTCTTTCTAACAATTTTATTTCCTCTAATCGGATTCCTGATCCTCGTAACTGGCCGCAAGCGTTTATCTGAAAATGTTGCTGCTTATGTTGGTGTGGGCTCTGTTGGCTTGGCGGCAATTTTTGCAGCGTTAGCAGGCTTTGATTTTCTACAACACAAGCCAGAGGCAGGCTTTTTTGTTCAGCCCTTGTGGACATGGGTAAACATTGCTGGCTTTGCACCTGCATTTAATTTGCACTTGGATGGTTTGTCTCTAACCATGCTCGGTGTAATTACCGGTGTAGGTTTTCTGATTCACTTGTTTGCATCATGGTACATGCGTGGCGATGAAGACTATGCGCGCTTCTTCTCTTACATGAACCTCTTCCTTGCCAGCATGATTTTGTTGGTATTGGGCGATAACCTAGTGTCTTTGTATTTCGGGTGGGAAGGTGTAGGCCTTTGCTCTTATCTTTTGATTGGCTACTACTATCGCGATCCTACAAACGGGGCTGCAGCACGTAAAGCATTTGTTGTTACCCGTGTGGGCGATGCCTTTATGGCGATTGGTTTGTTTATTCTCTACCAACACTTAGGTACTTTGAATATTCAAGAAGTTATCGCTAAAGCACCGACTGTATTTGCTGTTGGTTCCTCTGCGATTGTATTCGCCACCATGATGTTGTTAGGTGGTGCTGTAGGTAAATCTGCACAATTACCACTGCAAACTTGGTTGGCGGATGCAATGGCAGGCCCAACTCCGGTTTCAGCATTGATCCATGCCGCAACAATGGTAACTGCAGGTGTTTATTTGATTGCACGTACTCACGTGTTGTTCGAATTAGCTCCCGATGTGCTTTACCTTGTGGGTGTTATTGGAGCGGTGACTTTGTTTATCGCAGGTTTTGCTGCGCTGGTACAAACCGATATCAAGCGTATCCTCGCTTACTCAACCATGAGCCAGATTGGTTACATGTTTTTGGCGTTGGGCGTTAAGGCTTACCAACCTGCGATTTGGCATTTGGTATACCACGCGTTCTTCAAAGCTTTATTGTTTCTTTCATCAGGTGCAGTGATTATTGCTTGTCACCATGAGCAGAACATTTTCAAAATGGGCGGTTTGCGTAAAAAAATTCCGTTTGTTTATGCTTGTTTCTTAGTCGGTGGTGCAGCCTTGGTTGCCCTGCCTTGGGTAACTGTAGGTTTCTACTCTAAAGACGAAATTTTGCTTGAGGCTTACAGCCATCCAGAACTGTTCTATGCAGGTTTGGCTGGCGCATTCATGACAGCGATATATACCTTCCGTTTAATTTTCATCGCCTTCCATGGTGAAGCTAAAACTGAAGTACATGCTCTCCACGGCGCGGATTACTGGCTACCACTTGGCATTTTATTAGTGCTTTCAACTGGTCTTGGTGCTTTGATCGTACCGCCGCTAGATGGCGTCTTGCCTGGCAACCATGAAGTGGAAGAGGGTGCAAAACACTTTGTAGAAATCATTACAATTGCAACGGCAATAACCGGTACCTTGCTAGCGGTGTTTCTGTTCTTGTTTGATACAAAAATTGTTCGCTCAATCGCTTCGTCATCAATTGGTAAATTGCTAACTAAATTCTGGTTTGCGGCTTGGGGCTTTGATTGGTTATACGACAAAGTCCTCGTCAAACCATACCTTTTCGTCGCCAAAATTGTGCGTCGAGATCCAGTTGATAAAACTTTCAATCTGATTCCTGCAGGTATCACGCAGTTATACAGAGGGTTAAGTGCAACTCAAACCGGTAGTGTACGTTGGTACGCTGCCACTATTGCTGCCGGTGTGGTGATTATTCTCGCCGCGCTTGTGTTGTTGTAAGAACTTAAGGAACCAGAGAAAAGATGCTTACCTGGCTCATACTCATACCTTTTATTGGCGGTTTGCTGTCTTGGCAAGCCGAACGTTTTGGCAACAAGGCACCGCGTTGGATAGCCTTGTTCAGTATGTTTGCATTGTTCGGATGCACACTAAATTTATGGCTCAAACACAATTATTCGCTAGCTAATTTAAGCTCAAGTGGTTCAGTTTGGGCTGAAGAACTGCAAGTAAATTGGATCCCACGTTTCGGTATCAGCTTTCATTTGGCGTTAGACGGTTTATCCGTATTGATGCTTTTGTTGACTGCATTCCTTGGTGTTTTAGCAGTTGTTTGTTCATGGTCAGAGGTTCAACGTAAAGTTGGTTTCTTCCATTTAAACTTGTTGTGGATTCTCGGCGCAGTTGCGGGGGTTTTCCTTGCATTGGATATGTTCTTGTTCTTCTTCTTTTGGGAGATGATGCTAATTCCAATGTACTTCCTAATTTCTTTATGGGGCCATAAATCAGTCGAGGGAAACAGTAGAGTAGGTGCGGCGACTAAGTTCTTCATCTATACCCAATCATCAGGCCTGCTCCTGTTGTTGGCGATTATTGGCCTAGTGTTTGTTCACTACATGCAATCCAATGTTTTAACATTTGATTATGCCGCTCTGCGCAATACGCAGATGAGCGCAAGTATGGAAATGATTTTGATGTTGGGCTTCTTCATCGCGTTCGCGGTGAAATTCCCAATAGTTCCTTTCCACTCTTGGTTACCTGATGCTCACTCACAGGCACCTACCGCAGGTTCAGTAGACTTGGCCGGTATTCTTTTGAAAACAGCTGCTTACGGTATGTTGCGTTTTGCAATTCCATTCTTTCCGCATGCTTCGCAAGAAATTGCGCCGATAGCAATGTGGTTAGGCGTTCTCGGTATTATTTACGGTGCTTTCGTTGCTTACGCGCAAGACGATATTAAACGCTTGATCGCATACACATCTATTTCGCACATGGGCTTTGTGTTGATTGGTATTTATTCCTTCAACCAAATTGCTATGCAAGGCGTAGTGGTGCAAATGTTGGCGCACGGTGTTTCTGCTGCTGGATTGTTTATTATTTCCGGCCAACTCTACGAGCGCTTGAAGACACGAGACTTGAATAAAATGGGTGGCTTATCAGCACGCATGACGGGTATTCCTCCAATTGCAATGTTCTTCGCTGCAGCCTCACTCGGCTTGCCTGGTCTTGGAAATTTCGTTGGTGAGTTTTTGATTCTCGTAGGTACATTTAAAGTAAATCAAACAGTTACTTTATTTGCCACCTCTGGCTTGGTGTTAGGGGCGGTTTACTCATTAATCATGGTTCAACGCTCTATCCATGGTGCGCCACAAAGTACTGAGCAGCTTCCTGGAATCAATGCTCGTGAATTAACCATGATGGTTAGCTTAATTTTAATTATGGTTTGGTTGGGTTTATATCCTCAGCCAGTTTTGGATACATCAGCAGCCGTTATGTCTAGTGTTGAACAAATCATAACTGCTTCTCAAAGCATTCCTGCTGCGCAGTGAGGTTGTAATGACAATAACTTTAGAAAATCTTCAGGCGCTATTGCCCTTATTGATTACCTGCGCGACAACTGTGTTTGTTATGTTGGCAATTGCAATTAAGCGCAATCACTGGTGGAACGCTACTGTAACAGTGGCGGGTTTAAACATTGCATTGCTGTCCACTATTTTTGTCGCATTCAAGCCTTACTTCTTTCCAGAAGTCGCTTCGTTAATTCCACAAACTGTTACACCTTTGTTTGTAGTTGACGGTTATGCATTGTTTTTCTCTGCATTAACTTTAGTGGCAGCTTTGGGCGCAACCACTTTAACCAATGCCTATATTGAATCTTCAAAACGTAACCGCGAAGAAATTTATTTGTTGATTTCTATTGCGACTGCAGGTGGCATTGTGATGTGCTGTGCGCATCACATGGCCTCACTATTTATTGGTCTTGAAATGATGTCTGTTGCGCTTTACGGTATGGTTGCTTATACCTATGATCGCGCGCGCTCATTGGAGGCAACCATTAAATATATGGTTTTGTCTGCTACTGCTTCAGCCATTATGTTGTTTGGTATTGCATTAATCTATGCACAAATCGGTTCACTGTCATTCGCAGAAATAGGCGCAAAAATAACTGAAGCACCAAGCTTGTTAATTGTGGTTGGTGGCATGATGTTGGTGATTGGTTTGTTCTTCAAATTATCACTTGCACCTTTCCACTTGTGGACACCGGATGTATACGAAGGTGCACCAGCTCCAGTTGGCGCCTTCCTAGCGACCGCGGCAAAAGTTGCTGTATTCGCTGTGTTGGTTCGCTTCGCAATTATTGAATCCAAAAGTGTATTGGCGTCAATGCCATTTGTTGCCACCATGATTGTTATCGCCTGCATCTCTATGTTGGTGGGTAACTTGTTGGCGCTCAAGCAAAACAATATCAAACGTATGCTGGGTTATTCATCCATCGCTCACTTTGGTTATTTGTTGCTGCTGGTGTTGGTTGGTGGCCCACAATTTGGTATCGAAGGCTTTGCGGTTTATCTTTCTATTTATGTAATGACCTCTTTGGCCGCCTTTGGTGTTGTGACCCTCATGTCACATGCGAAAGATAAGCGCGATGCGGATATGCTTAACGACTACCGTGGCTTGTTCTGGCGTCGTCCTTACTTGGCCTCTATTTTTACCTTGGCTCTGTTCTCATTGGCTGGTATTCCGCTTACCGCTGGCTTTATTGGTAAATTCTACGTGGTTACCGCCGCGGTTGGTGCTGGCCCATGGGGTTGGATGGCGCTCATATTTGTTGTATTGGGTTCTTCCATCAGTATCTATTTCTACCTGCGTACCATCATCAGCTTGTTCTTGGCTAAGAAGCACATGCATCGATTCGATGCAGAGTTCAACTGGGGTCAACGCACGGGCGGTATCATGGTATTAGGTGCTGCTGCCTTCATTTTGGTGATAGGTATTATCCCTAACCCACTTATGTTTATTGCGCAACTAACGCAATTATTGTGGGTGGCACCTACGCCTTAATTGGAGAGCTCTTTGTTATAAAATGCCGACCGAGTGTCGGCATTTTATTTATAGAAATCATTAAAATTTGCTAACTACATTAGTAGTTATTTTTGGAGGTTGTTGTGGAAATTGCATGTCTTGACTTAGAAGGTGTTTTGGTTCCGGAAATCTGGATTGAATTTGCAAAGGTGACAGGAATTGAATCACTGAAAGCGACTACACGCGACATTCCTGATTACGATGTGTTGATGAAGCAACGTATTCGCATTTTGGAAGAAAACAATCTCGGCTTGAAAGAAATTCAAGACGTAATTGCAACCTTAAAACCTTTGGATGGTGCAGTAGAGTTTGTAGATTGGTTACGTGAGCGTTTCCAAGTTATTATTTTGTCTGATACTTTTTACGAATTCTCTCAACCATTGATGCGTCAGTTGGGTTTTCCAACTTTGTTGTGTCATCGTTTGAATATTGATGAGCGCGGTATGGTTGCAGGTTACACCTTGCGTCAACGTGATCCAAAGCGTCAATCAGTATTAGCTTTAAAAACTTTGTACTACCGTGTAATTGCCGCGGGTGACTCTTACAATGACACAACTATGTTGGGTGAAGCAGATCAAGGTATTTTGTTCCATGCTCCACAAAATGTGATTGAGCAATTCCCACAATTCCCAGCCGTACATACTTACGAAGATCTGAAGAAAGAATTTATAAAAGCAAGCAATCGTGAATTAACACTTTAGTTTCTACTAGAGATTAAAAAAAGGCCGAAGTGAATGCTTCGGCCTTTTTATTTGATCAGAAAGAAAACATTTAACGGTGATTTTAGGGTTAATGCAACTTGCTTCTGAAAAAACCAATAGCAGTTTGATAACCCCACAGTTGTAATTCCGCATCATATCTATCGCCTTCATCACGCATAAACGCATGAACGCCATTTACCTCATGCCAAGTGAAGTTAACTTTGTTATCTACCAAATTCTTATAAACAAGTGCGCGGCCTTCCGGAGGAATGTGTGGATCTTGTTTGCCCCAAATCATTTGTAATTCACCGCAAATTTCTTTGGTGCGAGTAAGGCTGTCATTTCCAGCTTTAGATGGTGTCATACCGCTATGGATGTCGGTCGCATAGAAACAACTAGTTGCTGAAACAGCAGGGTTTATGGCTGCCCGATAAGCCAAGCCACCACCTAAACAAAATCCCATTGCACCTAATTTACCTGAGTAACAGGGCAGGGTTTTCACGTAATCAACCATAACTTGCGTATCGCTATCGTGCGCCTCCAAATATTTATTTACTTTATCCGCATTGCCTTTATCGCGACCAGCATCGTCATAACCCAAAACAGTTCCAATCGGATTCAGCTCATGGAAAACCTCAGGAACAATCACAATAAAACCGTGGCCCGCCATAATTTGTGCGCTACGGCGAATCGGTGAGGTCTGTTGAAAAATTTCGGAGTAAAGCAAAATTGCTGGATATTTTTTTTCGGAAACTGCAGCATCATCTTTCGGGCGATAAACATAACAGCGCATAGTTCCGGTTGGTGTTTCCAAATCAACATGATGATTTTGAATTAGCATTTGTCTCTCCTCGTTTTAAAATTTTTGTGCATTGAAATCTTTTTCTAATGTTTCCATGAGCACCTTAACTTTGGCGATGCTCTCTTGGTATTCGTTATCGACTTCTGAATCGGCCACTATGCCGCCACCGCCCCAGCAATAAATTTTGTTGCTATCGCAAACCAAGGTGCGTATAGCAATATTGGTATCCATATTTCCGCAAGCACTTATGTAGCCAATGCTGCCGCAATAAACCGAACGACGTACCGGCTCCAGCTCTTCAATAATTTCCATGGCGCGAATCTTAGGAGCGCCAGTAATGCTGCCACCCGGAAAACTGCTTGCTAATAAATCCAAAGCGGTTGAATCCTGTTTTAAGTTGCCCGTCACTGTGCTCACCAAATGATGCACGTTGGCAAAGCTTTGAAGGCCAAAAAGCTCGGGGACTTTTACGTCTGTACAGGTTTTGCTGAGATCATTTCTGAGTAAATCTACAATCATTAAATTTTCAGCTCGATCTTTTAGGCTAGACATCAAAGCCGTAGCGTTAGCCGCATCTTCTTCCGGTGTCTTGCCACGGGCAATGGTGCCCTTTATGGGTTTGGTTTCTGCACGATTCTGTTCGAGCTTTATAAATCGCTCTGGAGACAAGCTGAGTATTGTGCCTTCGTCTAGCTCCAGATAAGCAGAGAAAGGCGAGGGGAGGGATTCGCGTAAATGGAGATAGGCTTCAAAGCTATCGCCTTGGTAACCGCTGCTGAAGCGCTGGGCAAAATTCACTTGATAGCAATCACCAGCGGCAATATAGGTCTGGATTTTTTGAATGGCTAAGTGATAGTCACTCACTTTAAGATTACTCTTAAAGCCATTGATTTTGAATGACTTTCTCTTGCTCTTAAAGCCTTGCTTTAAGTCGTGAAACCAAGAGGTTTGCTGCTCCTGTGAGCAAATATTCTGGATTTCACAAAAGTTATAAGCCGGCGCCAGATCTTTATTGATTACCAGCCAAGCCTTTTGTTTTAAGTGATCTTGCACTAATGCCCAAGGGTAAATGCCCACATTCATATCCGGCAAAACTATGTCATGCTCAGCTAATGTAGGAAGGGCCTCCAGCTGCCGCCCAAGATCATAACCAAAGTAACCCAATGCACCGCCACAAAATGGAACCTCTGAAAAACTGGATTGATCCTTCGGCAAGTAGCTTTGTAAAAGCCTAAATGGACTTTCAGTTGAGTTAATAGTGCCAGCAAGTTCTTTGATTTGGGTAAACTCACCAAAGGTTTTTAAGCTCAATACAGGTGCTGCACTAATGATGTCAAAACGCCCATAAGCACTCTGGGGATATCCTGAATCCAGCCAAATTGGCAAGGCCAAATGCCGCACTTGTTCGAACCAATCGGCTGAGTTTGGGTAGTAAGGAATAGGGATTAATTGAGCAGGAGTGGGCATCTAGCATTCGCACCTAAAAAGAGTGCGCGCATTTTAACGCAAAGCTCTTTGGCTGTTTTAGCTAAATGATACTTTTGAGATACCGCTCTGTAACAAAGGTGTTATTTGCTGTCAGAATAGCCAATCAATAAAAACAGGCGATTGTTGCCTAAGGGAGCATTAAATGGGTTTGACGGTTATTGGGGCAGTTTTGGGTGTGCTCTTCGGGTGGGGATTTTTGGGTTACCACGGTTGGGGAATAGGTGCCCTTGTAGGCGCTTTAACCGGTCTGGTGCTCCAACAGATCCAGAAAATTGGCCTGCTCGAAAAATCTGTCGCAACGCTTAAGGATGATCAAGCAAAAACTAATCAACAATTGATCCAATTAAAAAATGAGCTTCGAGATAAGCTTTCAAATACGGATACTCAAATCGCCAAGAAACCCCTGGCTGAAGTTGTAAAAGAATCACTGTCTGTACAATCTGTATCACCTCCAGTGACAACGGATACAACACTTCTAACAACGCACAGCAAAGAAGCTGAGTTTACTGAATCTGCAGAGCTTGAGCTTCCCTATATCGATCCACCTAAAGTTGCAACTCCTCCGCCCATTGCGCGCGTAATTGAACCGAGAGAGCCGGATATAGGCGATAAAATAGTTGCGGCAGTTCGCCGCTTTTTCACTGAAGGCAATCCGATTGTTAATATCGGTATGGTAATTATGTTTTTTGGCGTAAGTTTTTTAGTTAAGTACGCCTCAAGCCAAGGTTTATTTCCTATTGAATTTCGTTTGACCGGCGTTATTTTGGGAGCAATTGCGTTATTGGTTTTTGGGTGGAAAACCCGCGAGCGTCCCGGCAGTTATGGTTTAGTTTTACAGGGTGGTGGCATTGCCGTCATTTATCTTACGTTGTTTGCCGCTGCAAAAATTTATGGATTAATTCCCCTAGGCGCCGCGTTTGGCTTGTTATTTGTTGTAGTCATTTTTGGCGTGTTGCTCGCGCTTTTACAAAACACACAAACGCTGGCAATTCTTGCCGCTGCGGGTGGATTTCTTGCACCAATTCTTACATCAACGGGTAATGGCAGCCATGTAGGTTTGTTTAGTTTTTATTTAATTTTAAATTTGGGCATTTTGGTTATCGCACTTTATAAAGCATGGCGCTTGTTAAATTGGGTAGGTTTTATGTTCACTTTTTTCATTACAGCTGCATGGGGCGTATTGAAATATGAGCCGATATTGTATTCGAGCACACAACCCTTCTTAATTGCGTTCTTTATTCTTTATCTCATCGTTTCTATTTTATTTTCATTCAAACAACCGACCAACCTTAAGGGGATGGTGGATGGCAGTTTAGTATTTGGTTTACCTTTGGTTGCATTTGGTTTGCAAACCGCGTTGTTAAAGCATACCGAACATGGCTTAGCAATGAGTGCAATCGTACTTGCCGTCATTTACATCGCTTTGTCTCTCGGATTAAGTCGCCGTTATTTGCAATCTCATCGTGTATTAATTGAATCTTTTTTAGCGCTTGGGGTGTCATTTGCGACTCTCGCAGTACCCCTCGCGTTAGACGCAAGTTGGACATCAGTTACATGGGCGCTCGAAGCAACTGGATTGGTGTGGGTAGGCCTGCGTCAAGCGCGTTTACGCCCGCGCGTAGTTGGCTACTTGTTGCATGCCGCTGCTGCAATTTCTTTGGTCATTGTCGATGGAATTGATACAGGCATAACCCCGATTATCAGCGGTGATTTTCTTGGCGTAGCCTTGTTAGCCCTGACAGCTTTCACTATTGCTTATCTGTTGCATCATTTCACCGATACCTTACGAAATGTAGAAAAAATAATTTCCCCAATTGCGATTGCCTTTGGTGTCTTGTGGTGGTTTGTTGCAGGCATTAATGAAATGAATGTTCATGTCATGGGTGAGCATTTTTACGCGGCCATTGTGTTGTTCGCGGCCTTATCTGCCATCAGCATAATTCTAGTCAGTAAAAAATTAGGCTGGAAGAGTTTGGGCAACAGTGTTTTTGCATTAATGCCATTTATATATTTGTTGAGCTTAGTAGCATTTACCATCGCCGAGCACGACCCACACCCAACACAAGGTTTTACATTTATCGCTTTAGCGTTGTTTTTACTTGTGCAATATCGATTCCTCTTTATTCAAGAGCATAGCCTCGAATCAGTACCTACAAAATTAATTCGTACATGGCATGTGTTCACTGCGTGGGGAGTATTCGGCCTCATTTTTTGGGAAGTATCTTGGCAGAAAGAACATTTCAATTTACATGGAACAGCAGGGCTTATGATTTGGTTTGCGGCTCTTGTTCTTCCTGTTGTGGCGTTACTCGGTGCGGGCCAGAAAAAATGTTGGCCATTTATTACCTTTGAGCGCGACTACAAAAATTGGGTTCCTGCTCCATTGTTTTTACTTATCGCAATCTGGTTTTTTGCTGTGTGCGACAAAACACCTTCGCACGCTGAACACTACCTGCCTTTAGTGAATCCGCTTGATTTGGCGCAGTTTGCTGTAGTGTTAATTTTTGCTTATGCCGTCAAACGTCATTTCATGGATGCATTTAATTTTATTTCTACCACCGTTCGCGTAGGCGCTTTAGGCTTTATGTGTTTTCTATGGCTCAACGTCGTTACAGTGAGAGCAATAGCTCACTATCAAAATATTCCTTATTATGCTGATAGCTTGTGGGATGCAGCGCAGGTGCAAATGGCCTTATCGATTTTGTGGACGCTGTGCGCTTTATTGGTCATGAATATCTCACGAAAAATTCAGCTCCGTGAATTGTGGATGTTAGGGGCAGCGCTTTTAGCTGTTGTTGTTTTAAAACTCGCGACTAAAGATTTATCAGGTAAAGATACGCTTGCAGGAATCATTTCTTTCCTCGTGGTAGGCGCTTTGATTTTGTTGATTGGATATCTCTCTCCCATACCTGCAAAAGCAAAATCAACACAAGATGATCAAAGCAATCCAGAAACAAATGAGGCGGTTAATGAATAAATTAAGGAAGTCTTTTTCTGCAATTGGTATCTTGTTGGGCTTAATATCACTCGCCCATACAACTGGCGCCGCAACAGCTATTTATCAGGTGAATGAAACTAAGGGTACTTTTTTGCAAGTACCCTTAGATCATGAAGTTTATACCTATAGCAAACAGCCAAATCTTCAGGATTTGTTGGTACTAGATGCCGATAAAAATCCATTGCCATACCGTTTTGTGTCGGTCGCTGCAAAAAATGATTCGACAGAAGAAAAAATAATTTCTGATTCCCTACATTTTTTCCCTGTTGCGGTTGATGCTTCGCCAGATACTTTGCGCAAGCTTCACACGACCCAAGTCGCTGTTCGCGGGAATAATATTCAAATTGCCACAAGCGACAAGACGTTAGATAACACTACGCCTGAGTTTTATTTGATTGATATTAGCCAGCTCCATCACTCACTAACAGGTCTAAGTATTGATTGGGCAGCGCAAACCAGCAATGATTATTTAGAGGTTGAGTTAGAGGCTACCCGCAATTTACAGGATTGGTTTTCATTAGCCACAGCTACTTTGGTGCAAATTAATCAACAAGAACAGAGTCTTAAACGCAACCATATTGACGTGAATATCGCAAAAAAAGATTATGAGTTTTTGCGCCTCCGAATTTTACGCGGCGCGGAGCATTTGCAAATCACTCAAGTAATTGCTGAGCAAAAGCTTGGCGCCGTGCCAGAAAAAATCGCGAAAGAAACTTGGGCGATAAAAGGCCTATTAGCAAAAACACAATCTACAGTTTATTTGCCCAATTCACACAGTAAGTCTTATCCCGTCACTGCTTGGGAATTCACTCGGAATGAAAATACTCCAATAGACTCTTTGTCCATAGATTTTGGCTCTGCAATATATGGCGATAGCGCTAAAATATTTTCGCGAGCAGGGGAGGATCAACATTGGCAATTACAACATCAGGGAATCTGGTTTAATGCGTTGGTCGGCAGTCAGTGGCAAAAAAGTAATCCGGTCACCATTTATGCTAATCGAGACAAATTTTGGCGCATTGAGCTGAATGATTCAGCAAAAAACATTTCCGCTCCAAACTTGGTTTTTGGATGGCAGCCAACACAATTACAAATTATCACCAACAATAAGCCGCCTTATCTCCTGGCTGTCGATAATCAGAAAAATATGAGCTTTAATGGCGATCAGGTGTTTAACCAAATTTTGGCAGCTTCAACTCCGGTTTGGGTTAGCACCGGCCTGACTAAGCTTAATATCCAGCCTGACGACATAACCCAACCAAAAAAGCCAGTAGATTGGAAACAATGGCTTTTTTGGGTGGCATTATTGCTGGCGGTCGGCGTATTATTGGGGTTCTCGTTAAAGCTGTTTAAACAGCTTAAGGCGTCTAATTCAGATTAAGTAATCGTTGCTCCAGCGCTCAGGATAAAAAACTACAATGAACAAATTAATACGAGAAAGTTCAGAAGTGGCGGTGCCCACAATCCCAGCTGTCATTGACGTGGAAGCATCCGGTTTTGGAAGCAATAGTTATCCTATCGAAGTTGGCTTTGCGCTCCCCAATGGACGCTTGGCCTGTACCTTAATTCGCCCAGAACCTGATTGGACTCATTGGGATGAATCGGCTTATGCAGTACACGGTATCACACGCGATTTATTAATGGCATTTGGGAAGCCTGTCGATCAAGTTGCGCTTTGGTTAAACAAACAACTGAAAGGTATGACCGTGTATTCCGACGCTTGGGGTCATGATTATGCGTGGCTCGCAATTTTGTTCGATGCAGCTAATCTCGCTCCAAGTTTTAAGATCGATCATCTCGCTAGTATCACGCCCGAATGTGAAGCTGCACGCTGGAACAAATTACATCAAGATATTGAAAAGGAACTCGGGCTCAAACGTCATCGCGCTAGCAATGATGCGTTAATGCTGCAACGCACTTGGGTGCGCCTTATGGATAGCAATCAATTTGTAATGGCCTAATTATAAAAGGCTCGTTTAATCAACCAAGCTTCCACTAATTGTTAGCAATCAATCTTATGTTGATGGAATTTACCTACCTGTTGTTTTGCTTATGAATAAAAAACATATTTTGCACGAATTGCGGCTGTTGTTTGGATTTGAGCGCAACACCACCAGCCATAGTGAAAAATGGATTTCCACGATTGGCGCACTGCTTGGGATATTATCGGTGTATTGGATTACACGTTGGCAATTTCCGAATGGTTTTATGGAAAACGCGGGCACCCTGGTTATGGTTACTTCTATGGGGGCATCTGCTGTTTTGTTATTTGCTGTGCCCCAGGGAGCTTTATCGCAACCTTGGGCTGTGATCGGCGGTCACTTGTTATCGGCATTTGTCGGTGTGAGTTGTCAAAAACTATTTCCAGATCAAACTTGGACGCCAGCGCTCGCCGTAGGCCTTGCGGTTGGTGTTATGCATTACACCAGATGTATTCATCCTCCCGGTGGCGCAACATCGCTAGCCGCCGTTATTGGTGGCACAGAAGTTCATGCGCTCGGTTATCATTATTTAATTATGCCTATTCTAATTAATGTGGTTGCCATCTTATTAATGGCGGTTTTTTTTAACGCATTTTTTCATTGGCGTCGCTATCCCGCACACATCAATAAACGTATTCGCGAATCAAAACAAACTCAGCCTGCAGAACGTCAATTTGAACTCACACAAGAAGATTTTTCTGCCGCCATGCAGCAATTGAATTCTTATGTTGATATCACGGCGGAAAATTTAACTGAATTGTTAGAACTTGCGAAACAACATGCAGAAAAAAATATTACGCATCCGGCGGATATTATTCCCGGTAAATTTTACAGCAATGGCAAGCTCGGAAAACTGTGGAGCGTTCGCCAAGTGTTAGATGGTTCAGATGATGATGTAATTCCAGAAAAGGATAAAGTAATTTACAAGGTTTTAGCGGGAGACGGTGCGTACCAAACAGGTATTTGTTTGCGTAGCGAATTTCGCCAGTGGGCACGTTTTGAAGTGAAGCCTCAAGGAAATGGCCGCTGGATTACGGTGGAAGACGAATAAGCTAAAGCGAAATATTCAAACATTGTGAAATTACAAATTACAACAAATTAACAGCTGTGAGTTCCGCCATCTCTGGTTAAGATAGGCTCTTCTGTGTGTTTCGAAGTATCAGGGGATATAAATGTTGTTCAGCAAAATCAACCTATCTACATTCACTTCTATTAAACGTCATCTTCAATTATTAGGATTATCGGCAGTTTTTTTAGCTGCGCCATCAGCGATGGCAACCATTGTGCAGTTCCAAACGGTTATGGGGGATTTCCAAGTAAATCTCTACGATAAAGCCACTCCCAAAACGGTAGAAAACTTTTTAGCTTACGTAAAAGCAGGTGCTTACAACAATTCTATTATTCATCGCTCTGTTCCAGGTTTTATTGTGCAAGGCGGCGGTTATAAATACGACAACAAATTTCCTTTAGTTGAAATTGCTCAAAATGCGGCTGTAGTCAATGAGCCCGTGTACGCTAACAAGCGCGGTACTATTGCGATGGCGAAATTGAGCTCAGGCCCAAGCACTGCAACCAATCAATGGTTTTTCAATTTAGCAGATAACAGTAGCAATTTGGATGCACAAAACGGTGGATTTACTGTGTTTGGTGAAGTAATGGGAAATGGTATGGCAATTGTTGATGCAATGGCAGCGTTGAATATTTTCAATATGGGCGCAAATACCGCATTTACAGAAACACCACTGCGCAATTACACCACGACAGATGCAAATAATAATGTTGCTATCACCGATAAAAATCTGGTGTTGATTTTAGGTGTTGTAGTGCTTGATGCAAATGTTGATTCGGCAGCAAATTTAACGCCTGCAAAAACAACTTACACTCCAAGCACAAATGGCGGCAGCTCTTCGGGTGGAAGTGGTGGTGGCGGTTCAATAGACTTCATCGGTCTGTTGCTTTTGGTTGGATTGGGTGCCTTGGGTTTTCGCCGTAAATAGTCATTTACAAAAGCCGTAAACTCCTTTGTAATACGGCAACTTTTCTAAAACTGCTTGGCAATTAGTTGCCAAGCAGTTTTTTATTTTAAGGAGCTTTTATGATTACTTATCTCTACTGGTTTGCAGTCATCCTTATAGCTGCACTTTTGTGTTGGGGTGTAAGCCGCTTTGTAAATTATAGATACGGCATCTTAACAGCTCTCGTCGTGATTCTGATTGGCTGGGGTGCGTTCTATTTTAAATACGAACAAATGTTCGTTAAGAATTATGGAGGCGTTATGACTATTAGTGTGCCAGACGGACAAATACACTTATCATCTACCTGGAAAGAAGATCATTTGTGGATTGAGAATTACGATCCCAAAAGCAATGTTTGTTATTTTAGTGAATATTCAAAAGGACATATGCTGCAAGGGCAGGTGACGATAAAAAACTGCAATCCAGCATTACCCGGCAAGTTCTAAGCAATTAGACATTAGACTTTTTTGTTCTATTGGCACAGTTTTCTTTCAAATATGACTGTGAGAGCTAACGTTATAAAGAGATGAAGATTCTGAGGTGTGGTAATGAGTTGTAAATTTTTAAAAGCAATTGGGATGATACTGATTGCTTGGTTTTCGCAACAAAGTTTTGCCGTTGTTGTTAAAGGCAATACCTGCGATGCAATTCAAAAGACAATTGATAAATTACCGCCTATAGGTGGTGAAGTTATTATTCCGGCGGGCAAATACGTGTGCGCAACCCCCATTATTTTGGATCGCGATAATGTCATCGTGAGAGGGGAGGGTGCAGCAACCTTGTTGCTTGTTGCAGACAAAGCCAATATCCCCGTTTTTGTTATGGGACAAACCGCGCGTACACCAACTGTTACTCGTCGATATGTACAGGTGAAAAATTTACATATTGATGGCAACCGAACCAACCAAACATCTGAGTGCATGGGCGGCCCTTGCAGCGACCAATTCCCGTTGCGCAATAATGGCATCACCATTCGTCGTTGCGAAGACTGTGTTGTTGATAACGTCACTGTGAGCAGTGCAATTTCGGGGGGCCTAGTCACCGAACTTGGTTGCTACAGATTGATGATTCGTGACTACACATCTTACGACAATGAGTTCGACGGTTTTGCAGGTTACGAGACTGAAAACAGCACCTTCTCCGGTATCAACCTATACAACAACAAAGGTGCTGGTATATCAACCGACATTCATTTCGATAACAATAAGTTCAGCGACGTAACTATTACTAACACGCGCACAGTAGGTATTTTTATGCGCGACTCATCTAACAATTCGTTTACCAACGTACATATTCGCGACACTAAACAGCACGGCATTTTTCTCGCTCAGGTTGACGATGATGTGACAAAACCTGCGGCTGGCAATACCTTTAATAGTATTGTTATCTCAGGCTCTGGTGGCTACGGAATTTTGATTAGCGATGCATCCTGCGTGAATAACTTATTTGTTGCGAGTCAATATATTGATAATGTGAAGGGGTGCTACGGTGAAGCAGCCTCTAATTTAATTGAAGGGGTAGGCGCTATTTGCAGGTAATCTTTGCAGATTAAAAAACTGGTGCAACGCATAAGGCTCACCAGTTTTTTTAATTCAACAACGCGCAGAACTAATTTTTAAAACCAATCGTGTTAGCAACAATATAAATTGGGCGGCGTTTTACTTCATTAAATATACGACCTATGTATTCACCTAAAACGCCAATTGATAATAATTGGATGCCGCCCAGAAAAGAAATACTCACTGCAATTGTGGCCCACCCGGGCACGTCATTACCAAAAAATAATGTAGACACTACAATATATATACCATTTAGTATTGCCAGTATTGAGATGATTCCACCTATGGCACCCCATACTCGCAAAGGCACATCAGAAAAAGATACTATACCAGTCAGTGCCAACTGAATTAATCGTTTAAAATTGAAAGAACTTTTTCCTGCGTTGCGTTCTTTAACATCGTAGGCACAACCAATACTTTTAAATCCCACCCAAGCATAAAGCCCCTTCATAAAACGAGCTCGCTCAGGCAATTGATTCAATGCATTAACAACCCTGCGATCCATAAGCCGAAAATCTCCGGCATCTGGAACTATAGGAACAGACGCCGCACTTTGCATAAGCGAGTAAAACCAATTACTCATTTTTCGCTTCCAAAGAGGTTCAGATTGACGCCCACTCCTCACGCCATAAACCATGTCATATCCATTGCGCCACTCTGCTAAAAATTTCGGCAGTACACTTGTACCATGCTGACCATCGCCATCCATTAGAATAACAACGTCACCCGTAGCGTGCTCTAATCCTGCAGTCATAGCAGCTTCTTTTCCAAAATTCCGAGAAAACTGCAATGCTTTTATTGGGTATTTATCTGCGAGTTCAGCCGCGATTGCGTAAGTATTATCCCGACTACCATCATCAACAAATATAATCTCGAATGAATCGCTCATTTGCTGCAAACATGGGTGCAGCTCTGCAACTAGCGCGTGAATATTTTCCGCTTCGTTAAACACAGGAATTACACAAGAAATGCTGACAGGCATGGACGCGCGGTCGGCATTGTTTAATTGTGCGCTAATATCAGGTTGCGCTTTTAGATTAGTGGGAACAGATATACTCATTGATGTTGCTCACATAACGATTTTTCACATTCTTGGTAAAGACTCATCTCACGGTATTTACCAACAACTTTAAAACTTGTCGATAGCAATTGGGCTAGTTGTCCATCAAGGAAACGTTTATCCACTGCAATGTAATCTATTAATTCATTATTTTTCAGTTGATTTATATAGTCACTGTCTCTAATGATTTTAACCTTTCCGCGCGAATAAAACTCTGCCGAATAGCGTCGCTCGTCATAATACCAAAGCTGACTATTTTGCTTTTCGCTCATGTTCAAATAACCTAATACCAATTCCTTTTCACTGTGTTTTGGTAATGAGTTCGGCATTACTAAGTAGGCCAAAGTGCCACATAAAAGTATTACAGGCGTTAAAAGCGAAGTTATAAAAAAGGCTTTACTTCTCTGACCATCACAATTGAGTAAAGGTAAAAGCTCAGCAATTAGAATTGCCCCCGCCGGCATGGCCGGTAGTGCGTAAGGCGGAATAATATTGTGCGCAAATGTAAAAAATATAACGGGCATCAAGGTCCACAAAACTAAATAGCTGCGCCACGGATCACGAGGGTAAGACCAAGCTATTTGTTTAAATTGCCGAATGACAAAAACGATAATAAATCCGAACCAAGGCAAAAAGCCAAGTGTTAGATAAAGCCAAATTGTTCCCAAGGGCTCAGAATGAGCACGCCCATACAAGTCACCGTGCCACCCGCTAATTAAGAATCGACTAAAATGCTCGCCCACTATGAAATAGCGCAAAAACCCAGGGGTTTGTTGCTCAGCTATATAATACCAAGGAGCGGCTATCGCAATAGCTATGACTATTCCTGTAATCCAAGGAATCGATTTCCAAACAACTATTAGCTTGCGGTGAAAAAGTGTCCACAAGCCGGTGGGTAGCCCTACTAGCACAAGAGTTAGCGGCCCTTTTGCCAATAACCCAAGTCCGAGGCTGACAAAAAATATATAGCGCCAATATCGATTATCCGGCCTATTAATAGACTCCCAAAAGCTGACCATGGCAAGAAATGAGCAAAAAATTAACGCCAAGTCCGTCATGACTAATCCAGCTGAACCGAAAAATAGCAGGCTTGTACTGAGAATCGTGATTGAAGTAAGCGCAAGATCTTTTGAATATTGTTTTAACCAACAATAGAGTAATGCCAATAACGCGAGAGAAAAAAGTAGTGAGGGCAGGCGAGCAGCGAACTCGTTAACACCAAACACTTTCATACTTGCGGCAGTTGCCCATATAGAAAGCGGCGGCTTAGCCCAAAAGGGCAAACCAAAACTATGCTCAGATAGCTTTACGCAAGCGGTGGCAGCACATACGTTTTCACTCACGTTGTAATCGTGTAACGGGGTGATCCAATTTCCTGTTTCGGCCATTTTACGAGCAATCTCGCTATACCGAGCTTCAGTTGTGTCCGTTAGCGGGAGGAACCAGGTACCAATAATGCGCAAAAAAAGCGTTGCGCCTAATACAAACCAAATGTAGTTTCTGTAGTTAGGTTTATCTGCCATAAATTGAATATCTTTTTAAGTTATTAATCATTCTCATTTGCACTCACAACAATGCAGACGCAGGGGCGCTAGTTTGCATGAATTCGATGAAAAGTAAATTACACATTACTAAAGTCTACAAGTGCAGACTTAGCCGCCGCTTAGAATCACAGGCATTTAAAGCACTTCGGAAACAAAAAAGCCAACTCAATTGAGCTGGCCTTTGATAAAGGTATCCCCAAAAAATTAAAAAACTAAGTCATGATGGGTTCAAATGCATCGGGTTGAGCCATAGCCGAGTAGGTCAAATGTATGTATAGATTTAGCAAATGTGGAGATTGCTGCAAAAATATGTCCAAGAAGCGCGAGCTATTGGGCAATTTATCTTTAAACACATCCAAGCAATATGCCTTAGCTGCTTGCTCGATAACCTCTCTGAAAATAATTGAGTTTTTGAACTTTGCAGTCGGATTTATAGTGCAATATTGGGTGAATGCATAAAGAGCCTCAACTACCGCACTTTTATAATAAGCGGGATGCAGTTGATGCGTAAGCTGATCAATCAGCAATGCAAAACTTTCTTCTCCTGCAGTCATTGAACTGCGTGTCATCTCACAATCCAATACAGAGTTTTCAGGTCCTTCAACACCAAACACCAACTTCTTTGCATGACTCAAGCTATTCCAAATTTCTTTCAGGAAATGGTTGTCAAAATGCGTGATAAGACCGCGAGCTAAACGCCACTCCATCCAATCTGTACCTGCGCTATCTGCAGCAAGAATTTCGTTCATCGACGTATATTCATCGTGGTGCATTTTGTAAGGAACTATGTGATTCATTCCTTGCGAGAAAACTTTAGTACGAGAAACCAAGGCATTCTTTAGTTTTTTATATATTTTTGCCGGAGATTGCAAACCAATCCATTCAAGCATGCTGACATCTTCTGCGTCATCTTTATCCATAGCAAAAAGCATTAAAAAATTGCGCAATTGTATCGAGCGCAACCCATCAAAAAGTTTTGGATCTGTACGAATTAAACCACCTATTGCAGAAAGCAATTCAAGCACCAAAGTTTGCTCGAGTGGATCTTTAAAGTTTTGGTAAATACCTTCAAAGAACTCCGTATTCGAGAAGGATTGATCTGCTTTAATTTCAGTGAAATTATTATCACCAACAGTAATCGACAAATTTCTCGCAGCGATCACCGTTAAACTATCACCGAGATCAACAGGTGAGTAGTTCAATTTTGCAAAACAGTATCGTGCAAGCAGCCAGTTGTTTTTACTCTGAGCGCGATAATAAATTTCTTTAATAAAGTCGCGAATGGTGACATTGGTATTCAAATCATCAATAACCAAATCCATCGGGCGGTCAGTTAAATAAGCGACGGACTTTCTAAAAGTTATAATGTCATTTTCTGTATTAAAATGAATTAAGATATTTTTAGCCGTAGATTCAAGCCAAGTACAATCCAACTCTTTGTCTAATATGGTACTAGACTCATTTAAAGAGGTTACCGAATTAACGTGAAAGTAGGGGATTGCCAGCTGATTTACGCGAGAAGCCCTGTAGGCTAGGTTGGCAGACGCATAGCCAACGTATTCTTGTTCGGTACGCAATTGATAATCACGAAACATCGCAAACAAACTGTTTGCGTCAGGAATTTTGCACAGCTTTTTATCCACCAGGAATGAAAACACTGCAACCTCTGAACTCAGCCAGTGTTTATGTATATACTGAATTTCTTGCGTTACATATTCGATCACCATTTGTGAATCAAACATGCGGTAATCTTCTTTTTCACTTTGCAACCAACTTAAACACAAATAAACCTTGTTGTTGATTTCATGTGTTTGCGACGTTGTTAGGCTCTGTAATCTTCTACGGGGGCGACCACTTAATCCTAAGGCTTTGTTTTCTCCTACATGAGCATAGGCTTCCATTAAGCTGGGCGCGCTTACAACGGCCATTGGCTTAATATCTTGAATGGTTTCAGCAATTACACCTTGTTTCGCAAGTGCTGTTTTTACTTCCTCATTTTCTGCAAGCACCACCAATGCAATTTGAGATTTAACAAATTTGGTGGAGCGGCGGCGCATTTTAAGGGGATCTAAATCTTCGGTACGCAGCAACCCTTCATCCATCATTAGCCCAGTTAAATATAAGCTTTGAGCCCACACTAAGGGTAAGTTTTCGTTAGGTAAACGAGTTTGTGTGCGAGGATTTTTTTTCTCTGCATCAATATTTTCTTTTGGAACAAAATAAAGTTCTGGCAATAAACCGATCCCATCGACATGCACCATAAGCGCTTCGAGTTTTTTACGGTAATGTCTTGCAGTGGCTTCGCTCCCATCAAATAATGCACTGATATAAAGATAGGTAAAAAATAGCGGCCATTCAGATTCAATATTTTCAAATTTTCCAAGCTCGGTTTGTTCATAATAAATTCGCGAGCTTTCTTCAACCACAGTTTGATGGCCATCTAACAAAAACCGTTTGCAACCATAATTACCTCCGAGCTTCGTCAAAATAGAATCGCGCGTTTGCGTTGCCAAGGTTTCTTTGCCCACCGCAAATGCGGGGAAGCCAATAATGCTAAGTAGCGCACTGTCGGTTTCTTTAGATAAAGATTCACGCGGTAGAAGTGAGGTTAGGGTGGTTCTCGCCAAAGAAATTGCGTCAGCAATAACATGAATTACACCGCGCTTAGACGCGTGCTCGCCGTAGAGATTAAATCCGTCTAAGGCTTGCAGTGCTGCTTTTGCCATACCGACCGAACTGGCATTAATTTCTGTGCGACCATTGTTAACCTTATTACCACGCTCCCAAATGCCATAATCCGGCATGCGGTAAGCGCTGGAAATGTAGTAAACAAGGTTTTGAATAAAATCGACTTCATCGTGAGTGCAAATAATACGCAAACCAGACGCAGTCATTTGTGCAAGCATCAATAAATACAGAGAAGTTGCATCAATCTGCAAATGCCCCCAAGCGTTATCTGCCACAACGGGCAAACCGGTTGCAGTGTCATACTTAGCGTGAAGCGCATCTATATTGTTAAGCGTATGCTTAAACTTTTCGACTTTTTGAGCTTGGCGCATCATAGATTGCAGCAGGCCACGCATAAGCTTAATCGTAGACTGTTCTAGCTGATCGCTTTTATTGGTTTCTCCCTGGCGCCTGAACGCCAAGCCAAGCCCCCAAACACAGATAATTGAATAAACGTTATCGCGTACCCAAGCATCAGTGTAATCGCCGTGGATATTGACGCTGGTGCTCGCGGGTAAAAGGCCTGTTACAGGGTGCTGTCTGCTTAAGATGACTGTTTCTACTTCAGCGTACAAACGCTCTAACAGTTGAGTATGTTTCATAGTTAACCGCAGTTATCAATTATGTGGAAGCCAATTTAGGCCAGTCTAAATGTTTCGTTAAGGCTAATTAATCCTTTGGAATAAAGAGTTTAGCCTATATCGATCAACAAAGCGCATCTAGTAAAAAGTGCAATTTGGATAAATCCAACCAATACAGGGACACTATAATACCCTAAATATTTCTGATGTTTCGCATAATGTATATTATGTTAAATTGCAATAACTCCAATCCAAAAATCAAGTTAAGAGCCCATGAACAAATAATGCAAAGCTCATACCCACGATACCCCCTTTTGACGACAGCAACCGGATTTGACAACTACACTGAGCTTAATGGGCTTTTATTTCGCAATTAGGCATCTATACCGTTCAACTTTTTAACGCAATTATGAGGTACATAAATTTCTTACCAACACAGCCTGCTTCAATCGCGCAGAGATTTACCATATTGAATATGTATTTTAATTTTTTGTGTATCAATTTGGTGCAGATTAATTTTGCTTTGAATATGAAATAAGAATCTATGTTTAACCTAAGTATGGCCCGCCAAACTGTAGCTTCTTATAAATTATTCTCACACTTGGACTATGGCTACAGTATCAACCGAATCAGCTTACCCCAATAAAGTCCCTGAAGTTACTTTGGGTTTTTGGGTAGTAAAAATCATGTCAACAACAGTCGGGGAAACCGGTGCGGACTATTTAGCAGTTAACGCAGACTGGGGGCAGGTGATCACAACGGGTGTAATGCTAGCGTTGTTGATAAGCGCCCTATTCTTACAGATCCATTTTCGACGCCATGTGCCATGGGTTTATTGGTTGACTGTGATTTTAGTAAGTATTGTGGGAACTCAAATTACTGATTTATTAACCGATAAGCTCAATATCAGTTTGTATATCAGTTCCGCAGCTTTTGCTCTTGGCCTTATCTTCATTTTTCTAATTTGGTTTTATCTTGAGCGAACATTATCTATTAGAACCATTATTACTCGCCGGCGCGAACTTTTTTATTGGGCGACAATCCTGTGTACGTTTGCCTTGGGTACAGCAGCTGGAGATTTAGCAACAGAAGCTTTGGCCTTGGGTTTTAAAATTGGCATCATTTTATTCGGAGCTTTAATCGGCATAACCGCTGCCGCTTGGTATTTTGGCGCTAATGCTGTATTGGTTTTTTGGATTGCATACATTCTAACGCGGCCGCTCGGCGCATCCTTGGGAGATTTTTTAACCCAATCGCCCGTCTACGGCGGTATAGGCCTTGGAGCCATGTTAACAAGCGCGATATTTCTATCTGTCATAGTGGCATTAGTCGTCCTATCTCACATTAATAATCAAACAACAGACTCATCCATTAACTAAATGTAATTTACGTGTAAGCGAGGTTATTATGGCGATTTTAAAATCTACAACCTACTCCTTTCTATTTATTGCTGTTTTTAATCTATTATTAACAGGCTGCAATAAACCAACTCAGGAAAAAAACGGGTCGGTGTCCGACTCTGTGACCAACTTAGCTCAGCAGACGGCAGCGTCCAAACTTGGGGATTTATCATCATTCCGAATAATTGCTGCTGATGTTGCTAATATTTTAGCGACCGGTGATCAAGAAAAAGCCAAAGCGAGAATTAAAGATTTGGAAATTGCATGGGATACAGTTGAAGCAGGCCTTAAGCCCCGCTCTCCAAGTGATTGGCACCTTCTGGACGACGCAATTGATCGTGCACTTGATGCACTACGCGCTAAAAATCCTTCATTGGATACATCAAAACAACGTGTGGCAGATTTATTAAACACTATTGATTCATTGAGCGGAAAAAACAAATAAGTTGGAGTAAACATGCGTGTTTTGTTGGTTGAAGATGACGCTATGATTGGCGATGCAATTCAAGCTGCATTAAAAGATTCAGCATATGCCGTCGATTGGGCTCACAACGGCAAAGCCGCCCTCGCCTCCATAAGCTGCCAATATTATGATTTAGTGTTACTCGATTTAGGCTTGCCTGAAAAAGATGGGCATGACGTGCTCAACACAATTAGAACTAAAGGCAACGAGGTGCCGCTACTAATCATTACTGCTCGCGATGATTTGGATGATCGCTTGCGCGGATTAGACGGTGGTGCCGATGATTATTTGCAGAAGCCATTTGCAATGGCAGAATTGTTGGCGCGCATGCGTGCAGTATTGCGTCGCAAAAGCGCCGGCAGTGCAACCCCCTTGTTAAGTAATGGAATTGTTTCACTTGATCCCACCACGCGTGAAGCCACAACAGATTCTACTGAACCTGTGCGACTTTCAAGCCGCGAATTTGCTTTGCTACAAGCCTTGCTAATTCGCCCCGGGGCCATATTGTCGCGTAGTGATTTGGAGGATCGCATATATGGCTGGGGCGAGGAAGTAGAGAGCAACGCAGTGGAATTTTTAATTCACGCGCTGCGTCGAAAACTAGGTAGCGATATTATAAAAAATGTTAGGGGTGTTGGATGGATGGTTTCAAAAAGCGTTTAAAAAAATCAATTCGACTCAGGCTTTCATTTTGGCTCTCAATAGCGGTCTTTTTAATTGCTTTACTTGCAGGAACTTTCTCATTTGTATCGGCTTTTAACGAAGCTCATGAATTGCAAGATGATGTATTGGAACAAATCGCAGCTCTTTTCGATCAACAACACTTACCACTTACTCACTTGGATGATAGTGGTCGCGAACACGGTAGCGATGAAGAATCCCGCGTAATTGTCCAATATCTTAGCGGGACTCCAAACCATCAGGAAAGTACAAATACAGAAGCACCACTTCCCTTCCCCGCTGATCTTTCTGACGGCATGCACACGCTACAATTAGGGGATGAAGAATATCGCGTGCTCGTTAAAACCATGGCAAATGGTGAACGAATTGCAGTTGCCCAAGAAACAGACGAGCGCGATGAAATGGCAAGAGAAAGTGCACTGCGCACACTTATGCCATTTTTAATACTTATGCCTGTTTTATTACTAGTTATTGCAGATCTTGTACGAAAACTATTTCAACCAATTACATTACTTTCCAATGAAATTGATAAGCGTAGCGAACAAGATTTACACAGCATAGAAACAAAAGAATTACCGATTGAAGTACGTCCATTTATTGTTGCAATTAATCGCTTACTAGAGCGGGTTTCGCAATCAATGGATGAGCAGCGTAGATTTGTTGCCAACGCAGCTCATGAGCTTCGTTCTCCTTTAACAGCGCTTTCCTTACAAGCTGAACGACTAGCTGATGCAGAAATGTCTGAACAAGCCCATGAACGGCTTGCTACCTTGCGCCAAGGGATAGAGCGTGGGCGGCATTTATTGGATCAATTATTAGCTTTAGCAAAAGCACATTCAACACAGGCCGAACCTTTAAGTTCAATTTCGTTACAGGATATTTATAAACGTGTTTTGGAAGATCTTATGCCACTGGCCGATGCAAAAAAAATTGATTTAGGCGTGGAAAGTGCAAGCGACGCACGCGTCTTCGCACGTGAAATGGATTTAATTACCCTAATAAAAAATCTCGTAGACAATGCAATTCGTTACACACCTGAAGAGGGTCGAATTGATCTATCAATTACCGCTAGCGAGCATGATGTAAAACTGCAAGTCAAAGATACAGGCCCTGGAATTCCAACCACAGAATTAGAACGCGTGTTTGACCCATTTTATCGTGTACTAGGCAACCAACAAGTTGGTTCAGGCTTGGGATTATCTATCGTAAAAACAATTGCCGAACGTATTGGCGCAAAAGTACAGCTCAGCTTCAGCGATGAAAAACGAGAGACGGGTCTTTGTGTAAGCATTATCTTCACCTTCAACAACACATCACTCAAACAGAATTAAAGCTTATTTCTCTTAAATATTAAGAAAGAAATAAACACAATTCCTGTTAGGATTGTGCTTAGCGGCAAACCGAACACATGATTTGCAAAGTAATCGCCACCGGATGTACCGACTGAACGAATCATCACAACTGTAAACCAGAAATATAATAAGCCACTTAACTTTCCATGTCTGCCCAAAACAAATGTAATTGCCAGTACTGTACCAAGAACCAAAGTCGCATATAAGTTACCCAACTGTAATGGATAAGAAAAATAATCACCAATTACGGTTCCTAATGTGCCAGCCAATAACATTGAAATCCAATAAAAACTATCTGTCTGAAGTGTCCCCAGTAGATTTTGATTTTCATGTAAAGTTTTATTTTTCAACCGCAACTTCCACAGCAATAAAACACTGAACAACGCAATAGACAAACAGGGAATAGAGATTAAAAAGCTAATATGAAAGTCATGGAAGATATCCCCCAAATTTGTCGCCGATGTACGCGCAATAATTATTGCCAACCAGTAATAGGCATGATGCTGAAATGTATCAAAGTGCTCAGCAACTAAAACAAGTACAAAAAGCGCAAACAATAACGGCAGACCATTGATATGCCCTAAACCGAGCCCGTCAGAAAAATAATCGCCGGTATTAGCACCAAAAATACTCGCCAGTATCAACGCAATCCAATAGTAGGTATTGAGGCTTGGGACATGTTTGCTTTGCATGATGTGTTCCGATGCTATGAAATGAAGTTTAGTTATTATCTATTATTGTCGGTTAAGAACAGCAAAAAATCATGCAAAGATAAAGGAAAATCAATACATACATAAGCAAGGCCTACAACAATAATCGCAAGCAAAAAAACCTTCCTCACCTTAACCAGTCACTGAATGTTTGATATTCTTTCTGCCATATTGCCGATCTGCTCTATCGATCTGTACAAGTTGAAGCACAACCGATTCTCTATTTCCTGTTCTAGTATTTGTAGCCAGCGAAATTAAGCTGATCTACACTGAGGAGATTCGATGAATGAGTTATAAAAAATTACATCTTGTGGCATCCGTTACGCACGAATGTAGATTGGAATGGGAAATTAACGACTCTTAGCAATAGTGAGACGCAACATGCCCGCAGCATTACTGCCCAATAACGAAAAAGAACGCCTTAATGCGCTTCATTCGCTTAACTTATTGGACTCACCTCCCGATCCCGCTTTTGACAGAATCACTCGCCTAGCAGCACGTACCCTCGGTGTTCCTATGGCAATGATTAGCTTTATGGACAAAGATCGGCAGTGGTTTAAGTCCAGCGTTGGAATTGGCGCAAAAGAGATTCCAAGAGATTCGACATTCTGTACTCATACCATTTTGCAATCTGAGTTAACCTTAGTTCCCGATGCAAAACTGGATTTACGTTTTGCGGATAACTCCTCCGTTGAAGGTGATCCCTGTGTGAGATTTTACGCTGGTGTCCCTATATGCAATTCAACCGGTTTAGCCTTAGGCACCTTTTGTGTTGTTGACACTAAACCTCGTGAACTTACACCAGAAGAACTTGAAGTATTTGCTGATTTGGCAGCAATGGTAAACAAAGAGATTCATCAACATGAAGCTTTTGTGTTGCATCTTCATAACATGGCGGATGCCATTGAGGAGAGCGATGCGCGTTTTCGTACCATGTTTGAGCGTGCTGCAGTGGGAATTGCCTTGGTAGCACCAAATGGCCGTTGGCTTCGCGTAAATGATGCGCTATGTAAAATCGTTGGTTACAGCAGCGACGAGCTAACAAAACTTACTTTTCAAAACATCACCTTCCCAGAAGATCTTAGCAAAAGTTTATATTTAGACCAGGAATTAATTGAAGGCCGAATTGATCATTATTACCTCGATAAACGTTACGTTCGTAAGGATGGCGAGATAATCTGGATCAGTATAGGTGTAACTAAGCAAGTCACTATGGACGGCTCTTTAGATTGTTTTATTGCAATTGTTGAAAATATTCAGGCTCGAAAAGTAGCTGAAGCTTCGCTTGCTGCTTTGCACAGAGATCTTGAAAAAAGAGTTGACGAACGCACCAATGAATTACGAACATCCAATGAAATGCTTTCACATTCAATGGCACAAAAAATTCTCTTTCAAAAAAGTCTTCTCCGTCGAGAGAGTGAATTAAGAACAGTGCTTGAAAATGCAAACGATGCTTACGTTTGTATTGATTCATCAGGAGTCGTCAGCGCTTGGAACCGATTAGCGTTCGAAACATTTGGCTGGACCGCAGAGGAAGCAATTGGAACGACGATTGAAGACTTAATTATTCCTGAAAAAATGCGTGAAGCGCATCGCATAGGAATGCAGCATTATTTGAACACGGGTGAAGCGAAAGTACTTGATCAACGTTTAGAGTTGCCTGCAATTAGAAAAGATGGCTCTAGTCTCGATGTTGAAATACGTATTCGCGCAATTGATATTGAAGGCCAAAAGATTTTTAGCGCGTTTTTGCACGATATTACTGAGCGCAAACGGGCAGAAGCAATAAGAGAACGCGAGGCACTTCTTGATCCGCTCACGGGGCTGCCTAACAGAAGAGCTCTGTTTGAAATACTGCCTAAGGCTATTGCCAGATCCAATCGAAACCAGAAATCGATGGCCGTGTTATTTCTTGATTTGGATAATTTTAAAATCGTTAACGATACTTTGGGTCATGAAGCCGGTGATATTTTACTTGTTGAAATAGCGCAACGCATATTGGCGTGCATACGCCAATCAGACACTGCATTACGTTTATCAGGAGATGAGTTCACTGTATTATTAGAGAATCTTGTATCCGGTGTTGACGATGCGCAAAAAGTAGCAGAAAAATTGCTCGCGAGCATTTCCGCTCCCGTTCAAATTGGCAAAGAGCTAGCTCAGGTAGGAGTAAGCATTGGTATTGTAGTTCATTCGGGAGACCAGAATATTTCAGCGGATGATTTATTAAAAACCGCTGATAAAGCCATGTACGAAGCAAAACATAAAGGTAAATCGGCGATTTGTATTGCTTAAGCCATTTTCCCATTTAGCATCACGCACTCGCAGCCGAATAGGTGTTTAGTGAGTTTTCAATTTACTTGTTTTAGCGCAATGAATCATCGATTAGCTCAGGCTATCCTAAGCATCTCTCTTGTTGTTTTATCACAACATTCTGTTTAACGTTTAAGGCCCAGAGCAAAATATGTATTGCTAAAATGGAGCTAGAATGAAAGTCGCCATTTTTAATAGTAAAGCCTATGATCGCGAGTATCTGAACCGCGCGAACGATGCGCTGAAAGCAAAAAAGCATGAACTCTGTTTTTATGAGGTTCCACTGAGTATCAACACTACACCTTTAGCGAAAAGCTGTGGTGCCGTGTGTTGTTTTGTAAATGACCAAGTCGATGCACAGGTTATTGCTGCATTGGCAAATGAAGGCGTACAACTTATCGCGTTGCGTTGTGCGGGGTTCAACCAAGTGGATATAACCGCGGCTAGAGAGCATAAGCTCACAGTCGCTCGTGTGGCAGATTATTCCCCGCATGCTGTTGCAGAGCATACATTGGGTTTGATTTTAATGCTAAATCGCAATTTGCATCGAGCGCATAACCGTATTCGAGAAAACGATTATTCGCTTGATGGTTTGCTCGGTTTTGATTTAGTCAATAAAACTATCGGGATCATAGGTACTGGAAAAATTGGGCTGGTATTTGCAAATATTATGTTAGGGCTGGCGTGCAAAATCATTGCACACGATATAAACCCTAATGCCGAGCTCGTCGCTAAAGGTGTTCATTATACAAACCTTGAGACGCTCTATCCCTCGTGTGACATTATTTCATTGCACTGCCCGCTTACCACTGAAACCACACATCTTATCAACACCAAAAGTATTGAACAAATGAAGGACGGCGTAATGCTAATTAACACAGGGCGCGGCGCACTGATCGATACGCCTGCAGTTATTGGCGCATTAAAATCAAAAAAAATTGGCTACTTGGGTTTGGATGTATACGAAGAAGAAAGTGCGTTATTTTTTGAAAACAAATCGAATCAAGTATTGCAGGATGACATATTTGCACGCCTGCTGACATTTCCCAATGTGGTCATTACCGGCCATCAAGCATTTTTTACACGAGAAGCATTGACCGCAATTAGCACCACCACCATTTCTAACATCACGCATTTTGAATCTGGCGAAATGGATAAAATGTGTTTGGTTTAGTTTAGCAGGTAATTTTTTATGCCCGTTTTTCATCGCCCTCTTCCTGAAAATCTGCATGTACTTCGCGAGCTTGCATTAGATTTACATTGGAGTTGGAATCACACAGGTGATTTACTATGGAAAACGATTAACTGCGATGTATGGGAGCAAACTCAAAACCCTATTTGCGTTTTACAATTAACCAGCGATCAAGTTTTTCAACAGTTGTCTCAGGATTCACAGTTTTTGCATGAATTGCACAGAATGGTTGTAGCGCAGCAAGAATATTTAGAACCCTCTGGTTGGTTCACCAAAAATTATCGTACCGGTAAATCATTTAATAATTCCCTACGAACAATTGCATACTTTAGTATGGAATTTGGTTTGTGTGAGGCACTGCCACTTTATGCCGGTGGATTGGGAATGTTGGCAGGAGATTTTTTAAAAACAGCTAGTGATCTTGGTGTTCCGCTAATTGGTATTGGTTTGTTATACCAACAAGGCTACTTTCGGCAAAACTTTAACGCGAATGGTTGGCAACAAGAAACCTATTTATTTAATGACCCCGGAACTTTACCAGTGCAACCTTTGCGCGCAAGTGATGGGAGCTGGCTTCATATTGACACGCAATTTTTGTGTCGCCATGTACGCTTTCGCGTTTGGCATGCACAAGTAGGTAAAGTCTCATTGTATTTATTGGACAGCAATGACCCCTGCAATCAAATTGTAGATCGCGATATCACCAGCACACTTTATGGCGGCAATTTAGAACTACGTTTAATGCAAGAACTTGCGCTGGGAATTTGTGGTTGGCGATTGATTGAGGCGCTTAATTTAGATGTGGACATCTGTCATCTCAATGAGGGGCATGCTGCGTTTGCAACTCTGGAACGAATTAACTCTCACAGAAAAAAGCATCGCTCTACATTCGAAACTGCTTTATGGGCTACTCGCAGCGGAAATATTTTCACAACCCACACAGCGGTGGCAGCAGGATTTGATATTTACTCGGATGATCTGTTGCGCCCTTATATTTTTGAAATAGCGCAAGAGCTGAATGTTGATGTTGAATTAATCCTCAAGCTGGGGAAAGCAGATGGCTCAGAGGTAAACAACTTTAACATGGCCTATCTTGCCATGAACACCTGCGCATATACGAATGCAGTAAGCGAGCTGCATGAAAAAGTCAGCCAACAAATTTTTCAACCGTTATTTCCGCGCTGGCCTACACGAGAAATTCCTATTGGTCATGTTACTAACGGCATTCATATTCCTAGCTGGGATTCCTCCTCGGCGGACGAATTATGGGAAATTCAATGCGGTAAAGATCGCTGGCGAGAATTTACTGAATCCTTATCTGTTGATTCACCCCAACACATTAGTGACACACAACTCTGGCAAATGGCAACACGTGAGCGCGATCACTTAGTGCAATATGTTCGCGAGCGATTAACCCATCAAGTGCAAAATCGTGCCTCAGCACCCAACTGTGTTACAAATATTGCCATGCCATTAGATCCCAACATTCTCACCTTGGGTTTTGCGCGTCGATTTGCTGAATATAAGCGCCCGAATTTATTGCTACATGATCCCGCGCGCCTTGCTGCATTGCTCACAAATGATGCTCGACCAGTTCAACTCTTGGTTGCTGGAAAAGCGCATCCTGCTGATGAGCCCGGAAAGCTTGCCCTACAAGCGTGGCATCAATTTATTAGACTCTATGATGTGGGTCGGCACGTTGTTTTTATTGAAGATTACGACATAACCTTAGCGCAAGAGTTGGTGCGCGGTGTAGATGTATGGATTAATACACCTCGCCGTCCTTGGGAGGCGTGTGGTACTAGTGGCATGAAAGTTTTAGTAAACGGCGGCTTAAATATTTCAACCCTTGATGGTTGGTGGGCAGAGGCCTATGAACAAGATGTAGGCTGGGCTATTGGGCGCAATGAGAATGTCAGCGGTGAGGAAAATAATATTGCTAGCATGACAGATGATGCACTGGATGCAGAGCAATTGTATTGCTTACTTGAATCACAGGTCATTCCGCTTTTTTACTATAGAGATAATCAGGGCCTTCCCTTGGAATGGCTCAAATACATGCGCGCCAGTATGCTTAAGTTGACCACTCGCTTTGGTAGTGTTCGCATGCTGAAAGAATATTTAGATAAATTTTATATTCCTGCTGCAAATAATCTCAACGTCCGTCAAGCCAATGAATTACGTGAAGCAAAAAAATTAGAAGAGTGGTCAAGAGAGTTGCATAAGCATTGGCATGAAATTCACATTAGCGACTTGCAGAAAACATCTGCTGCCTCAATAAGCAATATTGCAGTGAGTATTTATCTCGGTGGCATAAAACCTGAGGCGGTTAAAGTTCAATTAATTGCTGATTCAACCGCGAATGACCCAGCAGTACTTATAGAATTCGCGCTAATGCATCAAATTGAAGGCGCAATAAATGCCTATCGCTATACTGCCTCCTTATTCAATAACAGACCTCTAGAGCATTTTACGGCTCGCGTAATACCTAGCCACTCGTTAGCATCGATTCCAGCCGAAAACCGCTTAATTTTTTGGCAAACAAGATTAGCTTGAACGATTGATATACTTAAAATTTATAGCGATAGAAAATTTGTATACTGACTTCATTTTTCGCAGGGCCGACTGCACTCTTACCAAATTCATCCGTTAAATATTCTCGCCCAGCACGATGACTGAAAATCTTTAAATATTCGATACCCGTTTGATTGGCATCGTTAATCATGTACATAACATTCAACGCAACTGCATGACCATCCTCGGCATTATTGTCGCCGGGTATATGATCATTATCCTCCATGGTAAAATGATCATAGCGTGTGCTAATACGGTACTTACCTACAACTTTACTGACTAGAAAATACCAAGACTTATAAGCTGAATTAACACCATAATCCTCTACACCCCACAACGTTTTTCCACGCATTGATTGAGCAAGAATGGAATAATTATTGTCTAGGTCTGCCTTAATGGCGATATGATCAAAGCTTGTTTTCCATGACCATTGCCCCTCATAAATACCTAGCGGATTTCCACGGTTATCGTAATGCAAGGTGCGAATGCTAAACCAATTGTTATAGCCATAATTGGCGCCGACATAATAGCCATAACGATGATCAATCTCTGTAAAAGGTTTGTCGCGGTTGCCTTGAGAATCAAAAATTCCGCTCGCACCATAAATACTTGGCAAACGTGGTAGCGGCAAGCTTTCTGTTAGGCCGGTAATTCTGTCACCAAGACTCCACCCACGCCATGCGAGTAGACTTGTAGCAGGATCATTAGCGGTAAAAAATGCAGAAATAAATTCAACGTCATGCGGCGAATTATGTAATTGCCCTGGCCTACCCCATGAAAATTCTGTTCCGATAGTGCGCAGCTCTTCTCCAACCCAATTATTAATAGCGGATGTTGATAGCATCCATGGATTAGTCCAACCCACACCACCATTTTCTAAAGACACAGCTGGGAAAAATGCACCGAGTTTTGCCTTGAACCTATAACCATTGATCGGTAGAGGTTTCCACTGCACATAAGCCTCTGTGATATCTACAAAACCGGTACGATCATCATAACCATTAATAACTAGCTTACCGGTAATGGTATCCGCTAGATTAGCTCGTAAATCTAAAACAGCTTGTCCCAATTTCACGCCATCATGCGCATTATCAAAACGTTGCTTTCCCAAGCCTTCGTACAACCAAGACCGTGTGTCATCGGCGTAAACAGTGCGCACATCAATTAGGCCATTTATTTCAGCCAGAGAAGATGTTGCAAAAAAATAAGTAAGCGCAATGAATATTACTCGTTGCAATATAGCTAGCATATGCGCCCTCGTCTCATGAATTATCCTGTGCAATGCGAGCAACCTCGTATTGTGAACTATGCAGCCATTTTTCAAACATGAAAGCATCCATAGGTTTTGAAAGATAAAAGCCTTGAGCCGAATCGCAATCTAGGTCTTTTAATAATTCGAGCGTAGCAACATTTTCGACACCTTCAGCTACAACATGTAAATGCATGTTGTGTGCAAGCTCTATCGTTGAACGAACAATAATTTTATCATCTTCACTATTGACCACATCCAATACAAAACTTTTGTCAATTTTTAATTCATGCACCGGTAAGCGTTTTAATTGCGCCATTGATGAGTAACCTGTGCCAAAATCATCAATAGACAATCCAATACCCATGGTGTGAAGCTGGCTCAAAATTGCAATTGCCTTTTCAGGATCATCCATAACTGCGCTTTCAGTCACTTCAAACACTACAGATTGCGGCGGGAGCTGGTGCGCATTAATTTGAGATTTTACATAGGTTAGAAAAGCGGGATCTAATAAATCCACTGCGGATATATTGATGGATACCGTTAAATCAAAATTGTGTTCATTACGCCACTGTTTACTTTGCGCGAAAGCACTGTTAATGACCCAGCGTGTAAGCAAACGTATGTTGCCGGTTTGTTCCGCCAAGGGGATAAAATCATTCGGGTTGATAAACCCATGCGCAGGATGTATCCACCGAACGAGAGCTTCAACGGCGTTAATCGTGTTTGTAGCTAATTCGAGCTTGGGTTGGTAGTGCAGCACTAACTCATTATTTTCAATAGCAGACTTTAACTCACTCATCAACGCTAAACGCAACACACTGTGGTGATCTTGACTACTGTTATAAATTGAATATGGCATTTTTTTTCGCTTGCCAATGTACATAGCAACTTCAGCGCGCTGCATTAAGGTGCCAGCATTTTCTGCATGCTCCGGGTAAATGGCCACACCAAATGTCGCATTCACTGTAAGCGAAATATTTTCTACCTCAAATGTAGCATTAAAGATTTGCCTATAATGCATGACGAGTTGAATAACATCGTGAATACTGACGAAGTCTCCCATTAATATTGCAAATTCGTCACCACCAAGGCGGGCTATATGATCGCCAGCCCTGCATTCGAGCAACAAACGTTCCGCTACTTTTTTTAATAATAAATCGCCTGAAAGATGTCCGAGAGTTACATTGATATCGCTGAAATTATCTAAATCCATGACAAAAATGGCGGCCCTACTATTGTCAACGCGCGTTAAATCCAAGCGGGTTTGCACCTGACGCTGGAAGTCGTTACGGTTAGGTAGGCCAGTCAGAGCGTCATGGTAAGCAAGATGCAAAATAGAGGCTTCACGCTCAGCAATTTCATGCTGCATATGCGTAAATTCTTTCACTAAAATACCAATTTCGCCTTTACCGTCTTCAGGCAGTGGTTCGCTGTATTTGCCTGCAGCAATACGTTTTACATATTCGGTCATTCTACGTAATGGACGCGTAATTGTACTGGCAATAAAAAATGCACCTATCGCTGCAAGCATTAGGCTTAAAATTTGAGTGGCGACTAATTGTATCTGTAATGATTTATAATCACGCAATGCATCAGTTAGCGAGCGTTGTAATAAAATCGTTATTGTTTGACCGTCACTTGTTAGCAAAGGCGCTGCGTAGGTAACATAATCAACATTATCAAAACTTGCCGTTTGTAATTGATTTGTGGATGCTAAGGAAATTTTCGAGCTATTTAAAAGTTGCCTCTCTGTATTATCTAAACTTGATGCAAATACTTTCCCATGCTGAATAAAAGATACGTCTAACCCAGTTAACTTTTGTAGGCGTTTTGCCAACCCATCATCTAGCATATAGCCCATAACCAAGCAGGCAATTTGGTTTGGCTCTGGGGCATATAGCGGCCATATAAATACTTGATAAGCGCGATCTTTATATATACCGTAAATGCTTTGAGCTTTTGCAATTTCATCTTCTTTAAAACTACCGAAGGGTAACTTTCGATCAATTTCCATATCGTTTAAGGTGCTAGCAATAATATTACCTTTAATATCGGTAACCACTGAGAATGTAGCACCCGCTCTGCCACGGTAACTTTCTATAGCGGCACCGATTGAATTCGCATCGCGGCTAACTACCTGTTCTATTAAATTAAAATCTTTAGTAATAGTTCGCGAGGTACTACCAACGTAACGTTTTCGAGATTCAAGCTCGTTTTGTACGACTGCGTTACCGGCATCCAACTGTTCTGCAATTTGTGTTTGTGTGTGCGTGTAGGTTGTTCGGTAAACCATCAACAAAATAAATGCCATAACGACGAATAACAACGCCATAAAAAATACAAATATTTTACTTTGTAAATTATTCATAGGAATAC
>JAGKXD010000033.1 GCA_021151525.1 Cellvibrionaceae bacterium | reverse complement strand
GGCCGACATAATCGGCCCTTATTTTTACAAACAACTTACGACTTGAATTCTGCACGGCCTTTGTAAGGAGCAGCAGCACCCAATTCAGCTTCAATGCGCAACAAACGGTTGTACTTAGATACGCGATCTGAACGGCACAGAGAACCGGTTTTGATTTGACCCGCAGCAGTCGCAACAGCCAAGTCAGCAATGGTGGTGTCTTCAGTTTCGCCAGAACGGTGAGAGATTACTGCAGTATAGCCAGCATCTTGTGCCATTCTGATTGCATCTAAAGTTTCTGACAAAGAACCAATTTGGTTGAACTTAATCAGAATTGAGTTTGCGATTTTCTTCTCAATACCTTCTTTCAAAATCTTGGTGTTGGTTACGAACAAGTCATCACCAACCAATTGGATTTTGTGGCCGATTTTGGTGGTTAAATCTGCCCAACCAGCCCAATCGCTTTCATCTTTACCATCTTCGATAGAGATGATTGGATAGCGTGCAGCCAAGTCAGCCAAGTAGTCAGAAAATTCGTTAGTGGTGAACACGCGGCCTTCGCCAGCCAAATCGTATTTCCCATCTTTGTAAAATTCAGTTGAAGCACAGTCTAATGCCAAAGTAACGTTGTCGCCCAACTTGTAGCCCGCTTTTTCAACAGCTTCAGCGATCACTTTCAATGCATCTTCGTTAGACGGCAAGTTTGGAGCGAAGCCACCTTCGTCACCTACTGAAGTGCTCAAACCTTTATCGTGCAGAATTTTTTTCAAGGTGTGGAAAATTTCAGCGCCCATACGCAAAGCTTCTGCGAAGGTTTTTGCACCTACTGGCTGAACCATAAACTCTTGAATGTCTACGTTGTTGTCAGCGTGCTCACCACCGTTGATGATGTTCATCATTGGAACTGGCATTGAGTATTTGCCCGGAGTGCCGTTCAAATCTGCGATATGTGCGTAGAGTGGAACTTTTTTGGAGATTGCTGCTGCTTTAGCGTTTGCCAAAGATACAGCGAGAATCGCGTTAGCACCCAATACGGTTTTGAAATCAGTACCGTCTGCTTTGATCATGGCGTTATCGAGAGCGCGTTGATCCAATGCATCAAAACCCAATACCAAATTTTTAATAGTGGTATTGATGTTATTAACCGCTTTTAAAACACCTTTGCCCAAGTAACGTGATTTATCGCCATCGCGCAATTCTAATGCTTCGCGTGAACCAGTTGATGCGCCAGACGGTGCAGTCGCAGAACCAACAGAACCGTCTTCCAGAATTACTTCTGCCATAACAGTTGGATTGCCGCGGCTATCCAAAATTTCAAAGGCTTTAATATCAACAATCTTAGTCATGTGTTTACTCCAAATGTTTAAATCGAGTGTTATAAAAAATTCGTATGTGTACTGCTGTCAAAGTGCTTGTGTTGCAATGACATCTTCTTCGAATGTCGTCAGTTTGCTGTCTTACTGAATTCGTAGTTTCAGCTTTTTGATTCAGCTTATTTAATATCGAGCAATGGAAAACCTTTTACCAAATCATCAATAGCTTTAATTTGTGCCAAAAATGGTTCTAACTTATCCAATGGTAATGCGCTTGGACCATCGCATTTGGCTTGATCAGGATTTGGGTGCGCTTCTAAAAATAAACCTGCCAAACCAACTGCCATACCGGCGCGCGCCAATTCAGCCACTTGATGACGGCGACCGCTGGATGCTGCCCCCATAGGGTCACGGCATTGCAGCGAGTGCGTTACATCAAAAATAACCGGTGCATTGCCGCTCACTTCACGCATAGTGCGGAAGCCGAGCATATCTACTACTAAATTGTCGTAACCAAAGTTGGTGCCGCGGTCGCACAAAATAATTTGTTCATTGCCGCATTCGCCAAATTTTTCAACGATATTTTTCATTTGGCCGGGGCTTAAAAACTGTGGCTTCTTGATATTAATTACTGCACCGGTTTTTGCCATAGCAACAACCAAATCGGTTTGACGTGCTAGGAATGCAGGCAATTGAATAACATCGGCAACTTCTGCTACGGGTGCACATTGATGAATTTCATGTACATCTGTAATGACTGGAACATTAAAGGTTTGTTTGATTTCCTGAAAAATCTTTAAACCCTCTTCCATACCAGGGCCGCGATAAGAATGAATTGATGAGCGATTTGCTTTATCGAATGACGCTTTGAAAACGTAAGGAATACCGAGCTTTTGTGTAACTTGCACATAGGCTTCTGCAACTTGCATTGCCATATCGCGTGATTCAAGTACGTTCATGCCACCGAATAAAACAAACGGCAGAGAATTACCTACTTGAAGATTGCCTACTTTTACGATTTCTTGACTCACTAAAATTTCCTTTGCGTTAGGAGAATCGTCATTCTCGCGAAGCGGGAGCTGCAAGCCAGCGCAGCTCCCGCTTCGCGAGAATGACGACTTCCTATTAAAAATCTATTTTTTATTCGCCAAAGCCGCGTTTACAAAACTAGTAAACAGCGGATGTCCATCACGTGGAGTTGAGGTGAACTCCGGGTGGAATTGGCAAGCAACAAACCATGGGTGATCTTGCAACTCAACCATTTCAACTAAGGTATCATCTGCAGACCAACCGCCAATTTTCAAACCGGCTTTTTGCATTTGATCAACATAGTTGTTGTTCACTTCATAACGATGACGGTGACGTTCAACAATCACATCTGCACCGTAAATTTCGCGGGCTTTTGCATCGGCAACCAAACGGCATTCTTGCGCACCTAAACGCATAGTGCCGCCGAGGTCAGATGATTCATCGCGTTTCTCAACTTCGCCATCGGCGGTGATCCATTCGGTAATTAAACCTATAACTGGATGCGGAGCGCTTTTATCAAACTCGGTTGAGTTCGCGCCTTTCAAACCTAATACGTTGCGTGCAAATTCAATCACTACAGATTGCATACCCAAGCAAATGCCGAGGTAAGGTACTTTGTTTTCACGGGCGTACTGCACAGCCATCAACTTACCTTCAACACCGCGCTCACCGAAACCGCCGGGAACCAGAATCGCGTCGGCATCTTTCAGAATATCAATGCCTTCGTTTTCAACACGCTCTGCATCGATGTAATTTATATTGACTTTGGTGCTGGTGTGAATGCCGGCGTGAGTCAATGCTTCAATCAACGATTTATAAGCGTCAAGCAACTCCATGTATTTACCAACCATGGAAATCGTAACGGTTTTAGTTGGATTCAATTTGCCTTCGACAACTTTATCCCACTCGCTCAAATCTGCTTCAGGGCATTGCAAGCCCAACAATTCCACAACGATTTGATCCAAACCGTAAGATTTTAATAAGCGTGGAATTGAGTAGATGGTATCTGCATCTGGCAGAGGTACAACGGCGCGCTCGGCAACGTTGGTGAACAGAGAAATTTTACGGCGTGAATCTTCATCAACCAATTTTTCTGAACGGCACAACAAAATATCGGGTTGCAAACCAATTGAACGCAATTCTTTTACCGAGTGTTGTGTTGGTTTGGTTTTTGTTTCGCCAGCGGTGGCAATGTAAGGAACGAGCGTCAAATGCATCAACAACGCACGTGAACCCATCTCAACTTTTAATTGGCGCACGGCTTCAAGAAATGGTTGTGATTCGATATCACCGACAGTTCCGCCAATTTCTACCAATGCCACATCAACATCGCGGCCACCTTCTAAAATGCGGCGTTTAATTTCGTCAGTGATGTGCGGAATTACTTGTACGGTGCCGCCGAGGTAATCACCGCGGCGCTCTTTGCGCAACACGGTTTCATAGACACGGCCAGTAGTGAAATTGTTGCGGCGAGTCATTTTGGTACGAATGAAACGCTCGTAATGGCCCAAATCTAGATCGGTTTCAGCGCCGTCTTCGGTCACAAAAACTTCACCGTGCTGGAAGGGACTCATGGTACCGGGGTCAACGTTGATATAGGGGTCGAGCTTCATGATGGTCACTTTCAGACCGCGAGCTTCAAGGATGGCCGCCAAAGAGGCAGACGCAATGCCTTTCCCCAAAGAAGAAACAACACCGCCAGTAACGAATATATATCGTGTCATTGAAAACCTAATTGCAAGTAATTGATTGAGCTGTAAATAAACAAAGCAGATGGAGATAAACGATCAAATTTGCACCCGTTGCGGGGCGTGAGGTTTATCTTTCAGGACGGGGCGCCAGTCTACCCGAAAGAGGATGCTGGCTCAACGAAAAGCTGGCTTCAAATGAGAAAAGCTAACTTATGGCGTACTGGCTTTTGGGATTCGCTCGTATTTCAGGCAATAACCGGCCGCATCGGCTTGGTAGCCCTCGCAAATCCACAGATCGGCCACGGCGACCAGCTCATCACCGCTGTAAATCAGAGGCAGACTTTCACGCAACCAGGGCTCAACGTCATAATCCTGCAACAAGCGCTTCAAAGTTTGCGAGTGACCACGCCCTACTGGTTTGCAGCGCTCGCCACCTTGCCGAAAGCGGCAATGCAGATTGGAGAGATCTGTTTTCAACAAAGGCTTTGTATGTTTCTCACAGAACCCAAAATGCAAAACGAAGCCTGACGGCAACTCAAGAACTGATGCAAAGTCAGGCAAAACGTCAGGAACAAGAGGCAAATCGGCTAAAGGCAAGGCGTAAACACGTTGGCGATAGACACGCAATGACACATCGCCCCAAGTGACCTGAGTTTCTGCATCTTGCCGAACCGCAAGAACTTGTCGTTCGATTTGCTCGATATGCTGCTGCTCCGGCGTACTCAGCCCTTGACCTCGCAGCCAGCTACGAATCAGGTTATTGCGACGATTGCTTGATAGGCCTTCCAGATACGAAAGACTGATGCTGGTGCCGACAAACTCGGTTTTGAAATCTGCTAAAACCAAATCCTGCGCGGCTAGCTCATCAATCAAAGCTTCATTTGCGGCACATAAATCTGCGGTTTGCTGCCACTTGTTAGCAAAAGACGGCCAACGCTCCCGCAGCAGCGGCATGACCTGGTTGCGCAGATAATTGCGGTCGTAGTGATCGTTGCTGTTGCTTTCATCATTAACCCAGCTCAAACCGTTGGCCTGTGCATAGGCTTCCAGTTCGACGCGCGTAAAACTAAGCAAGGGGCGATGCAAAGTTCCTGCCCCCAAAGGACGTTGCTGCGCCATAGCTGCCAAACCGCGTGGACCCGTGCCGCGCATTAAACGCAAGAGCATGGTTTCGGTTTGGTCATCGGCATGATGGGCGGTTAAGAGGTAATCGTTTTGGGTAAGATGCAGCGTAAATACTGCATAACGCGCTTCGCGTGCCGCATCTTCAATGCCACGACCGGTGTTTTTCACATCGACGCTCACAGCCGTAAACGGAATATTTAATTGCGCGCATAAATCCGCACAATGTTGCTGCCAGCTATTCGCATTAGGCGAAATTTGGTGGTTGATATGCAAAGCATGCAGCTTTACCGGCAAGTTTAAAGTCGCGAGTGAATGCAACAACACACAGGAATCCAAGCCGCCCGATAAAGCCACCCACCAGGTTGTTTCGTTTGAAACAGCCAATACGGGAGGCAAAAAAACCTTAAGTTGAGCGGATGAAAATGGCATGAAAAGAACTAGGCATCAAAAAATTGTGTGCCTATTAAATCTGAAAACCACCCAAATAAAAACCGCCGTTTCATGTAGTTCTGCTTGGATTGCACATTACGCCATACGATAATCCCCAATAACGCCACAATAGGCTTTCAATTATTCGGAATATGTACATGCTGACCTCATTTCCCTATGGCAAATGGCCATCCCCCATCACCGCAGAAATGCTTACACAACAAAGTTCCAAAATTAGCGAACCCCAAGCTTGTGGTGATGACTTATTGTGGATTGAATCGCGCCCCGCTGAAAAAGGCCGTAATGCATTGGTGCAACTCTGCGCTAATGGCGCACGCAAAGATGTGTTAGCCGAACCGCATAGCGTTCGCACTCGCGCCTACGAATATGGCGGCGCTAGCTATTTGGTTACACCGGAACGTATTTTTTGTGTGCTGGATACAGATCAACGAATTTATATGATTGATCGCGCAACACACCTATTAGCCGCACTATCACCCATTGGAAATTATCGTTACGCTGATTTTTGTTGGGATAAAAAACATCAACGTTTAATTTGTGTGCGCGAAGATCACACCAAAGCAAATCACGCCGAAAAAATTGATGCGCGCAGCGAAATAGTTGCGCTTGATTTAAACGGTGAAACGCAAGTTCAGGTTACAGGCGCAGATTTTTACAGCAACCCACGCTTAAATTTGGCGGGCGATAAATTAAGCTATTTGTGTTGGAACCACCCGCAAATGCCGTGGGATGGTACGGAATGCTACTGTGCAGATATAAATCTAGCAGGCAAGATCACCAGCACTCGCTTAATTGCCGGAAGTAAAAACGAATCTATTTTCCAACCGCAATGGTCGCCAACTGACGAATTATTTTTTGTTTCAGACCGCAACAACTGGTGGAATATTTATCGCCATACTTTTAATTGCGCCGAAGGCGCTGACGCTGATGGCTCAGGCAACGTCGAATGTATTTGCGATCTACCTGCTGAATTTGCAACGCCGCAATGGGTGTTTGGCATGAGCACTTATGGTTTTATTAATGGTAAAGAAATATTTTGTTGTTTTAGCCAAAATGGACAATGGAATCTCGGTTTAATCGATATTACCCATAAATCGCTCCGCAAAATTCCCAATGAATTTAAAGATATCGCAGGCGTTCGCTGCCACAACCAACAAGCTTATTTTTTAGCGGCCAGCGCAACTCAATCCAATGCACTCTATCGCTTCCATAATGGCCCTATTGAAGCTGCATTACTGACAAATCCAAGCACATTAACTAGCGATGATATTGCGCAGCCCGAGGCTATTAGCTTTACCACGAGCGATGGCGAAATTGCCCATGGATTTTATTACGCGCCTAAAAATAAAACCGTAACCGCACCTGAAAATACACTGCCACCGCTGATCGTGATGTGCCACGGTGGCCCTACTGGTGCAACAGAAACATCGCTCAATATTAAAATCCAATTTTGGACTAGCCGTGGCTTTGCCGTATTGGATGTGAATTATCGCGGCAGTACAGGCTATGGCCGCCAATATCGTGACCGCTTAAAAAATAATTGGGGTGTAACTGATGTAATTGATGTGTGCAGTGGCGCAAACTATTTAATTGAGCGCGGCCTTGTCGATAAAAACAAAATCGCCATTCGCGGTAGCAGCGCTGGCGGTTATACAGTACTTGCCGCCCTCACCTTTGGCGATACATTTAAGGCAGGAGCAAGTTTATATGGCATAGGCGATTTAGAAGCACTCGCTAAAGACACCCATAAATTTGAAGCACGCTATTTGGATTCATTAGTTGGCGAATATCCAGCACAACAAGAAATCTATCATGCACGCTCACCGATTCATCACATCGAACAATTAAATTGCCCGGTGATTTTTTTGCAGGGATTAAAAGATAAAGTCGTTCCACCGAATCAAGCAGAAGCCATGGTAAATGCTTTAACGGCAAAAGGAATTAAAAATGCCTATGTGACTTTTGCAGAAGAAGGTCATGGCTTTAGGCAAGCAGAAAGTATTCAGAAAGCGATTGAAGCGGAATTGGGGTTTTATTTGGAAGTATTTAATGATGTATAGAGACTACCTAAACTGCGTTAGTTAATATAAATTAAACCTCTAGCCCCACAAACAAAAATATAATTTTACATTAAACATAAACAAACCGAAGAAATGGATCACTCAATGAAGCAAATATCCCGCTTGTTTATACTGTACTTATTGATTTTTTCATCCTCACACTCTCACGGAGACTTTAATCGAGCGCTCACCAATTATAAGAATAATAATTTCCCCGAAGCCAACAAAGAATTCAAATTATTAGCGGTACTAGGGCATAAACAGTCACAAATGAATGTGGCTGTTATGTTTGTAAGAGGCGAAGGCGTTGAAAAGGAATTAACCGAAGGGTATGCATGGTTCGCGCTATCAGCAACTGATGGCGACGCTAGCCGAACCCAAATGAAAGAAAAAATATTCAATCGGCTAGATGAATCTCAAAAAAAAATAGCGCTACAAAAAGCAGATCAACTAATTAACATCTATGGAGATACTCAATTAGCTTTGGATTTATACCCATCCTACATTGATGAAAAGTCGAAATATAAATATCCCGAATTGGTTGAGTCTTTTCGTATACCTCCCAAGAATTTTAAAATGTTTAATTCTATTGAAATAGAATATGATGTAGATAAAAATGGAGTTGTTAGAAATTATTCAGTGCCTGTTTTAGATGGGGATATGACCGCACAAGAAATCATATATAGCTTTGAAAAATACAAAAGTAAAACAGCAAAAATCGAAGGTAAATCAATTGCACATTTTCTAGTCACAACCCATGTTGAACGGCTCGATCTATCTTCAACAAAGCAGAGACGCACACCACAACCACCCGACTTGAATAATGCTGATGAAATTTACGGCTGGGTAAAAGCGCTTTATGATGTACCGAGAACGCCGGACATAGAAAATAAAATAAAAAAATTACGCCTTTTAGCTGCTCAAATGGGCAATGCCGAAGCTCAACGCAACTTAGCGTCTCTGTTAGTTTTTGGCTCGGGAGTCAAACGAGAACCACAAAAAGCGCTTAAATGGATGACGACTGAAATGTCGTTAAATGACCCTATCTCCATGTATTGGATAGGCTCAATATTGCTGGAGGGTGAATTGATTGATCAAGATAAACTGAAAGCTATAGAGTTTTTACAGCGCAGTGCAGACTTGCAGAACCCTAAAGCCATAATGAAACTCGCATGGATTTTGGCAACAGACAAAGATCCCAAAATTCAAAATCCGAAAAAATCATTAGCGCTGGTCAATTCCGTATATGAAAACTATTTAGACAAAACCACTGGTTATGAAACACTTGCAGCAGCATTTGCGGCAAATGGAATGTTTGAGCAAGCTATTTCGGCTCAACTACAGGCAGTTACATTTGCAAAGGGCACGATTGGGAGACTTGATGCTGCAAATTTACGCCTGACAAGTTACAAGCAACAACAGCCTTGGCAGGAATAAGCATAGCGCAAACTCTAAAGCTAAATACAATCTGTGAAGCATAAGTACTTAGCCAAAAGGTTGGCCTCCAAAGACATATGTATGTGGAGGTTAACCTGTACTAGCAACCTACTTCCGATACTCAATCTTAGTCACATACCAAACAAACTCGCCGGCCTCTGTTCGCACTACTGCTTCATCATCCACTTCTTTTTTAATAAGTGCGCGCGCCATTGGTGAGTCTATGGAAATGTAATCCTTGGTATCAAAAATTTCATCATAGCCGACTATGCGAAAACGTTTTTGTTCGCCATCATCGTTTTCTATTTCTACCCATGCACCAAAGAAAACTTTGCCTTCCTGCACAGGCGAGTATTCCACCACTTTTAAATCCTCAATACATTTGCGTAAATAGCGCACGCGGCGATCAATTTCGCGTAGGCGCTTTTTGTTGTATTGATAGTCTGCATTTTCTGAGCGGTCGCCCAAGCTTGCAGCCCAAGATACTTTTTGGGTGGTATCTGGGCGTTCGACGCGCCACAAATGATCTAGCTCGGCCTTGAGTTTTTCCAAGCCCTCTTTAGTGATCAGGGGTGTTTTCATAAATACGTAAGTAACCTTTCAATCAGAACTCAAATACTTTACCAGCGAGATTGTAACATTGTTTAATTCAGCTGCATCGCACTTGGAGTTTTGGGTTTAAATGATCAAAATCAACCCAACGATAAACACCAGTCATAAAGCTAGACGCACCCACTAAACTTGCCTTATGCTTTCCAAAATCTCCTAAATAGTCACCACTATGCTCAGGGTTCGCCTCCATAGATTCATTGTCATACTTTTGCTCTTGGCCTTTTGCGGCCAGACCATGGCAACTGCTGCTATGAATTGCGAGCAATCTACATTCGTATCCTCCACTAAAAATAATAAGATGGATGCAATGGATATGAGTGCTATGGATATGAGCGACCCTGCAATGGCGCATATGCATCACTCTATGGATGCAAATAATCCTGCTCAAAACCAGCACCGAACAGTTGATTGCTGTAAAACTATGGGGCACTGCCTAATGGGTGGGTGTTCTATTGCAAGCACGAACGTCAGCATTGCCTTTCTATTAAGTAAAATTGATTCAGCTATCGAAGCATTTTATTTTGGCATGATACCCACTCCCTTTGTTTCTTCGCTCTATCGACCACCCATCTTCTGCTAATACGGGATAACTACGCCCAAAATTTGGCAAGTCATTTCCGCATTCACATGTTTAATCATTTTCGTAAAACCATTTTATGAGTATGAGCTTATCCAAGGAGGCTCTATGAAAACCATTAATATGCCAAGTCTTTCGCGCAGGCACTTTGTGCTGGGTGCATATTCTGCAGCTGCATTAGCAAGCCTGCCATTTTCACAAACGCTATTGGCTGATTCAGCCGCCCTAATATCTGATGTAAAAATATTAAGCGGCAACCAATTTGATTTACACATCGGCTACCAAACCGTTAATTACACTGGCAAAAAATCAATCGCTACTACAGTTAACGGCAGCTTACCCGCACCTATTTTGCGTTGGAAGGAAGGCGAGCGCGTTACCATTCGCGTGACCAATCATTTAACAGAAGACACATCCATTCACTGGCACGGCATTATTTTGCCGTCAACAATGGATGGTTCTCCCGGTTTTGATTTCACCGGAATTAAACCTGGCGAAACTTTTGAATATGCGTTCGATGTAAAGCAAAGCGGCACCTATTGGTACCACAGCCACTCGGGCTTTCAAGAGCAAACCGGATTGCTGGGTGCAATTATTATCGATCCCAAAGAAGCAGATCCTGTAGCTTATGATCGCGAGATGGTTGTGCTGTTATCTGATTGGACAGATGTCGAGCCCGCAAAAATTTATTCCAACCTTAAAAAAATGAGCCACTACTACAACTATCGTGAACGCACGCTGAGCGATTTTTGGAGCGATTTAAAAACCAAAGGTTTTGCACAAACGTGGAATGATCGCGCCATGTGGAATCAAATGCGGATGAGCGATACCGATATTGCGGATGTTGCTGGCTACACCTATTTAATCAATGGCATTACGCCCGCACAAAATTGGATGGGTTCATGCAAAGCCGGTGAAAAAGTTCGCTTGCGCTTTATTAACGGCGCAGCCATGACTATTTTTGACGTGCGCATTCCCGGATTAAAAATGTTGGTTGTTGCCGCCGACGGACAAAACATTAAACCAGTTAGCGTTGATGAATTTCGTATAGCCAATGCTGAAGTTTACGATGTTATTGTCACACTTGAAGCTGATAGTGCCCACACTATTTTTGCGCAAAATATTGATCGTACTGGTTTTGCGTGCGGCACACTTACGACTAATCCCAACATAAAAGCCAAAACTCCCGCGTTAGATCCAGCACCGGTTTTGAGCCATAGCGATATGGGCATGGGTGGAATGGATCACAGCCAACATACTGGCAACTCGCAGAATGCCGTAGATCACAGCTCTCATAGCACGAGCATACCTAAACCAGATCACAACGCACATGATATGAGTGCAATGAGCGGCATGGATCATATGGATCACACAATGCATTCAATGGAAGGAATGGATCACAGCAGCCATGATATGAGCGCTATACAAACTGAATCACCTGCGACAAATCATTTAGCTAAGGCAGGCTTTGGTAGCAATTTTGATAGCAATGGAAAAATTATTCACCCTAAAACAGAAACCGGTCCGCAAACCGATATGCGCGCAGAAGCACCAGCGAGCGGGCTTGCAGACCCCGGTATTGGGCTGCGCCACAATCAGCATCTTTATGGCAGAAAAGTTCTCACCTATGCGGATTTACGCGGGCTTGAACCCACACGCGATACACGCGAACCTACGCGCGAAATAGAATTGCATTTAACCGGCAATATGCACCGCTACATGTGGTCAATCAATGGTCAAAGTTTTATGGATGCCCCACCGCTGGAATTAACATTTGGTGAACGCGTGCGTATTATTCTTATCAATGACACCATGATGACCCACCCTATTCACTTGCATGGAATGTGGAGCGAACTAGAAACTGGCGACCCGGATTTTATTCCGCGCAAACATACTGTGTTAGTGCAACCCGGCTCTAAAATAAGTTATTTAGTTACTGCAGATGCAAAAGGCCGCTGGGCTTATCACTGTCATTTGCTTTACCACATGCTCGGCATGATGCGCATGGTGAAGGTGGTGTAGGAGAATTATGATGAAACCTATTTATGTCAAAAAATTAATCGCAACACTTATCACCGCCAGTTGTTATTTTCCGGCAACCTTCGCTAATGCGGATGAGCACAGCCAAATGCATAACGAAGAACAAATGCATGATCATGGCGACAACCCTGTGGTTACCAAAGTAATGTTTGATCAACTGGAAATTCGCGATCAAGATTCAGCCAAAAATATTGCAGCACAAATGTGGATAGGGACAGACCTCAATAAACTTTGGCTAAAAACAGAAATAGATAACCGCAATGGAAAAACTCAAGACGCAGAACTACAAGCCCTCTATAGTCACGCAATAAGCACTTATTGGGATCTGCAACTGGGGCTACGCAAAGATATAAAGCCATCGCCCTCACGCACTTGGGGTGTTATAGGCATACAAGGCTTAGCCCCCTACTTCTTTGATATAGGTACGGCATTGTTTGTGGGGGATTCTGGGAGAGTAGCCGCACGTATTTCAGCTGGCTATGAGCTTTTGTTCACGCAAAAATTAATTCTTTCGCCTGATGTAGAACTTAATTTTTATGGCCAAAATGATGCAGAGACGGCGACCGGCTCTGGCCTATCTGAGGCGAAAGCTGGTTTGCGTCTACGCTACGAAATCCGCAGAGAATTTTCTCCCTACATAGGTATCAACTGGAATAAAAAATTTGGTGCCACGGAAGATTATGCGAAAGCAACTCAGGAACCATTGAGAGACACAAGCTTAGTCATGGGCTTGAGATTTTGGTATTAAACTATCTCACAGAAAAAACCTGGCCGCTGCATAACAGCGGCCTTATTTTATAAAGTTAACTGCATAGCTAACTGTTTTTTAATCAGGAATTAATAAGCATCTAGAAGGCAAAGATTGATCTACATCAGATCTTTACGCTCACGCAAAGAACATACTCAAGGAAAATCGTTTAACATGATTTCACTCATCACAGCCAAAGGATAGCCTTATGCGTATAAATCAAAAAATAAGTCTTTTACTCTTAAGCCTTGCAGCTTCCTGTGCTCTAGCGGATTTACCTACCGAGCAAGCTGTTCTTACAGACGCCCCTAATGTTCCCCCCGCAATTACACGCGACCATGCGGCAAAAGTTGTCGTCAACCTTGAAACCAAAGAAGTCGTTAAGCGTTTGGCAGATGGTGTTGAATATACTTTTTGGACGTTTGGCGGCTCAGTACCGGGTAAATTTATTCGCATTCGCGAAGGCGATGAAGTGGAATTTAATTTATCCAATCACCCCACCAGCAAAATGCCACACAATATTGATTTACACGCAGTTACAGGTGCGGGTGGCGGTGCAGCTTCATCCTTCACAGCCCCCGGTCATTCTTCAAAATTTAGTTTCACTGCACTCAACCCAGGGCTTTATGTTTATCACTGCGCAACAGCGCCCGTGGGCATGCACATTGCCAACGGCATGTACGGTTTAATTTTAGTGCAACCGAAAAATGGCTTGCCCAAAGTTGATCGCGAGTATTACGTCATGCAAGGTGATTTTTACACCAAAGGCAATTACGGTGAACCAGGCTTGCAGCCTTTCGATATGTCTAAAGCCGTAAAAGAAGATGCTGATTACGTTGTATTTAACGGCGCGGTTGGCTCACTTGTGGGCGACAATGCCATTACTGCTAAAACCGGAGAAACAATTCGTCTTTACGTTGGCAATGGCGGCCCGAATTTAGTATCTAGCTTTCATGTGATTGGTGAAATTTTTGATAAGGTTTATGTCTCTGGAGGTGATTTAGTTAACCACAATGTGCAAACAGAATTAATTCCCGCTGGCGGCTCAAGTATTGTTGAATTTAAATTAGAAGTGCCCGGCACTTTCATTATGGTGGATCACTCCATTTTTCGCGCCTTCAATAAAGGGGCCCTGGGTATGATAAAAGTTAGTGGGCCAGAAAATAAAACCATCTATTCCGGCAAACAATCTGACACCGTTTATTTACCAGAAGGCAATGCAATTCAATCTTTGGAGGAACCTGTTAAAGCAGTTGCTGCTAAATCCCTACAGGAACGTATTCAGTTGGGTCAACGTATTTACGAACAAAACTGCGCTGCCTGCCATCAACCCACCGGCGAAGGAATACCCAATGCATTTCCACCTTTGGCAAAATCAGATTTCTTAATGAAAGATAAATTGCGCGCAGCAGGTATTGTGATCAATGGCCGCCAAGGTACGATTGTTGTCAATGACAAAACTTTCGTAGGTGCCATGCCCGCCTTTCAGTTAACGGATGAACAAATCGCCAATGTTTTAAGCTATGTGACTAATAGCTGGGGAAATAAAAGCGATGGATTAGCTCCCGAAGACGTTGCCAAGGTGCGCGCAAAACCTCAAAACGCTGCGACAGAATAATACCTATAGGAATTAGGGCTAAGTAAAGGCTTAGCCCATTATTATGCGCTTACTTTTAGGGTTATTTTTTTTATTAACTTATGACGCTTACGCTGAATCGGTATTAATACCGAGTGGTAGCTATCGCACTCCGTTTATGAAAAATACCGACAAAGCAGAAGCCATTAAATCTTTTCGGTTAGATACAACACCCGTCACCAACGCTCAATATTACGCATTCGTTGAAAATACACCGCACTGGCAGCCTAAAAATTTATCTGAATTATTTGCGGAGGCTAATTATTTAAAAACATGGATTGAAATAGATAACACACCTCACCCCATACAGGAAAGTTTACAAGCTCCTGTCACATACGTGTCTTGGTTTGCGGCGCAAGCTTATTGTCGTGCACAACATGGGCGCTTACCCACTACAGCAGAATGGGAATTTGCAGCACAAGCCAATCAAACCAACTCAAAAGATTATCAGCAACATATTTTAACTTGGTACGAAAAGCCAACCCCTAGCTTACTCGCTAATGTTGCACAGAATCCCGCCAATGCGTTTGGTGTGTTTGATATGCACGGATTAATTTGGGAGTGGACGCAAGATTTTAATGCGAGCATGACCAGTGGAGAATCACGCGGCGATGCCGCCGTTGATAATCAATTTTTTTGCGGTGGCGGCAGTGCACGCAGCGCAGATCCAAACGACTATGCGACATTTATGCGCTTTGCGATGCGCAGTTCACTTTCCGCTCGCTATACCTTGGCAAACTTAGGCTTTCGCTGCGCATACGATATTTCACAGGAACCAACACCATGAAAAAAATAATCTTTTTATGTGGCCTTTTGCTTTCGCTTGCAACTCGTGCAGACCTAGCCAAAGACTCTTTGTATCAAACTGAAACTCAATGGCAATTAGAAACAGGTAAAACGATTAAGTTAGAGGAGTTCAGCGGCAAAATTGAAATTGTTGCTTTTGTGTACACCCATTGCACAAGTATGTGCCCTGTTATTGTTATGGACTTACAACGGGTTCAAAAAGCACTCAGCAAAAAAGAATTACAGAAAACACAATTTACGCTAATTTCTTTAGACCCAAGCAAAGATTCCAGTGAAGTCAGGAAGGCATTTTTAAATGAACATAAATTAACCGGATGGCATTTTTTAAGCAGCACAGAACAAGACACTCGCGAACTCGCCCTTCTATTTAATATTAAGTATCGCAATGAAGGCGATGAAATAGTTCACTCCAACACTATTAGTCTATTAGATGCACAAGGGCGGCTAATTTATAAACGGAACGGCAACGATGACTTAACCAACCTCATTAAAACCATAAAAGAAGCCACAAAATAACTGACTCGATAAGCCTCCCCTTCGTCATATTTCTGTTACCAAATGGTCATGTTTCTTTCTTAAAAGCTTCATATTAAAGGTCTACTTTAGCGACAGCTTTAAGGAGGCTATTATGAAAAAACTCTTACTTTGCACTGCCATTTCATTAGCATTGACCGCTTGCGGCGGCTCATCAAAATCATCCGTTACCGTAGAACCGACCCCAGCTCCTACCACTACCCCAAAAAATGTTTTATTTTTTTTGGGTGACGGTATGGGGATTGCCACATTAACTGCTGCACGTATTTACGGTGTGGGTGAAGATGGTGAATTAACTATCGACACTTTCCCTGAAACTGCATTTATTAAAACTTATTCCAACGATGCACAGGTAACCGACTCAGCTCCATCAATGGCTGCGTATATGACCGGCGTAAAAATGAATAACGAAGTTATTTCAATGACCCCGGACACCAAAGCATTCGACGAAAAAGGCGCAAGCTATTTAAAAGGTACCGACAGCACTTGCCCAAGCACTAACGGCAAACCTGTGACCACTTTGTTAGAAATTGCAAAATCAAAAGGTATTGCAACGGGTGTAGTAACTACGACTCGCGTTACTCATGCAACACCTGCAGTAACCTACTCTCACATTTGTCATCGCGATGCAGAAAATACCATTGCTGCACAACTAGTACCAGCTACAACCGACAAAGGTTATAACGATAAATTGTTAGACGGTGTTGATGTTGTACTTGGCGGCGGTCGCCAATTCTTTCAACCAACATCTGCGGGCGGCAAGCGTACAGACGGTCGCGATTTGATCGCCGAAATGAAAGCCAAAGGCTACACCTACGCCAGCAATCAAACTGAATTGAATGCCGTGGATGCAAAAGCAACCAGCAAATTATTCGGATTATTTAATTCAAGCCACATGAACTACGATTTGGTTCGAAACGGTACTGGCGAACCAAGCCTTGCAGAAATGGCAGTAAAAGCAATTCAAACATTGAAGAAAAATCCTAACGGAATGTTCTTGATGGTTGAAGGCGGTCGTATCGATCACGCTTTGCATGAAACGACTGCAATTAAAGCACTGCAAGACACAATTGCATTTGATGACGCGATTAAAGCGGCTATCGCTGAAATTAAAAAATCAGATCCAACTTTGCAAAACACCTTGATTGTTGTAACTGCAGACCACGACCACACTTTAGTGCTTAACGGATATGCAGCAAGAACCGGTAAAACCAGCGTTAATAATCCAGGTGTATTAGGTCTCTTGCGTAACTACACCGATGGCTCAATTGCAAAAGATGTGGATGGTATGCCCTTCACCATTATTGGTTTCGGTAACGGTGAAAACCGTGTTGCAGGCGATCGCAAAAATTTCCCTGCGCTGACCGATACTCAAGTATTTGCAGATACTTATCATCAAGAAGCCGCTATTCCAGTAGCAGCTGGTAGCGAAACGCACGGCGGTACAAACGTATTCCTTGGCGCCATGGGCAAAAACGCAGACTCCTTCACCGGGGTAATGGACAACACTAAAGTCTTTACGCTGATTCGCAGCGCAATTGACCTTTAATTTCCTGCTGTAGCAACCAAAGACTTATAGGAATCGATCATGAAAAAATTATTACTCGCTGCTGTTTTAGCATCAGCATGTTCGCAAGCAGCTTTCGCTGCGGGCGAAGCAAAAAATGTTATTTTCTTCCTCGGTGACGGCATGGGCCCAACCACTGTAACTGCTGCACGCATTTACAAATATAAGGAAGAAGGCGAATTGAATATGGAAAAGCTTGACGGTAAAACCCGTACCGCCAAAATTAAAACCTATTCAAACGATGCACAAACCACTGACTCAGCACCTTCAATGTCGGCCTACATGACCGGCGTGAAAATGAATAACGAAGTGCTCTCTATGTCATCTGATACCAAAGCCATTAAACCAACAGGCGCAGATTCAAACTGCCCTGCTACTGGCAACGGTACTCCGGTAGACACTTTGCTTGAATTGGCAAAAGCCAAAGGAAAATCAGTAGGCGCAGTAACCACGACTCGCGTTACTCACGCAACACCAGCTGCAACTTATTCGCACATTTGCCATCGCGATGCTGAAAATAATATTGCAGCACAAGCCGTTGTAAATGGTGTTGGTTACAACACTAAACTCGGTACAGGTTTGGATGTATTACTTGGTGGTGGTCGCGATAACTTCTTGCCAGCAGTAGCAACTGCAAACGGTAAAGGTAAGCGTACCGACGGCCGCGACTTAGTTGCCGAAATGAAAGCGAATGGTTACAGCTACGCCAATACCGGTAGCGGTCTTGCAGCAATTGACGCAAAAGCAACAACCAAATTATTTGGTTTGTTCAACGCTAGCCATATGGAATACGAATTGGATCGTGTGAAGAAAAATATCGATGAGCCAAGCCTTACTCAAATGACTTTAAAAGCCATTGATGTATTGGGTCAAAACTCACAAGGTTTCTTCTTGATGGTTGAGGGTGGCCGTATCGACCACGCTTTGCACGGCACTAACGCCAAGCGTGTTATGGAAGATACCATTGCATTTGATGATGCGATTAAAGCAGCATTGGATGAAATGAAAAAACGCGATCCTGATTTGAAAAACACCTTGATCGTTGTTACTGCTGACCACGATCACACAATGACATTTAATGGTTACGGCAAACGCGGTAGCGATATTTTGGGCACCGTTAAAAATTACAAAGACGGTAAAGAATTGCTGGATGTGGATGGTAAAAACTACACCACGCTTGTATTCGGTAACGGCCCAAACCGCCCTGCTGTACGTAGCACTTTGATTGAAGGCAATGCCGACGCAACTCAAGTACTGCACGATGACTACCTGCAAGAAGCAGGCATTAAAGCAACCTTGGGTGGTGAAAGTCACGGCGGCGGCGATGTCATGTTGTTTGCAACTGGCGCAGGTACTGCATCCAAAACATTTAAAGGCACTATCGATAATACGAAAGTATTTAAGTTAGTTAGCACTGCGTTTGGCTTCTAATTATTGCGCGACCTTTAAACACCTGACCTCTTGGTTGGGTGTTTTCTTTTATGGAACCTCTATGAAAAATTTTTTATCTTTAGCAAGTTTTTTGTTGTTAACCAACTCCGCACTGGCCGCACCGCTTTCCGCGATTATGACTTTCGAAAGCATGGCGCTTACATCTGAAGGTGTGAAAAAGCAAACTCAATTTCAAGAGCGTTTTATTCGTGATGGAAATGTCATTTGGAGTGAACGCATTGTTCCTGTTGCAGCGCAGCATCACTCTGAAGAAAGCGCATCTGAACACGAGCAACACGAACATAATTTGAATTTCGCCACTGCCGGAAAATGGATTGAGCGTGACAACAAAAATAAACTTAGCCTTTCATTCGTGCGCAATGATGAGAAAAAAATTATTGTGCCCAGAGAATCTGAATACGGCATGCTAGGCTTTGATGGTGTGTGGGAAACCGCTTTTTATTTGGTTAATCGCACTGCATTAAAAAACATGACTCAACTAAAAAAAACTGCGCCCGAAGGTGCTGTTTGGTATGAGAAAAAGGATGCGATTCAATTCACTCGCATCTTGTGGGACGAACGCAAAGAAATACCCTTGAGCATTGAAACCGCTAAATTCGATGGCACCATGAGTAATAAAATTACTTTGGCGATTACTCCCGCACCAACTGCTCTACCCTGGACAAAACTCGGCGCCTACCAAACCATCGCCTACGAAGACCTACTCGACTGATTTCTTTACGACAAATGGCGCAAGGATTTAGCTGCCACACACAATTACACGATCAATTTCGCCAAAAATTCCTGCTTTCAGCGTTTGTGTGCTATTACTATGAGTACGTAAATCGCAAAGTTCATTTTTGGAGCCAAACCATGAACCCCACCAAACTTATCCTTACCCTGTTAATAAATGGATTGATCTGCTCGTGCTCACCCAAAAATCCCGCAGAAAAACCGCAAGGCGTTTTGACAGAGGCACAAAAGCAAACATTGGATAAAGCCAAGAAAACTGAAGATGTGTTAGACAAAGCCAATAAAGAACGCATGAAAGAAGAAGATGGAAATATTGAGGCGAAGTAAACGCATAGCCATTGCAACCATGCGTTTTTATCGAAAGTTTAATTAACCCAGCGCTAAGCCCTGCTCGCGATACTCTTTAATAAACACACCGAAAGTACCATCATTTAAAGCGCGTTTAATGAGAAAGGATTTCTCTAAACGCCCTTCTTCAACGCCAGATAAATCGATCAATACATTTTTTTCCAAACGCAAATCTTGTTTCTTCACTGCAATCACCTTCGGCAAATGGCGATACTTTGCGTTGGTTTCAAACACAATGGCAATCAATCCATTAACCAACTCAACCAAAGTTCCCGGCGGATAAAGCCCTACACTTTTAATAAACTCCAACGCCAAGCGTTCATCAAAATGCGTACCGCGATCTTTGAAAATTATTTTAAGTGCTTCGGTAGATGGAATGCTTGGGGAATAACAACGGTCTGCCGTCATTGCATCATAAGCATCAACAATCGCAATAATTTTTGCGAGTTCTGAAATTCCAGAAGACTTCAAACCGCGTGGATAACCTGTGCCGTCCACTTTTTCATGATGACTGTAAGCCACATCGATTGTACTGTTCGGAATTCCCGGCGATGCCATCAACAAATTGCGGCCATGCACCGTGTGCGCCTTCATAATGTTGAATTCTTTTTCAGTAAGAGAAGCCGGTTTATGTAACACGTTCGGATCGACGCGCATTTTTCCTACATCGTGTAGCAAACCGCACAAGCCTAACTTTTCCAAATCGCCTTCATTCATTCCCAAATGACGCCCAAAAGCGATAGCCAAAATACACACATTCAAACAATGCTCTGCGGTGTATTCATCTTGGCTGCGAATTTTCGACATCCAGATCAACGCATCTGAATTACGCAAAATACTGTGTACACAATCTTTAACCGTAGATTTGGCCTGCTCAGTATTAATGACACCGCCAAGACGCAAGTCATCCAACAAGGTACGCGTAAGCCGGCGCGCTTCACGGTAGGTTTCCATAGCAGCAGCATGTTCGGCTTTGGTATCAACCTTATTAATGTATTTAACCTTTTTGGACTGCCCCTTAAGCGACGCACGCTCTTCCGGCGCAACCCACTCTTCTTTTACAGCATCAATCCACACGTGCTGCGAGTACTCGGCAATCGCATCAATATCGTCCAGGCTTTCAATCATAAAGCCTTGCATTAGAAAGGGAGTTTCTAGCCAAGGGCGGTCAAGTTTGGACACGTACATGCCAATCTTTAGTTCAGATATGTGAATCTTGATGGTCTTTTCAGAAGACTTCAGATAGCCGGGGCGTACTTCGTTGAAATCCAAGCTAAACCTCGCAGGTTGTACATCGGCGCGTCAAAGGAGCGCTCGTATAATTATTAGATATGTTTTTAGTCTAGCGGTTTTCGATCAGATCGAGGAAAACAAAAAAATCTAAGAAGGCTAAGCGTTATTACTCAGCCCAACAAAGTCCGCCTATTTACCCTTGGCTTTATCCCACAGAACTGTCATTTCCTCAATGGTGGCTTGGTTGAGCGGCTTATCCAGATGGGTTTCGATGTAGTTAAAGCGGCTTTCGAACTTCTGGTTGGCTTTGCGCAAGGCTTGTTCTGGATCGATTTTCAAATAGCGGCTGATATTGACTACGGCGAAGAATAAATCACCCACCTCTTCCTCAACGGCTTCATTGTCATTAGCAATTAAGGCTTCTTCAACCTCTATAAGCTCTTCCCTCACTTTGGCGATGGGGCCTTGCACATCCGTCCAATCAAAACCAACCGTTGCGGCTCGCTTCTGCAGCTTTGCTGCACGGCTTAAGGCAGGAAGATTAAGTGGAACATCGGCCAACAAACCTTGCGCACCTTTGGCATCACGCTCTTGCTGCTTAATTGCCTCCCAACGCTCTTTTACATTTGCCGGTAATGTATGGCGATTATCGATTTTGCTTTGCAAAGTACCGTCAGGAAAAACATGCGGATGGCGGCGAACTAATTTTGCAACTAAATCATTCACCACACCCGCAAACTCAAAACGATTTTCTTCTTTACCAATTTGACTGTAAAAAATAACCTGGAATAGCAAATCGCCCAGTTCTTCTTTCAAATGCACAAAATCCTGCTTCTCAATTGCATCTACAACTTCATAAGCTTCTTCCAACGTTGAAGGGGCAATGCTTGCAAAATCTTGTTTTATATCCCACGGGCACCCTGTTTGTGGATCGCGCAAACGAGCCATTAAATACAAAAGATCATCAGTGGAATATTGGTAAGTTGTCATTTGAGAGTTTCCAAGGTTTTATCCGTAGCCCGTATGGAGTGAAGCGTAATACGGAGATATAAAGTCCCGTATTACGCTTCACTTCATACGGGCTACACATTATTCAGATAACAAAGTATCAATTCTGTTCAAATGCAGAATCAACGCAGCACTGTTTACATTGAGCACACTAAAATATTCTTCTGCCATTGGCTTAACACCACTAACACTCGGCAGTGGCGCACGCTGCTCAAGCATCCAATACAAACGCGGAATAAAAATAAATTGCAACCACTGCGGAAAATTTAAAGTATCGATCGCAAAAGGTTGCGTGCTTGCTAATGCCTCTGGCGATGGAGACTCAAACTCCCACAAGCGCAGATCGCGCAATTCTTTTTCGATATCCATGAGAATTTCGGCAACGGCTATGTGTTTGTGACTCATATTATTTATGCACAACCTGTGTAAAGGGCGGCAGCGAATTTAAAATAGCCTTCCCATAACGCTTGGTAATAATTCTGCGATCCAACAAGCTGATTTTTCCGGTATCCGTTTCTGTTCGCAACAAACGCCCACACGCTTGTATTAATTTCAAAGACGCATCAGGCACAGTGATATCCATAAAGGGATTTCCACCGCGTGCAGTCACCCATTCAGATAATGCTGCTTCAATTGGATCATCCGGCACTGCAAAAGGTAATTTTGCAATGATTACATGTGTGCAATATTTTCCGGGTAAATCTACACCTTCCGCAAAACTGGCTAGCCCAAATAAAATACTGCCCTCGCCATCGTTAATTTTTTGTTTGTGCTGTACCAGCATTTCCTGCTTGGAATTATCGCCTTGAATTAAAATTAATTCGCGCAGGCTGTCCGGCATTTCATCGTAAACTTCCAGCATTTGTCGGCGCGATGAAAACAACACCAAACTGCCCTCTTTCTTATCCAGCAGTTTAGGCAAATGATCAATGAGCGAAATAGTGTGAACATCCGCATTACTGGCATCAACCGCAAACGCAGGAACTTCAAGAGTTGCTTGAGTAAAATTAAATGGGCTTGGAACCACTTGATAATTTGCATCATTAGGTGTGCCTGCGCGCATTTGGAAGCGCTGAAAATTTCCCAGAGCCGTTAAAGTTGCAGACGTAACAACTGCACCACAGCATTTGTCCCACAAACTATATTCCAAAGTTTTGGACGCAAGTATAGGGCTTGAGCACACCTCAATATCCATATTGCCCGAACTATCAACTGGTGTAAGCCAGCGCGCTTTAGGTACCGAAGTTGCGGCATCAGGCACTGCATAGCTTGCCCAAAGCTCGCGATTTGCTTCCGCACGCGATTGCCAAGTGCCGACGAGTGGATAATTATTTTCCAAGTCAATTTTCGGAACTGGGCAATGCGGATCTTCCATGGCTTCAGATAATTCACTGCACACCTTGCCCAGCAAATCACTTAAGCGATCAAAACTGCGCTGCAACTCTACGGAAGGCAATAATAATTCTTGCGGTACAACGCCATTTTCAAAGCGATAATTTGATTGACGATCATCGTGCGAAATTGATTCAACCAGTTCATTCAATAAGGGATACAGCTGATCTAATCTTTGTTTGCAATCAATAAAAGCTGCTGGTAATTGTTCTGCATAGCGATCAACATTTCCTGCACCACTGATTTGCCCGAGAATTGCACCCAAGCCTTTATTGCATTGATCCAACCATTTACTGGTGGATGTCATACGACTGTGGTGTGCAAAATGGCTAAGTGCTTTTTGTGGCAGATGGTGACCTTCATCAAATACGTAGAGCGTATCTTTTGGGTCTGGCAAAATTGCTCCGCCGCCGAGTGCTAAATCTGCAAGCACCAAATCATGATTGGTGACGATACAATCCAGACTGTGCATGGAATCGCGCGCTTTAAAAAAACTGCACGAGGATACATTCGAACAACGGCGACCGGTGCATTGACGATGGTCCGTGGTAATAATTTGCCACTCATCTTGCTCAAGTGCTTGCGGCCAAGTATCGCGTTCGCCATTCCATTTATTGGAGGCCAAGGCCTCCATCATGGATTGATAAAGTTTTATCCCCTGTGCGGTCACACTCGGCAATTCATCTTCGTAAAGCGCACGCGTTGGGTTCAAGCCACTTTCGTATTCGGCAAGCAAATTATCTAATTTACTTAAACACAAATAACGCCCTCGCCCCTTCGCCAAACCAAATGAAAACGATAAACCGCTGTGACGATGAAGCTCTGGTAAATCTTTATTGACGATCTGTTCTTGCAAAGCAACAGTTGCGGTAGACACCACTAATTTTTTGCCTAAGGCTTTTGCAATTGCAATGGACGGCAATAAATAGGCGATGGTTTTGCCTGTTCCTGTACCCGCCTCTACGACACAAATATGGCCGGAGGATTCACGCACATTCTCTTCGTCCAAGTCGATGTTGCCGAGCGTTTTGGCAATTTCGGCAATCATCAACTTTTGGCCGTAACGCGACTTTAAATTTTTGTTTTCCAAAAACTTACTGTAAGCGCCCTGAATTTGTTTCTTAACGGCGTCTGTTAGCATGCATTCGACGCACTTAATTTGCTAACAACAGGATTGGCATATATTGCTAATGCAATATCGCGATGCTCCGCTGGAATTTGGTTCATACGTGCAATAAACGCAGCTTTTTGCTCAGCAACAGCGGCAGGGTCGTAAGGAATATTTTTCTCGGTATAATTTATTGCAGGAACACTGCCGTGCAGAATTTCGTAAGCGATGCAGTTAGTCGCATGCAAAACATAATTTGCTACAATTTGCTGATCAAGATCAGCCACAATTTGATCTGTATCTTCATAGTGATGATTCAATACACTGCCGAAAGCAACATGCACGTGACCTTTTTGGCCTGCAATTCCCATGGCAATACTTTTAACATCTTCATGCTCTTCTTTTTGGTAACCACCATGTGTGCGCTGATGATAAAGTTCGCGTGCTTTAGCTGCATCACAAGGATCTAACTCATAAGAAATGGAGACAGGGACAATTCGAATTTCTTTTACGTATTCACTCAACTCTTGAGTTTTAGGCTTGTTAAGCGTGATCATGCCGATAACAGCTGAATTTGTTTTATCAAAACCATCTTTAGCGCGACCTTCACGCTGTGCAATCCAAATACTGGAATCTTCATTGACAATTGAATGATGAATATAAGCCGATAAATGTTTTGCAGCTTTCAATTTTTCACGCGGTGCTTTTGCGGAGCGATTCACAATAAAACTTTTGTTTAAACGCATTAAATCTGAAACATAAGGTTTGGTCAGCAAGTTATCGCCAATCGCAATGCGCAAGGTATTGCAGTCGTTGTGAAACAAACTCCAATTTACAAATGCTGGATCCATAGCGATGTCGCGATGGTTACTAATAAATAAATAAGATTGGTGGTGCTCTAATACATCCAACCCAGAAATAGTGAGCGCTGTTGTTGCTTCAGCCAACATGCCCGCCATATAGCGTTCAACCACTTCCTGAAAACCGCGTACATCATTTACACCAGCCAACTGCTCCGCCAACTTGCGCTTTACCAGCGGCTTGATAATCCAGCCAAACCATTGCGTCAGTTTGGGAAATTTTAACCGCGCAACTGCATCTGCCAATTCCGGATCAGCTAGAATGCGATCAATGGTGGGGCGTACTTCGGCGTCGTGATAGGGACGAATATCGTCAAATTGAGTCATGCTTGGTTCACTTTACTCTTGATTCTAAGGATTACTTCTCGGAAGGAAAAACCAGGGCCATAGCCATCAACCCCCAGCGAAAATAGCCGCACAACATACCGAAAAGAGGTCAAAAATGCCACCGGCAAAACAAATCCCAGCACATTACCCCTGCCCCTGCGGTAGCCAAAAAATCCTAGGCGATTGCTGCTTGCCCTTTATTGAAGGAAGCATAACTGCGCCTACCGCCGAAGCACTTATGCGCTCGCGTTACACCGCCCACGTAATTTTAGCCATCGACTACCTTTGGAACACGTGGAACCCAGAACAGCGGGTTCGCTCCAGCAAGCAGGATATTGAAGCTTGGGCAAGCAGTTGCGATTGGCTGGGATTGCGTATTTTGGACACTCAAGCCGGTCAACCACAAGACTCTGAAGGCTTGGTCACGTTTGTCGCACTATTTCGCCAGCAGGGGCAATTGCACGAACATCATGAAGTTTCAGTTTTCAAAAAAGTATTGCACGCTTGGCTTTATGTGGATCACCAAAGCGCTTAATTTATCCTAGAATGATTTATACGACAAAACACTGCATTTTGTGACAGGGATTACGAAGCTTGAAAATAATGACCACCCATCGCTTTTTATAATCGACTCATCGTTATTTGCGCCTTAAAATCACTCACAAAGAATAAACTACAGCCTAAAAATATCAGCTACACTCCAACTACATAGCAATTGATTGCGCAAACTTAGTCAATAAATTTCCCAAACATAAGTTTTCTTTATTAATGAAGATTCTCCTTGTAGAAGACAGCGCTACCCTTCGCTATGCCATGCGCAATTATATTATTGAGGCTGGGCATACACCGCTTATTGCGCAAAGCGGCGAAGAAGCTCTACAAATGCTGGAAACAACACCCGTTGATATGATTATCATGGATGTTGAAATGCCCGGCTTAAATGGTTTTGAAACCACCCGCCTAATTCGAGAATGGCTTGGCGGGCATTGGATCCCCATCATTTTTGTAACCGGTCGCAATGAAGATGAAAGTTATCGCGAAGGTATTGAAGCGGGTGGCGATGACTACCTGATTAAACCGGTTAGCGCCATGATCATCAAAGCCAAAATCCGCGCAATGGAACGCATTACCGAAATGCGCGACCAGCTCAATCAACTGAACGCCGAATTAGAAGCCCTTAGCCAACTCGATAGCCTCACGCAAACTTACAACCGTCGCACCTTCAACGAAATGGCGCAACAGCAATGGCTATTAGCGGCACGCCAGCAAAATGCCATTAGTGTTTTAATGATTGACGTAGATCATTTCAAACTCTACAACGATCACTATGGCCACCCAGCAGGTGACATTTGCCTGCGCAAAATTACCCAGGCTATACGCGATTCTCTTAATAGACCTTTTGATTTATTGGGTCGTTACGGTGGTGAAGAATTTATTGTTTTGCTACCTGAAACAGACAGCTTAGGCGCTCTCCGTGTAGCGGAATCAATTAACGCACAACTTGCGAAAATTGCGCTGCGTCATGAGGTTTCGCCCACACATCAACATGTCTCTGTCAGCATTGGCGGAGCCAGTTGTGGGCAAACGCATTCTTATTCATTAGAAGAATTAATAAAACGCGCAGATCGTGCGCTTTACAAGGCAAAACATTCTGGCCGTAACCGTTCGTTGGTTGACGATATTGCCATACACAAAACGATTTTAGTGGTTGAGCAAGACACATCTGCCACCAAAACACTTATTCAAATGCTAACGCCTCAATACAACATTTTGTATACAGAAACTGCAGAAGAAGCTTTGGATATTTGCTTGGATATTCACCCTGATGCGGTGATTATGGATGCAAGTATTGCTGATGAAAACGATGAAAGATTATGTCGTCAATTAGCGCGCAACCCAAAAACGACCTCAATTCCCATTGTGTTAATTTCTGATGAGAGTTGCAGTCTTCGCCCTATATCAGATTCAACTATTGGAATTCGTGGCTGCCTTGAAAAGCCTATCGATAAAGATGCGCTCTTACAAAAAGTACAATTTCTTATTAATTAAAAAATAATTGGGGCCTGTGCGCCCGATAGCCAGCACAAATTGCTGGCTATTCATCAACGCGCTTTACGTAGCATAAAAAACCCAATTCCTGCACACACCACTATTGGAAAAAGCACCGCCAAGAGCGGAGAAAAACCAAACACCAGACTTGCGGGTCCAAATAGCCGCTGAGCAATTAAAAACGCAACGCTAAACATGACACCGGTAAATACACGCTGCCCCATGGTCACGCTACGCAAAGGGCCAAATACAAACGAAATAGCAATTAATACCAAACTTGCGGTTGCCAAAGGCTCCAAGGCTTTTTTCCAAAACGCCAAACTATAGTCATTATTTTCTATATGTTGATCGCGCAAGTAGTTGTTGTAGTAATACAAATTACGAATCGATAAATTCTCTGGGTCAAGTACCAATACGTTTAGCAAATCTGGCGTGAGCTGGCTATCCCAACGTCGCGAAGCAATTTTTTCCACATGGGTGGTATCTTGCTCAATATGAGTAATTGCTACATCCTCCTCTTGCCAATAATTTCCCTGATAAATAGCTTGCTTGGTAAAACTTGCGGCTACCAACTTATGCTCATCGTTCAACTGGTAGCGACTCAAACCATAAATAACACCACTCGGCAATACCGCATTGAAATGCATGAACTCATTGGTTTCGTGATTCCATAATTTTTGCTGCGATTGTTTAATACTTGTGCTCGCCCCTTGAGCAATGGCTTTGCGGTTCACCGCCATTTGCTCAGAGTAAGGCGCAACATATTCGCTGACCAAAAATTGCAGCGCCATAAAAATCATAGTTGGCCTGAGAGCCATCCATAAAATTCGTTTGGTGGACACACCCGATGCACGCACTATGACTAATTCACTAGATGTCGCAAGAGCACCCAAACCTGCTAAACAACCAATCAAACACGAAAAAGGAATGAGCGTTGTGAGGCCGTATGGAATACGCAAAATTACATTTATTAGCGCTTCAAAGGGCGTGTAATTCGCGCGCACGCCTTGCAATTGATCAATCAAAGTAAATATGAAAAACAAGGATACAAATACAAAAAGTGTCAAAGCAATAGCGTTAAAAACGCTCATGGATACATAGCGCGTTATCTTACGCATGGGTCACCACCTTGGGCACAGAGTTGCGGCGAGAAAAGCTGACCTTGTCCCAATTAAACATCAACCAACCCAACCCTAAAAACAAACCGTGTACAACCCAAACTCCAGGGAAAATAGGCCACTTGCCCTGCTCCATTAATCCGCACACACTTCGTAAAAAAACAAAATAGAAAACAAATACCAAAAACGCTGGTAACATTTTTAAGTAACGTCCTTGGCGTGGATTTGTTTTACTAAATGGAACCGCCAAAAATGCAATTACGAAAACCATTACTGGCAACGACAAGCGCCACTGTAAGGTTGTACGCATTGCACGATCATTAGACGCTAATAGCTCCATTGTTGGTTTTGCATCGGATTCGCTCGTGTAATCACCCGACAACACAACTGGTGGCATGTACTGACCATAAGATTTGAAATGCGTTACACGAAAATCTGCAGTACCTGGCTGACCTTCATATTGGTAGCCATCATTCAATACCAAATAACGCTGACCATATTCTGGATGCTCCAATTGCTCGCCATGACGTGCCAACAAAATAGTTGGAAATGCTTTAGACGCACCATCACGCGCAATAAAAACATCATTCAAATTTTTATGATTGTTGGTGATCTCTTGCACATACGTAATTGTTTGCCCCTGCCCAAGAGATTGAAAGCGACCGGCGTTCAATACATCAAACTCGCTACGATTGCGCTGCTCATCTAAAATTTGCGCATAGGCACGTGTGCCTGAAGGTGCTAGCCAAAAACTAAATACAGCAACCACAAGCGCAATCAACAATGCGGGAACCAGAGTGATAAGCACCAACTGCCGTTGGCTTATCCCACAGGCAAATAAAACAACCATTTCACTTTCCATATAGAGCCTGCCATACGCGAGCAGCACAGCAATATAAAACCCAAATGGAAAAATAACCTGCAAAAAGCCAGGCAAGCGGTAACCGATCATTTCAAATAAAACATTGACTGCATACTTACCCGCAGTTGCCTCGGCCAATAAATTTGCAAAACGCACACTAAGAAAAATAAGCGCAAGCGCCAAACACACGGCAACTGTGCTTACTAAAATTTCCTTACTGAGATAGCGAAAAATAATCACGCGTTATTCCCCAAAATTATCTGACGCAAAATACGCAGCCTTGTTTAAAAATTAGCCTTCATTAAAAAACGCCGCGAGGGTGCATAAAGTCATTAAACACAGACGCTGAAAGTGTGGCATTATCACGTACCTGCACAGGTTTGTCTTGGAACTTTTACAGTTTCTAAAGCCAAACCCAACTGAACAACCTATTCGCCCCAATGAGGAATTTTCCATGCAAATTAGCGCCAAAGTTGTAGATGCGGTAAAGCAATCCACCCAATGCCTTGTCGTTGCCGGTTTTGACGGCAGCAAATTATCTGCCGCTGCTAGCGCCATAAACGCCGCTGATGCTAAACAACTGGAAGCACTCCTCAAGCGCGAAAAATTTGCTGGCAAGGTCGGCCAAACACTTTTACTCCTTAGCCCACAAGGCATAACCGCAGAGCGTTTACTGGTAGTGGGTTTTGGCGAGCAAGACAAACAAGGCAATATCAGCGCCGACAACTTCCGCAAAGCGCTACAAAAAGTACCTGACGTATTAAAAGCAACCCACTGCAACGAAATCACATTGGTACTCGGCGATGTTAAAGTCGATCAAAAAAGCGCCGAATGGCAAGCGCGCCAAGCAGTTGAAACCCTCGTAGCCAGCCAACACCGCGCCGACAGCCTGAAAAGTAAACCAGCCGAACCCAGCTTTGTACTCACAAAAGTCAGCCTCGGCTTTAGCAAAACGCAATTGAGCGAAGCAACTAAAGGCATAAAAATCGGCCAAGCCATTGCCAAAGGGGTGGATTTTGCACGCGAGCTAGGCAATTTGCCGGGCAATGTTTGTACACCAACTTATCTCGCCAGCGAAGCCAAACGCCTTGCCCGTGGTCAGACAACACTGAGCGTAAAAGTTCTTGAAGAGAAGGCGATGAAAGAGCTGGGCATGGGCTCCCTGCTTTCAGTATCTGCCGGCAGCGATCAACCAGCCAAGCTTATTGTGCTGGAATACAAAGGCGGCAATAAGAAAGATGCTCCCTTCGCATTGGTCGGCAAAGGCATCACCTTTGACACCGGCGGCATCAGTTTGAAACCCGGTGCAGGCATGGACGAAATGAAATTTGATATGTGCGGCGCAGCAAGCGTATTGGGCACATTTAAGGCGTTGGTTGAATTGCTGCCAGCCATTAACGTGGTGGGCGTCATTGCCGCCAGCGAAAATATGCCCAGCGGCAGCGCTACCAAGCCAGGTGATATTGTGACCTCCATGTCCGGTCAAACCATTGAAGTCTTGAACACCGATGCTGAAGGCCGCTTAGTACTTTGCGATGCCCTCACCTACACCGAACGCTTCAAACCTAAAACGGTTATCGATATAGCCACCCTCACCGGCGCTTGTGTTGTTGCACTCGGCAACCATGCCAGCGGTTTATTCAGTAACAATGAAGATCTTGCACAGGCGATTTTAAAAGCAGGCCAAGCTGCTAACGATCGCGCATGGCAAATGCCTTTATGGGACGACTACCAAAAACAACTCGACAGCAACTTTGCCGATATCGCCAATATTGGTGGCCCAGCCGGTGGCAGCATTACTGCAGCTTGTTTCCTCTCGCGCTTCACCAAAAACGTTGCCTGGGCGCATTTGGATATTGCCGGTACTGCTTGGCATTCAGGAGCCGCCAAAGGTGCTACAGGTCGCCCAGTCCCACTTCTCGTTCAATATTTGTTAGACAACCAATAATGACCCAGATTGATTTTCATATTTTGCAAGACACCAGCGTGGAAGCACGCTGGTTGTATGTGTGCCGATTTATTGAAAAAGTAGAACGACTTGGCCACAGTATTTTGGTGGTGGTGGATAATCAGGAACAAGCGCACGAGCTGGATGATTTGCTGTGGAGTTTTAAACCGGAAAGCTTTATTGCCCACCAAATTATTGGCGGCGATGAAGAGGCCAGAGTTGAAATCACCTACGCGTCCGGCGCGAATAACATTGAAGCCGGTGCACATCAAGATGTGCTTATCAACCTGAGCAGCCAAATTCCCGAGTTCTTCAGCCGCTTTGCGCGTCTTGCTGAAATTGTGATTCAAGAACCAAAAATTTTAGAAAACACTCGCGAGCACTATAGATTTTACAAGCAGCGGGGTTATCCTATTACCCAGCACCAGCGCTAATTAATTTCAATACTTATAATCCGCTCAACTGGGCGGATATAACGTGTACGGGTTAAATTAATACCATTTAACTTTGAACAGCTTTCGAGGCTATTTATGGTCGATACCAAAACTAAAACAAAGGCAGCCATGCTGAATGAATTGGAATCCATAAAAGGGCTTTTGTTGGAAGAAGATGACATACCTATTCTGCAGGAAGTGGAAGATGTTGAGCAGCAAACCCAGGCTGCAAGCAATTCACCAACCCAACCTCAAGCTACCGAAATAGAAGCGCCACTTAAACCAGCTCCGCGAGTTATTGTTGAAGAGCAACAAGATTTTTTTGCATCGCACTTGCCTGATGCGCATCAGTTTACCCACGAAACAATATCTGACAATGAATTGCTGGATACGATTGATGCGCTGGAAAAACATACTGCGGAAGTCACGGCAAATAAATTTTCAAACGATTCACATAAATCCGCTGTACGCCCATCACTTGCGAAAGCAACGGGTGAGAACCCATTTTTGCCGGCACACATTCGCTCGCGCTTGCACGGCAATAATCCACCGCCATTATTCGCGCAAGAAACTGCACGAAAAATTGCCAGCTCAAGCATTCCGTCACGCCAATTGGGCAACACCTCTTTTTTCGGCAAGACGCACAAAGCAACCAATAGCCAACAAGACCTAATTGATAGCGTGATTGAAAAATTAATGCCGGAGATTGAAAAGGAATTGCGCTCAAAGCTGGAATCTATGAGCAAGCAAATGTTGGACGAATTAAGTAAGCACTAGAATTTGATTAGCTTTATTAATTTACATAAATACATCATCGCCTTTATCACGCGGAAAATAGCGCTCTGCTTTAATATCATCAACCCCTACTTGATGCGCCACCAAACCATTCACATCTGCAAGCACGCGATTTATCAGAGGCAATTCTTGATCGCGTTTAATCGCTTCAACTAAAGCGTTACCCCACACCACAATATGACGCGTATAGATACGGCGGTCTTTTTTATTTTTTGGCCACTCACAGGCAATCCCCTGACCAATTAAATCCATTTTGGCTTTTATCTCTTGTGCAAGCACTGGATCTTTAACACCGCGCAGCGAATCCTGAGTTACTTTTGTCCAGCCGTTACTGTAAAGCTCCCAACCTTCGTAAAAGCGAATTACCCACAACAAATATTCATCAAGATCTTCACTCGCTTTGTTATCAGTATCTGCCTCATAGTGCGCAACAAAAAAATCGCGCGATGGAATATGCGCAGGCCAATTGGCTTGTTGCGGAGGGCGGCTTACGCAAGAACTCAATAGAAATGAAGCAATCAAAAAAGCTAATAAAAATCTGGATTTCATGGCGATAAAGACAACTGAAGAAATAATAACTAATAAGATTACGAATGAATCATGACAAATATATGATTAGACAAATTGCGCGGCCGCAAAGCCAGACGCCCATGCCCACTGAAAATTAAAGCCGCCCAAATGGCCGGTAACATCCACAACTTCACCAATAAAATACAAGCCAGACTGTGCTTTCGCTTCCATGGTTTTAGAGGATAGCTCATCAACATCTACCCCACCCAAAGTCACTTCCGCAGTGCGATATCCCTCTGTACCGGCAGGCATGATTTCCCAGTTATGAAACACATCGGCAATTGCTTGAATTTCTTTCGGTGTGTACTGGTTGATGGGGCGAATATCCGCTACATGATTACAAAAACATTGCGCAATACTTTTGGTAAGCAGCTCGCTCATCAAAGTCGTCAATAATACTTTGGGACGCTCATGCTGCTGCAACGTTAAATAATCCACCAAATTAATATTGGGCAACAAATTGATATAAACCATTTGCCCAGGCTGCCAATAAGACGAAATTTGCAAAATTGCCGGACCGCTTAAACCGCGATGCGTAAACAACATATTTTCTACAAAAGATTGATCACCGCAACTAACCCTGACTTCAGCCGCATTGCCAACGCAATCTTTAAATTGTTCTAGCTGCGCAGGCGACAACGTAAAAGGTACCAAACCTGCTGTGCGCGGCTTTAATGTCAAACCGAATTGTTCTGCTACTTGATAACCAAACCCCGTAGCACCCATAGTAGGAATCGACAAGCCACCCGTAGCAATTACCAATGACTCGCATACATAATCACCTAAACTGGTGGCTACTTTGTAGCGCTGAGGTGCAACATCAGGTGATAGCGCTTCAATCAATTTAATATCGCAATGCGTAAAAATCTGCGCGCCGACTTGCGCACATTCATCCAACAATAAATCTAAAATATCCTGCGCTTTGTTATCACAAAATAATTGCCCTAATTTTTTCTCATGATAGGCAACACCGTGCTTCAGCACTAGCGCAATAAAATCCCATTGCGTAAAACGCGCCAAGGCAGATTTACAAAAATGTGGATTAGCAGAGAGATAATTTTTCGGCAAGATTTCCATGTTGGTGAAATTGCAGCGGCCACCACCAGACATAAGAATTTTTTTGCCGACTTTATTCGCGTGATCAACAACCACAACCTTGCGCCCGCGCGCTGCCGCGCTCGCTGCACACATTAAACCTGCTGCGCCTGCGCCTATGATAAGTACATCTGTGTGTTGTGGCATAGTAATCACGAGTTGCTGGCAGTAATCACCAGCAACTATTTGGAGAGGATAAATTAAGTACGGGGAAGTGTTACGCCGCGCTGACCTTGGTATTTACCACCGCGATCGCCGTAAGATGTTTCGCAAATTTCATCGCTTTCAAAAAACAACATTTGCGCAACACCTTCGTTGGCATAAATTTTTGCCGGCAGTGGAGTCGTGTTAGAAAACTCCAAAGTCACATGTCCTTCCCACTCAGGTTCCAACGGTGTTACGTTCACGATAATGCCACAGCGTGCGTAAGTGGATTTGCCCAAACACACCGTTAACACTGAACGAGGAATACGGAAATATTCAACGGTTCTCGCCAAGGCAAAAGAGTTTGGTGGAATAATGCAAACATCGCTTTTGATATCCACAAAACTTTTTTCATCAAAGTTTTTTGGGTCTACAACGGTCGAGTGAACATTGGTAAAAATTTTGAACTCATCTGCGCAGCGAACATCGTAGCCGTAGCTTGAAGTACCGTAAGAAATCAAACGGGAACCAGCGGCATCGTAGCGCACCTGATTTGGCTCGAAAGGTTCAATCATGCCGTGCTGTTCCGCCATGCGGCGCATCCACTTGTCGGATTTGATGCTCATTGCAGCTCCAAGGTGAGTTGAGTTAACGATTGAATGACTAAGGTCATTGGTAGGGGCGGCATAATACCGGTTTTCGAGCAGCTTAAAAACCGTATTCTCCAAGCACAAGTTGCCGCCTTATAAAAACCAGCCATCTGCTTTGATCTTTACACTCGTCTTTACCTTTCAGCGCAAACTTTGAGCTGGTTGGCGATAAGCATTGTCTATATACTGCCAAATGTAACCGTTTACATCTTGGTTACGTCAAACCAAACATCTAACAAAGATAAAGCTGTGCAGCCTGTACCCCCGGAGAAAATAATGAAATTGTTCTATCAACTGGCGTTAACAACCGCCTTTGGCCTCACTTTGACTGCTTGTGGCGGTGGAAGTGGCAGTACCAAATCCAACCCACCACCTGTGACTACGGCGACCAGCAGCTCGTCTTCAAGCACTGCCAGCTCGTCATCCAGCAGCGCTCCGGCAACCAGTAGTTCATCCGTGGTATCTAGTGTCACCTTTAATACTGCGGTGCCTACTAGCCTAGATGCAGGCAAAGACCAAACCGTTGCCAGCGGTGCCAAAGTCAGCTTGAGCGCAACACTGGCAGGCGATGCCCCTGCCCCGCTCAGCTACCAGTGGACACAGATCAGCGGTACCAACATTAGCTTGAGCGATAGCACTAGCGCCAATGCCAGCTTCACCGCACCCGCAGCAGCGACTCCTTTTATTGCGCAATTTAAAGCAACTGTGACCGACAAAAATGGCGCAGTGCTGAGCGATACAGTGGCAATTTCCATTAGCTCATCAACCACTCGCTATGAGGCAGAGGATCCGACGGTTGCAACCTTATCCAATGGCGCAAAAATCGATAACACCCTAACTGCCGGACGCTCAGGTACAGGTTACGTGAATGGATTCACTAACGAAAATCCTGACGCCCTACTCACTTGGAAAATTTCCATTGCTGAAGCAGCCTATTACAAAATTGATCTCGGTTTTCAGTTAACTGATAGCCCAAAAGGTTTTGATTTCGTGATTGATAGCACTGCCCAACTATCAGGCACACTGACATCCAGCGATAAAAATTTTCACACAACCAGTCTCGGTCGCCAATGGCTCACCGTGGGTACACATACCTTTAGCGTGAAAGGTGGTTGGCGTTACTACAACATCGATTACCTTGAGTTAACTAAAGTTGCTGCGCCCGTAAAACCACAAACGTTGAATACAGCACCTGTAGATCCTGCAGCTAATGCCAAAACAAAATTGTTGAAAAAATATATCAACGATAACTACACGCAAAAAACCATATCTGGTCAACAAAACTCGGCAGAAATGGACACTGTGTTTGCGCGCACAGGTCAGCGCCCTGCGATTTATGCACTCGACTTGTTGAATTATTCTTCACTCGCCGTAAAAGGCAGTGGCAGCACGCCTGCAACTGAAGTAGAAAATTTTATTAACAAAGTGAAAGACGATAATGGCAAAGCGCATATCGCCAGTTTAATTTGGCACTGGCATTCGCCTGTCGATGCGAAAAGTATTCCTTGCACAGGTTCCGGTAATGATATGCACTGTTGGTGGAATAGTTTTTACACGGCGCACACCAATATTGATTTAACCGCAGTATTGGCAGATCCAACTGGCGATAAATACAAAGCGTTAATTGCTGATATAGATTTAATTGCAATCCAACTGCAAAAAGTAGAAGCCGCTGGTATTCCGGTATTGTGGCGTCCGCTGCATGAGGCCGATGGCGCGTGGTTTTGGTGGGGCGCAAAAGGCCCAGCGAGTTTCAAAAAATTGTGGCGAATTATGTATGACCGTTTAACTAATTATCATCACATTCACAATTTAATTTGGGTCTTAACCAACGAAAATCCTTCATGGTATCCCGGTGATGATGTAGTGGATGTCGTAGGCATTGATGCTTACCCCACCGATAAACACGACACATTGAATATCGTGTGGGAAAAAATGTTAGAGCGTTATGACGGTCACAAAGTAATTGCATTAACTGAATTTGGCGGCGTGCCTTTTATCAACGAAATGCAAGCTAAAGGCGTTTGGTGGGCATGGTTTGCCAGCTGGGGCGATGGCGACGGTAGCAATCCTTTAGGCCCGAAAAAAATGACGCCAGAAGAATTAAATGCTATCTACAATTCGAGTGAAGTTATTACTTTGGATGAATTAAATATTCCAATACAGTAAAAATAGATAACTTAAAAATAAAAAAATCCCGCTGATTACTTAGCGGGATTTTTTTGATCAAAAGAAATTACCCTACATTAATCTTCAGTTATTTCAATTTCCGGCATTGCCTGCGCATCTAAATTTTGTAGCCACAGCTTTGCAGACAATTTGCGCGCAACTTCGCGATAAATTTTGCTCACTGCAGATT
>JAGKXD010000122.1 GCA_021151525.1 Cellvibrionaceae bacterium | reverse complement strand
ACTTGTGTAAAAATCCGAAAAATCGCTAGAATTATGCAAATGTAACCGTTTACTATAATAATTTAAAGCCACTTTACATGCATTTTGTGATTATCGTCAGAAGTCAGTAGCTGATTAAATTCATTTATCCACAAATCAATAAAATCATAAATAACAACCATTAACCTGAGATTTTGTCTTATGAATCGCCGCTCTTTTATCAAAACATCTGGCGCATCGCTTGCTGCTGTTCTAATCAGTCCCGCCATACTTGCGGCAACAGGCAAGCCGGGTAACCTCCTCAACTCGCCAGATGCAGTTAGCGCCTTGGTCGCCGGAAAAAGTATTGCGCTGACGAGTGGAGACGGGAAAACTTGGACCAACGGCGGTGTAGGCGTGTTTTTAAGCCCCAAAGGAGCTAACACAAAAGTTTCCATTCAATCGGCAACGGCCCTAAGTCAAATCACTCTGAGCTGGAAAATTCCCAGCAAGACCAGTTCGCATATCCTGAATGATCACTGGGAACGCACTTATGGCGATGTCTCATGGCATGCCCCCAAGTCCTCTGACATTCTGCCTTGGTATTTCTTGGAAAATAACAACGGCCTCACCAGCGGCTTTGGTGTAAAAACCGGCGCAAGCGCCTTTTGCTTCTGGACGATTCAAGACGGCCAACTCTCGCTCACTCTAGACACCCGCTCCGGCACTCAAGGTGTAGCGCTAGGCGACCGCATTTTGCACGCAGCCGAAATAGTTACCATGAGCAGTCTCGGCGGCGAAACGCCATTCAAAGCCGGCCAGCGTTTTATGCGCCTGCTATGCGACAAAGCGCGTATGCCAAAAGCGCCGGTGTACGGTATTAACGATTGGTACTTCTCTTACGGCGATACATCCGAAAAGCTGATCCTGCAGCACACCGAACTTATGGCACCGCTCACCGAAGGCCTGAGCAATCGCCCTTTTTCGGTGATCGATGCCGGTTGGTTTAAAGGCAACCCTGCGCAAATTGACGATTGCTGCTGGGGCGATGACATGAAAAATCCGGAAGAAAAATTCCCGGATATGGCCAAGCTGGCCGACAAAATCAAAAAGCTGGATATGCGCCCCGGCATTTGGACACGCCCGCTCTGCGGCAGCTACAAAGATCCAAAATCATTGCTCTTGCCGAATGCGCCCGGCCGCGATAATCCCAACAAACCCGTGCTCGACCCCACGATTCCCGACGTGCTCGAACGCGTAAAGGAGTACTTCAAACTCTACAACCAATGGGGCTACGAAATGGTGAAATTCGATTTCACCAGCGACGATATTTTTGGCAAATGGGGTTTTGAAATGCTGCGCGATAATCGCATGGCCGACGGCGATTGGCGCATGTACGACAACAGCAAAACCAACGCCGAAATCGTGCACAACCTCTACAAAACTATTCGCGCGGCGGCGGGCGAAACCTACATTATCGGCTGCAACACCATCAGCCATTTGTCGGCGGGATTGTTTGAATTAAACCGGATTGGCGATGACACCAGCGGCCTGAAATGGGAAACTACCTTGAAGATGGGCGTAAACACCCTCGCCTTCCGCGGCATTCAGCACGGTACTTTTTATGCGGCTGACGCCGACTGCGTAGGCCTCACCACCAAAGTGCCTTGGGAGAAAAACAAACAGTGGATGGAACTGCTCGCGCGCAGCGGGACACCCATTTTTATCTCGGCACAACCCGATGCAACGGGCGCGGAGCAAAAAGCGTTTATCAAACAATGTTTTGAAATCGCATCCAAACCGCAAGAACTTTGCGAGCCGCTGGATTGGTTGGCAACACCAACGCCATCACATTGGAAGCTGGATGGCAAAAAGCAGAGTTTTGATTGGTCTTAAATGTTGCGGCGAATCAACAATAAAAAATGCAGTCACAAACTGCGTTTTTTATTGTTGTCATTACTGACTACTCATCGCGCGTCAGCACTTCGAGCAACTCTATTTCAAACATTAAATTGGAGTTGGGTTTAATTAAAGCGCCCATTTGCCGCTCACCATAAGCTAAATGCGCGGGTACAAAAAGCTTGCGTTTGCCACCCACTTTCATCCCCATAATTCCCTGATCCCAACCCTTAATAACGCGACCGGTGCCAATCACACACTGAAACGGCTTCCCTCGGCTATAGGACGAATCGAACTCGGTGCCATCCTCTAAAGTACCGCGATAATGCGTAGTAATAAGCGCGCCTTTTTGGGCGGCCTTACCGTTTCCAAGCTGAATATCTTCAACAACCAATGTATCGCTCATATCGCTCACTGAATACCTGCTAAGAAAAACCTGGATTATATCCTGCAACCAAATTCACTATTAACAACTAAAAAATTATGTCGAAATTATTTACATGCAACACAGAGAAAGCAGATTTTTTTATCGATAACTCAGCAATAAAAATAAATTGCGCGCCAAAATATCGAAGTTTCCACCAAAACTGCAACATAAAATTCCTTTGGCATAATCTCTGCTTCGACGGATAGGCTAATAGAACCACCATATATAATCTGTCAATTAACCAAGGAGCGTGCGATGAAACTCTTTAAAAACTCTTTAAATGGCCTCCTTGCCGGCGTTGCACTTTTAGGTGCATCACTGCAAGCCAATGCAATTCCCTTCAGCGTTGATATTACCGTTGATAATTCTTATGCGCTTTACTACGGCACCCAAACCACTGCCACCAATTTTGTCGGCGCCGATGGCACTTGGCCAACCGTTGAGCATTACACTTTCGACTTACCAACCAATAATTACATTTACGTTGTTACCAAATCTGACCTGTCTGTTGCACAAGGCTTCTTGGCGCAATTTACCAATTTGCTGACCAACGAACGCTTCTACAGCAACGACCCTCAATGGCAAGTAACCGCAACCGGCCGTTACAATTCAGCGCCTTACGACGCAAGCCTAGCCTCATTCCTTGAATTGAATACTCAATTAGGCGTAGCCAATGCAGGCAATAACCCCTCGCATGGCTGGGTCGCTACTACCGCTGGCGCTGCTAACGGCGCTGCTCCTTGGGGAACGCTGGCGGGAATCGACAGCGCGGCCCATTGGTCATGGTACGATAGCACTCATACCGGTGTTGACCCAACCAACTACGGCTATAACCATGATGAATATTTAATTTTCCGCATCAACGTTGGCGCATCCAGCGTACCGGAACCCTCATCCATTATTTTGCTTGCTCTCGGTTTAATTGGCTTGGGCTTCGCAAGAGCCAGAAAACTCAAAGCTTAATTAAACGTGCAAAAAAAGGGCGCGCCACAAGAGCGCCCTTTTTTTATTGGGGACAACAAAGCGCGCCCGCTCACAAGATTATATTTATCCGCAGCTCGTTCATTCGCAATTCAGACTCGAAGTCATAATCTGCAAGCAAGATAGTCCTAGATAAGGAGCTTGCCATGATGATAAACAATGAATACTCCACTGAATTAGCCTGCGCATTAAATGGGTATCGTGCGCTTATTATTCCCGATCTAGGTAACAACGCCTCACAACACTGGCAAAGCCTATGGGAACAAAATATTCCTCGTGCCCGTCGTATTCTCATGCACGATTGGCACACCGCTGATTGGGTAAAATGGCGCAACAGTATTATTGCTTCGCTCATCAGTATTGATGAGCCAGTGGTATTAATTGCGGAAGGTTTTGGCGCACTTGCAGCGGCAAGTGTGGCAGCAGAATATCCTGGAAAAATAATTGCGGCTTTTTTAGTAGACCCCGCTAACCCAGACCAGTTTGATCTTAGGAAAAAAATTCCTAAACAACCTTTGCCCGTCACCACCAAAATTGTTATTCGCAATCAAACTGACACTAAGGCAGCATTATTGGCGGCGTTGTGGAGCACAGATCTATCGCATTCCATTTCGATAGAAGCGCCACCACATCAATCGACCACAGATTATTGGCCCGAAGGCATTCGTACACTCAATCGCTTAATCAGCAAAACACAACGCAAAGCCGATGATATAACTCAAGCACGCACCAAAAAAATTCTTGCCTACTTGCGCACCTTACAAAAGCGCAAACCCCTTAGCGATGATTTTAGCTTGCACTACTCCTGAGTCGTTGTTTCAGATTTTTTATTGAGTACAGCAAGGATAAGCACCCAGAAACAGAGCACTAAATTGAACAGAGGGATTTGTAAATCCTGCGGCATGCTGTAGACAATCGATACCGCAGGAATCCATACCAACCAATTGGAGAAAATAACTGTGGGAATTTTTTCAAAGAAAAAGGATTTATTGAGCGCAACACCGCAGGCACGAAAATTAAAATGGCACTCAACCCATAAATAGGGAATGGTGATTGAAGGTGCCGCCCAAAAAGCGCTATAGATAAATTGATCTACAGCAACCTTGGTGGCAATGGTTTTTAAAGTATTATCGTAACCGAACCAGTGACCCTGCAGTTGGTAGAAGAAATCTACTTCAATTCCTTTTAACCCCCAAAACACAACATAAAATAAAAACAGCGGAAATGCGCTGCGCGATGAATCAAGCCGCTTACTTGACCATAAATACAGGAATGGAATTAACCCGCCGAAAAAAGCCGTAGCAATAAATGCATAGAGTGAACCATAGGTATGCTTTAAAACTCCAAACCACGCATAGGTTGGCTGTGCTGCAGGCACGTAAAAATAAATCAACACAAGGATCAATGCAAAAAATTGCAACACCAACCCAGGCAATAAATTTTGCTTGAGTGCGGCTGCAATTGAGCTTTTTATCGACATTATTAATGACTCAATATATTAAAAAGCATCTGCAATGACAGCCCCACCAACAAAACAGCGAAACATTTTTTTAGTACCGGAATAGGTAAGTTGTGTGCCAACTGTGCGCCGAACGGTGCGGTAAGAAAGCTAGCGGTCGCCATTGCAATTACCGCTGGCCAATAGATAAAACCGAGCGTGTGCTCTGGCAAATTGCTAACCGCTAGGCCATTAATCAAATATCCCAGCGCACCCGAAAAAGCGATTGGCAAACCAACCGCAGCCGATGTTCCAATTGCAGTTGGCAAAGCGACATTACACCACGTTAGAAAAGGCACCGTCAGCGTGCCACCACCAATAGCAACCAGCGCAGAAATTGCCCCAATACCAGAACCAACACCAGTCAGCGCAAATGTCTGTGGTAATTGTCGCGAGGGTTTTGGTTTGCGATCTAACACCATTTGCAGCGCGACAAAAGCCATAAAGCAGGAGAAAAAAATCGCCAGGGGTGTTGCCGATAAATAACTCGCGAGAAAAGTACCCGCAAAAGTCCCCAATAAAATTCCCGGCGCGATTTTAACAACGACCGGCCAAATAACTGCACCGCGTTTGTGATGCGCGCGCAAACTGGCGATTGCAGTAGGAACAATTGCAGCCATGGAAGTTGCCAGCGCCATATGCACTAAATGCTCAGAAGGAAATGCTAATTTAATAAACAAAAACGTCAGCACCGGCACCATAATACCGCCGCCACCAATACCAAAAAGCCCGGCAAAAATTCCGGTCACGGCACCTAACAATAAAAAACAACTTAACCAAAAAAAATCCATACCCACCCACATCGATTGCTACACAAAAGTAACAACAACTTAACGCAATTAAATAAAACCTTTCAACCGGGCAAAGCCATAGGCATTCACACTGGTGGCATCTTTGATAGTGCCATTTACAATCATCTGTTCAAATTCTGCCAAAGTAAATCGACGTGTTATAAGCCCCTCTTCTTCGCTATCCAGAGCGCGAGTATCTTGCTGTAATTTACTCGCCAGAAAAATATGGTAACCCTGATTGGAGTAACCATAAGCTAAATATTGATGGCCTAGGTAAATCATTTTCTCCGCAATCAAACCCGTCTCTTCCTGTAATTCCCCAGCGGCTATAACAGCGGGATCTGCATCGGGATTTTCTTCCCAGCTACCTTGCGGCAATTCCCAGTAGCGAGCTTGCACCGCATAACGGTATTGCTCAACCAAGTGTATATAACCATCGCTGATAGGGAGAATCACCACAAAATCAGCTTTTTCCACGACACCGAAAATTCCTTCGGCACCGCTCTCGCGCAGAATTTTATCTTCGCGTACACGCATCCATTTGTTTTCGTAAACCGTTTTCGTGGAGAGTGTTTTAATTTCGGTCACCATAGCCTCCATAATTAGTAGCCTCCATAATTGTTCGCAAAAAAAATCCCCAACACTTTCGCATTGAGGATTTTTCTTAAAGCTTATTTACCGACCATTACTTAGCGCGCTTACGCTCGTTTTCAGTCAGCAACTTTTTACGAACACGAATGCTGAGCGGAGTTACTTCTACCAACTCGTCGTCTTCAATAAATTCCAAAGCTTGCTCAAGGGTGTGTTTGATGGGCGGAGTCAACACAGCCGCTTCGTCAGTACCTGATGCACGCACGTTGGTTAATTGCTTGGCTTTGGTTGGGTTTACTACCAAATCGTTATCACGTGAGTGAATACCTACGATTTGGCCTTCGTACACTTCAACGCCTGGGCCGAGGAACAAACGGCCGCGCTCTTGCAACATGTTCAATGCGTAAGCGAGAGTTTTGCCTTTCACCATAGAAACCAACACGCCGTTTTGACGCTTGGCCACTTCACCTACTTTTACTGGGCCGTAGTGATCAAAAATACTGGTCATGATGCCTGAACCAGAGGTCATGGTCAGGAAGTTGCCACGGAAGCCAATCAAACCGCGCGATGGAACGATGAATTCCAACTTGATACGACCTTTGCCATCCGGCTCCATGTTGGTCAACTCGCCTTTACGCAGGCCAAGCTCTTCCATCACTTTACCTTGATGCTGTTCTTCAACGTCGATTACAACTTGCTCGTAAGGCTCGTGAACTTCGCCATCAACAATTTTTTGAACTACTTCTGGACGCGATACGCCCATCTCATAACCTTCACGACGCATGTTTTCAATAAGTACCGACAAGTGCAATTCACCACGGCCAGATACTTTGAATTTATCTGGCGTATCACCTTGCTCAACACGCAAAGCAACGTTGGCAATCAACTCAGTGTCCAAACGGTCTTTGATATTGCGGCTGGTTACGTACTTGCCTTCTTTACCAGCAAACGGAGAATCGTTTACCTGGAAGGTCATGCTTACGGTCGGCTCGTCGATAGACAGAGGTGGCAATGCTTCGACAGCGTCTGGAGCACACAAGGTGTCAGAAATACCAAGCTTATCTACACCTGTGATACAAACGATATCGCCCGCGTAAGCACGGTCAGTTTCGATACGTTGCAAACCGTGGTAGCCCATCACTTGCAATACTTTAGCTTTACGCGTTTCGCCAGTTGGAGTCACTACAACGATTTGTTGGTTTGGTGCGAGGCTGCCGCGAGTGATACGACCAATCCCGATAACACCTACATAGCTGTTGTAATCCAGTGCCGAAATTTGCATTTGGAATGGACCGTCGGTATCTACTTTTGGCGGTTTAACTTTATCAACGATCATTTGGAACAGTGGCGTCATGTCATCCGCAATATTATCCGGGGACAGACCGGCAACACCGTTCAACGCAGAAGCATAAACGATTGGGAAATCGAGTTGCTCTTCAGTCGCACCCAAACGGTCAAACAAATCGAATACTTGGTCGATAACCCACTCAGGGCGAGCACCTGGGCGGTCGATTTTGTTGATAACAACAATCGGGTTCAAACCTTGTTCGAAGGCTTTTGAAGTCACGAAACGAGTTTGCGGCATTGGCCCGCCCACAGCGTCCACAATCAGCAACACAGAATCTACCATCGACAGTACACGCTCTACCTCACCGCCGAAGTCGGCGTGTCCGGGGGTGTCCACAATGTTGATGCGGTAGTCATTCCACTTAATGGCGGTGTTTTTCGCCAAAATAGTAATGCCGCGCTCACGCTCTTGGTCATTGCTATCCATGATCAAATCGCCAGTGTCGTCACGGCGATCAAGGGTGCCAGACTGACGCAACAATTGGTCAACCATGGAGGTTTTACCGTGGTCAACGTGGGCGATAATAGCGATATTGCGCAGTTTTTCGATGGAAGCTTGGGTAGTCACTGGGAGATTCTCTGTGAGGGCTAAAAAATGAGGTCAAAATTGAGGTCGCGCATTATACCCATGTAAAGGTGTCAGGGATATGGCTAAAACGGGAAACTTGGTGATTTTTTGGGCAACCCAGTTAGACTCACGCCCTCAACTAGCTCGCATTTAGGTCAGCTGATAAGATTGCGCTCTGCTTAGGAATACCACAAGGACACAAAATGGAACGAGCCATGCTCCCCGCGAAAGCCCCTCGGCTTGCAATTATCAGCAGCCTAGTGCTTACCTTTTTTATGTTCAGTGCTTGCGGTGGAGGCTCCACAAAAACACCCGCCCCACCACTAACTGCACAAGAAATCCAATTTACCCAAACTGGCACCATAGAGTTATTTGTAGGCGATAACTTCACCAACAAAGCAACTGGGCAAGGTATAGGCGTGGTTAGCTACACCTCTAGCGACACTCAAGTCGCCAATGTTGATAATGCCGGAGTGGTCTCAGTTAAAAGTGCAGGCATAGCAACGATTACGGCAACTATTGCAGGGGATAACCAATATCTATCTGCAAGCAAGACCTACAACCTACAGGTAACACCCACAAGCATTACCGCTTCAGCTTGGGTCGGTCAAAAAGACACTATTTTCAACTTCCCCAAAGCGGCAGCAGGCATGAGCTTTTACCGCAGCAGCGCGGACAACTGTGACTACACCAATTACACCACCTGCCCCGATGGTCAATTAGATCTTTTGGCGGAAACAAAGATTATTGATACCTCCACCAGGCTAAACCAAGCGGGTTATTACCTTCTGAAGTACAAGCAAAAAGCTGGCAGTTTTGAACCTTATGACTTCGCTCAGTCGCCACTAGTGTTGCGCGCTGGCTATCAAATTATTGAATTCAAAAATAAATTCTGGCTAATAGCCGGACGGGTGAATAACACCGATAAAAATGATATTTGGTCATCGAGTGACGGGATAAATTGGGTTCTGGAAAAAGAGCACGCAGAGTTTTCTGCTCGCTCCTACCATCAATCCATAGTATTTAACGGTAAGCTCTGGATTATGGGCGGTCTTTACGACAACCCACCTGAAAAAGCCGATGAGGCATGGTCATCCGATAACGGCATCAACTGGACAAAAGAAACCAATATACCCACGAGAATAAATGGACAAAAGCTTGCCACCCTCCAAAACCAACTTTGGGTTATAGGCGATACCGAAACCCGTATGGCACCACAATCATGTATTCCCAGCTGCCACGGCGATCCATTTAGACTGGAAACCGTTTCTTCCAATAATGGCTGGTCTACCAGTACGGGAAATGTTTGGGAGCACCACACCAATATACTTTTCCCTAATTCCTATGCAACACAAATAGGTTTTGGGGCGCTGGTCACTTTCAACAACCAATTGATGATCACCAGAGTTAACTCAGACCCCGATTCATACACCTTGGATAATATGCAGCCGGGCGTCCGTCATTTTTCAACTTCGATATGGGCATCTACCGATGGTCTTAAGTGGGCCGAAATAGCCACCAGCAGTCTGCTTCCGCAGCGTAATTTGCAAGTTGTAACCGCCAATAACTTGCTCTGGCTTTATGGCTACAATAAATATACTGACCAGTATGAGTTGTGGTATTCACACGACGGTATTAGCTGGGAATATCGTTTCTCCAATATGCCCAGAACAGAAGGAAACATAAGATCACTTAACAGCCTGCTAATCTGGAATCAGGAAAGCTCATCACAAATTATGGATATCACGCCATGGGCGACGAGCGATGGGACTGAATGGCGCAAAGCCATGACGGGAGCCTTTAACTTGAAATAAAAAATAAGGGCACTCATATGTGCCCTTATTTTTACACAATCAAACTAGTGTGTATTATTGCTGCGGCATCCGCCCATAACGAACCGCATGAAACACACCTGTAGGAAATGGTTGTCCATCAGCAAGTGGCGCAGGCCAATCATAGCCAGTACGCGCCGCATAATCTTCACCGGCCTGACCGCGTGCAAACAAACGATAGTATTCCTGCACTGATGCGCCGCCACCAGTAAACCCGTGCTCGCGCTGACCATGCAAGCCGCCAATCCCGTTGTAATAGTGATGATTTCCGGTCTCCCAAAACTCATACTGATGGTACATCTCATGGTACAAACCGCGATTTACCGCATTACTAGGCAAAGTCCATGTCCAGCCAGAAGTAACGTGTATCAATCGCCCGCTGGAGGTCATACCACCAGCAAATATCGGTTCCACAACGCCGTCGGCATGATAAGAAGATTGGTAAATAATGACCGTATCGTATTTATCAAATAAGTGCTGATATTCAGGGCGCCAACTGACGCTATACAACTCACCTACGAGCGCATATACGTCACTGGCATTCACATTCAAAATTGTATCCCATGGCAGAACTGTAACCTCCCATTTTGAAAGCCCGTACATGGTTGGCGCTGCCAATCGCTCTCCAGTTACTTTTACTTGCTCTGCAAAACCATCCAACATTGCTTGCGTCATAATTAGCGGTGACGTCATATCTTTGGACATCACGCTTTGAAATGGCAGTATGGCAATCTTTACCGTGTTCTGCGGAGCCAGCGGAGTCAAGTTAGTGTCTATGTAAACAGATTGCGTTTTTCCTTCTTCAACAACAATAGTGCGCTCATAAAACGCACCCGTTAAGTTGTACGAGCTAGGCTTGCCTAATGCGAGAATATTTTCGTAAAAATCATCGGTTAAATCCAAGGGGTTATCATTACTAACGCCTAAACCGATTTTATACGTACCTTTAGGCAAACTTAATGTTGCAGGTGTACTGACACGAACATACTCATCATTTATGTAAAGTTTGCCAGACACAGTGCTAGCAATTGAAATTTGCGTTGCGTCTGGGCGACTCAAGGCTGAAAGCGTAAATGCTTTATTGAAAAATGTTCCCGAGTCAGTGCTATCAGGGCATTCTGTTGATGGGCAATAAAAATTAAACATGCTCACACCATCTATGCGTATTTCAAACTGAAGTTGTCTTGGGCCTCCACCGTTAATCGCCTGTAGATAAACAATATTATTGCCTGAAACAAACCATTCACTTACGTCACGCCATCCACCCATATCACTAGGTTGCCCCCAATATCCAATACGATGACGCAAACCATTTACGGTTAAATATGCCCAATCATCTGCAACCGGAACACGGATTTCAATTTTCGAAAACACACGTGAACTGCTCGACGAGGAACTACGACTAGATGAAGAGCTGCTTGATAAAGAACTACTCGAAATCACAACAACTACTGATTGATTACTTGAAGATGAGCTACTCGATGAAGATGTACTTATTGAGGACTGGCTTGATGAAGAACTAGTGAGAGGCGAACTGCTTTCAACAATCGGACTATTAGACGATACAGAACTGGAACTACTCGGCGATGATGTCGCGCTAGAGGTGGATGAACTTACAACTATTGCTGAACTAGGATTGCTGGGCAGACCTGAAGCGC
>JAGKXD010000001.1 GCA_021151525.1 Cellvibrionaceae bacterium | reverse complement strand
AAAATCCGACTTATCCCCAAAACCCTCGCCAGCTTTTAGGCACAAAACTCACAGAATTACCCACACAAGTGTGAATAATTATTAAAAACCTATTAAAAACAGAGATTTATGGCGTAAATCTCTATTTTTTTGTGGATAACCTGTGTAAGTGTGTGGAAAAACATGAAAATAAGTCTGTATAAACACGTCTGTTACTGGAAGGTTTGGGGTTTTTAATAAGAATCTCGTGCTTGCAGATGCCTTCTATAAATCACCGAAAATAAACAAAAATTTTTTACTTAAGATACGTTGGGCAGTGAATGAATGGAGTTTTGATCAGTTTTTAAATCCATTAAGTCAGTAGAAAATCCTTGCGCGTCTAACCAACGCAATAATAGATCCCAATCTTTTCGATCTCGCCCGTAACTTTGCTCGGAATAATCGCTAATTCCACAGCCTTCGCTATAGGCTTTTATATAGTTTTGGGTATCGCGCAGAGTTGCTGGGTAGGGAATATTGAGGCTTAAGAGGAATTTTTGCAGGCGCTGCCAGGCATGGGTTTGGTGTTTTACGCGGTTGGCAACTACGGCTATGGGACGACGCTGTTTGCGCATGGTTTGGGTTAGCAGCATATTGCCAATAAATTTGGCGCCGGCGCGTATATCAATATCGGAGGGTAAAACCGGTACCAGAATTAAATCGTGGTTTTGGATAATGTCATTGAGGGCTATATCCGATAAACCGGGCGGAGCATCGGTAATTAACCAGCGGGTAGATTTTGGGGCGCGCCATTGAAAGCTCAGGGTGGTACGAAGGTTGTGTTCGATTTTAACGCCGTGGATTTTAGGTAAATCAGGCGAACGAGAACTAATCCAATGGCTGGCTGATCCTTGTGGATCTGCATCGACTAATGCAGTAGTTTGCCCGCGCTGTGCTAACCAAGCGGCGAGATTGGTACTGAGGGTTGTTTTGCCGGAGCCACCTTTGCCATTGATCACCAAAATACGGCAAGCCGATAAAAGTTGGATGGCAACCAGCGGTTCGCTGTCAGTTTTGACTCTGCTAATGAAGGGCGATTTATTCATAATTCTGTACTACAAACTGCTCAATTATTAAGCAGTATAGTCACAGAATCTAAAATAACAGTTTATTTGCGCAAGTTAATTCAGAAGATAGTGACAAGTTCGCGCTTTTTAGCGGCATTATTTATCTATTTGCCGATGCAGAAGCTACTGAATATGCGGCCAAGTAAGTCATCTGGCGTAAATTCACCGGTAATTTCACTCAGTGCATTTTGCGCCTGGCGCAAGTCTTCAGCGAGCAATTCACCAGCGGCATAGCCTTGTAATTGGGCTTTGCCCAACTCGAGAAAGGATTGTGCGCGTTCAAGGGCATCTAAGTGGCGGCGGCGTGCGGTAAAACCACCTTCCCCGCTATTGTTAAAACCCATGATGTTTTTGAGGTGCTGCTTTAAATCATCCACACCTGCACCGGTCGCGGCACTAATACCTATATAAGAGGCACCATTGGGCAGTTGAATAAGGCCAGCCATTTCGCCACTTAAATCAATTTTGTTGCGAACAAGTGTAATTTTGGTGGGATTTTCGAGCTTATTGATGAATTCTGGCCAAATTTTATCAGCTTCCAATTCTTGCGTACTGCCGCTATCGACTAATAAAAGCACTCGATCAGCCTGTTGGATCTCCTGCCAAGCGCGTTGAATGCCAATGCGTTCAACTTCATCAGGGCTATCACGTAGACCAGCGGTATCAATAATATGCAGCGGCATTCCATCGAGATGGATGTGTTCGCGCAGTACATCGCGGGTTGTACCTTCAATGCTGGTCACAATGGCAGATTCGCGGCCGCTTAAGGCATTGAGCAAACTGGATTTTCCGGCATTAGGGCGACCGGCGATAACCACGCGCATACCATCGCGCACCAAAACACCTTGTTTGGCTTCTTTAAAGACTTGATGGAGTTTTTGTTCGATAGTGGCCAAATCGCTAGCGACTTTGCCATCGGTTAAGAAATCAATTTCTTCTTCGGGAAAGTCGATGGAGGCTTCCACGTAAATACGCAAACTGATCAGTGCTTCAACTAATTCATGGATACGAACCGAAAAAGCACCTTGCAAAGAGTGAAGGGCATTTTTAGCGGCTTGTTCGTTAGTGGCATCGATCAAGTCGGCAATAGCTTCGGCTTGGGCGAGATCCAGCTTATCGTTTAAAAATGCGCGTTCAGAAAATTCACCCGGTCTGGCTAAACGAATGCCCAGTTGGGTAATTTCACGCAGGAGTAAATCGAGAATAACTGGGCCACCATGACCTTGAAGTTCAAGAACATCTTCGCCAGTAAAAGAGTTGGGGCCGGGGAAAAATAAGGCTAGGCCTTGATCGAGAACTTCACCCCGATTGGAATAAAACGGCGTGTAATGTGCAAATCGCGGCTGAAGTTGGATTTTTAGCAGATTTTCAGCAACTTTAGCCGCTTTATTGCCGGAGATACGAACTATACCGACACCACCGCGGCCAGTGGCGGTGGCTATGGCTGCAATGGTGTCGGTGTTTAGCATTATTAGGCTTTCGTTTTAGGATCTGCGTTTTCGATTTGCTTAGTAATTATGTACTGCTGGGTAATCGTCAGTATGTTGTTGGTTACCCAGTACAACACTAAGCCGGAAGGGAACCACAAGAACATAAATGTGAATACCAATGGCAGCATTTGCATAACGCGAGCTTGCATTGGATCTGTTGCTTGTGGATTCAACTTTTGCATAAACCACATGGTCACACCGTAAATCAGTGGCAATACATAGTAAGGATCCATTACCGACAAATCCTTAATCCAGCCATAAAAAGGTGCGTGACGAAGTTCAACCGATTCCATCAATACCCAGTACAGAGCCAAGAATACTGGCATTTGGATGAGCATAGGCAAGCAACCGCCAAGTGGATTTACTTTCTCGTCTTTGTAGAGCTTCATCATCTCTTGCGACATTTTTTGACGATCGTCGCCATAGCGCTCTTTCATTTCGGCCATTTTCGGCGCTAACTTCTTCATTTTCGCCATAGATCTGTAGCTAGTGGCAGATAAATGGAAGAACAGAGCTTTAACGGTCAGGGTCAAACCAATAATGGCCAAGCCCCAGTTACCTAAAAACGCATGTATGTGTTTCAACAACCAGAACAGTGGGCCGCCAATCATCCACAAGAAACCATAATCAACGGTTAAGTCCAAGTGGGGAGATATTTTCTCCAAAGATTCGGTGTCTTTCGGGCCAGCATAGAAATCAGCTTTGATACTACCTTGCGCACCGGGTGCTACATCAACATTGCTGCCAATAAAGCTAAACAGGAAGACATCACTAGTACCCTGTTGGCTTAGCTTAAAGGTATTGGAGGTTTTTGGATCTGGAATCCAAGCGCTGATGAAATAGTGTTGAACCAATGACACCCATCCACCTTGTTCTGTGGTTTCGAAGGGAGCTTTTTTCAAATCATCAAACTTAACCTTTTTGTAATTCTCTTCTTTTGTGGTCAGTGCACCGCCGAGATAAGCGCTCATCATCATGGCGTTGGTCTTGGCGAAGTTTTTACTGTCACGCTTGATTTGACCGTAAAGTTGACCGCTCCATTTATTAGCACTTTGGTTGTCGATCAGGTATTCAACACCCACCAGATATTGGCCGCGGGTAAAGCTGAAGCGCTTGGTAATTTTTACCTCGCCCTGTTGCAGGCTTAAATCGACGTTCAAGGTATCTTTGCCGTTTTCCAGCGAATATTCGTTTTTTTCAACGCTATAGGTTGGGCGACCTTGAGCTGTATCGGTCGCATTAGCGCCAACTAAGCCACTTTGAATTCGGTAAAGGTGATCAGGGGTGTTATCAATCAACACAAATGGTGAATCAGGATTTTTAATATCGATCAAATGACGCGGCAAGGCGACACGCACAATATCTCCACCCACAGGATCAATATCAACTAACAAGCTGTCAGTCGAAACTTTAATGATATTGGTTGAAACTGGAGTTGGAACATTGGCTGGAGCAGATGAACTAGCAGTTGCTGCGGGTATATCGCTGGACTTAGCCGTTACTGCTGCAGGAATTTCAGTGCTTGCAACAGGGGAAACTACAGGCGCATGCAACTCTTGATAACTATTCCAACGAATAGCCAACATAAACAATACGGCCAGAATTGCCGCGATCAATATATTTTTTTGCCAATCCATCTTATCGACTGCCATCTTGAGGTTGTTGAAATGAATTCTTACCTGATTTTTCAGGTTTTATTACTGGGTCTAATCCGCCCGGGTGCCAGGGGTGGCATTTTAGTAGGCGACGCAAGGTTAAATAACTCCCTTTTGTCACGCCAAAGGTATTTATGGCCTCTTCCGCATAATGCGAGCACGTCGGATAAAACCTACATTGGTTGCCAATCCAAGGGCTTAATAAAAATCTGTAGCCATGGATAGATTTTATGGCGAGATAACTCATTACCCGAGGGGGATTAAGTGCACTCATGTTGGTTGTTCCGATTTAGCTTTTTGGAACTTGCGAATCAAGCGCTGCCACTGGCCATTAAGTTGTTCGATCAAGACCGCATTGGTCGAGTCGTTCATGCCTTTGCGCGCGAGCACGATAACATCTATACCTGCTAATTGTTGCTGTTTTACACGAAAAGTTTCGCGAATCAGACGTTTCATCCGATTTCTGTCAACGGCATGGCGAATATGTTTTTTGGCAATGACTAAACCCAAGCGTGGAATACCAAGCTGGTTTTGGCGAGCGAGTACAAGGAAGTGTTGGTGCGAGGTGCGAAGCGGTGCGTCATCAAAGACGTTTTGAAAATCGCTAGAGTTTAACAGGCGCATCGATTTGGTAAATGCGTAGCCAGAATTCCGGCTGGTTTGCCATTCGACGTTAATGGCCTGTTCCACTCTAACGATCCATCAAATACGGGACTATTTAAAAGGGCTAAGAGTTAAACAGTTAACTCTTTACGACCTTTAGCGCGGCGACGAGCCAAAACCAAACGGCCGTTTTTAGTAGCCATGCGAGCACGGAAACCGTGGTTGCGAGCACGTTTAAGAGTACTTGGTTGGAATGTTCTTTTCATGAAACTAAACCTGTTCTATGGACACAATATAATCACACGGTGTGTGAAAGACGCGGGATTCTAAAGAAGTTGTGTTTATAAAGCAAACAGTTTTCGATTTATTATCCTATTTACCAGTTGATTGTTAATAATCACCGTTTACACTCAGTTTATTCATAATATATCAACAGGTTTATCCACAGTTTATAAGTGGTGATGATTTTTAGTTTATTTTTTAAGCAATTTATAAGTTGTTGAATTTTTAGCACTTTGGATGTTCATTAAAATTTCTTCTTGAGATTTTGAGCCTAACTGTGGATAACTTTATAGGTTGGGAGTACACTCCCTTTTCTTAAAAATTCTTTCCCTAAAAACCTCTGTATAACCCCTTTTATGTGGCGTTTTCGGCTATTTTTTGCCCTGTGTACATAGATGTAGGTTTGCAGCCCTATATATAGATAAGATCGTCAGGAGCTTTACCTTTGTCGCAGTCAGTTTGGAAATTATGCGCATCCAGTTTGCAGGATGAATTGCCCTCGCAGCAGTTCAATACCTGGATTAAACCTTTGCAAATTGATGAAGTCGCAAGCCCTAATGAACTGCGTTTGCTGGCACCTAACCGTTTTATCAGCAACTGGGTGGAAGAGAAGTTTTTAACCCGTATTAAAGAATTGGTTGCCCATTTCCAAGAAGGCACCCATTTATCGGTGGTCATTGCCGTAGGTGCTAAACCCCAAGCGGCTTTTGAACAAACCCGCACCCCTATTGCGGTTACACCTACCAGTTTTAATTCTGCTAGTACTTCTACTGCTTCTACTAACAGCAGCGCTACTATAAAGGAAGCAACACCGGCTACTTATACTGAACCAAAGGTAGAGGAGCCTTCTGAGAAATCTCGCCGCTCCAATGATGAGCCGCAACGTGTTGCTCAGGAAGCTGAAGTTGAAGGCGGTCTAAAGCACAGCAATTATTTAAACACGGCATCAACCTTTGCGACCTTCGTGGAGGGTAAATCCAATCAGCTCGGTTTAGCTGCCGCGCGTCAGGTGGCAGAAAATCCCGGCGGTGCCTACAACCCCCTCTTTATATATGGAGGAGTGGGTTTGGGTAAGACGCACTTGATGCAAGCTGTGGGCAATGCACTAGTCGCTAAAAACCCCAATGCAAAAGTGGTCTATCTGCATTCCGAGCGCTTCGTTGCGGATATGGTAAAAGCCCTGCAGTTGAATGCGATCAACGATTTCAAACGCTATTACCGTTCTATGGATGCACTGCTTATTGACGATATTCAATTCTTCGCTGGCAAAGAGCGTTCACAAGAAGAATTCTTCCACACCTTTAACTCGCTATTGGAAGGTGGCCGCCAAATTATCCTCACCTGCGATCGCTTCCCGAAAGAAATTAATGGTTTGGAAGAGCGCTTGAAATCGCGCTTCGGTTGGGGCTTAACTGTGGCGGTTGAACCTCCGGAATTGGAAACTCGTGTGGCGATTTTGATGAAGAAGGCCGAGCAGGTAAATATAGACTTACCGCATGATGCTGCCTTCTTTATTGCGCAGCGAATTCGCGCTAATGTACGTGACCTTGAAGGCGCACTGAAACGTGTAATCGCCAGTGCAAATTTCACTGGCCGCGCGATTGATGTTGAGCTGGTGCGTGAAGCGCTGAAAGATTTGTTGGCGCTGCAGGATAAGCAGGTCGGTATCGACAATATCCAAAAAGTGGTGTGTGAATACTACAAAATAAAAATGAACGATATGGTGTCCAAGCGTCGCAGTCGTTCAGTAGCTCGACCGCGTCAAGTTGCTATGGCGCTGGCGAAAGAATTAACGAATCACAGCTTGCCTGAAATTGGCGAAGCCTTTGGCGGTCGCGATCATACAACCGTATTGCACGCCTGCCGAAAAATTAAAGAATTGCAGGAAGAAACTGCGGATATTCGCGAAGATATGAAAAACTTGCTGCGTTCGCTAACGACTTGATGTACAAACACTGTTGCTATTTTTTATGCTGATTTAGACCATAACTTAGATCCCGGACGATAACCAAAGAGACCATCACATGAAATTTGTCGTATCCCGCGAGGCGCTACTTAAACCCTTACAATTGGTTGCAGGTGTGGTGGAGCGTCGTCAAACGCTGCCCGTTTTATCGAATGTGTTAATCGTATTGAACGGTGATCAACTTTCGCTAACAGGTACGGATCTTGAGGTCGAAATTATTGGTCGCGTTCACTTGGAACAAGCGGGCGAGTCAGGCGAGATTACAGTTCCAGCACGTAAACTGGTAGATATCTGCAGATCGCTACCAGATGGCTCAAAATTAGAGTTTATCCAAGAAGATCAGCGCATAATTCTAAAATCTGGCCGTAGCCGCTTCACCCTATCGACTTTGCCAGCGTCTGACTTCCCCAATGTGGAAGATTCACCCGGTAATTTGCGTTTTAGTTGTGCTCAACAAGAAGTTAAACGCCTTATCGAACGCACCGCCTTTGCAATGGCGCAGCAAGATGTTCGCTATTATTTGAACGGCATGTTGTGGGAAGTTCGCCAAGATCAACTGCGTGTTGTAGCAACGGATGGTCATCGTATGGCTATGTGTACTCGTGCAATTGCTGTTAATTCTCCCGATGTTGTACAGGCTATTTTGCCACGCAAAGGTGTATTGGAATTATCCCGTTTGCTGGACGATTCAACGGCACAAGTAGAAGTTACCCTGAGTGGTAACCATATTCGCGTGACTTCAGTGGATTACACATTTACATCAAAATTGGTAGACGGAAAATTCCCGGAATATGAGCGTGTACTTCCACGCGGTGGCAACAAAACCATTATTGGTTCGCGTATCGAATTGAAGCAGGCTTTTGGCCGCACGGCTATTTTGTCCAACGAAAAATACCGCGGTGTACGTTTGTTGTTGTCTGATGGTTTGCTGACAATAGTCGCTAACAACCCGGAGCAGGAAGAAGCAGAAGAACAAGTTGTAGTAGATTACACAGGCGATAGTTTGGAAGTAGGCTTCAACGTAAGTTACTTGCAAGACGTAACCAATGTTATCCAAAACGAAAATGTGAAGATTACTTTGTCGGACGCCAACTCCAGTGCCCTGTTGGAAGAACCAGAGAACAGCGATTCACTCTATGTTGTTATGCCAATGCGCCTGTAATAAGCGCATTGAGCTATTTATTGTTTTGTTCATTGAACATTATTGATTTTAAAGTTCCTTCTTTTCTGTTGGTCGTATGACCTTAAAACGTCTCTTTATTCAGAACTTACGCAACCTTAACTCGGTGGATGTACAACCATCCCACCGGGTTAATTTAATTTATGGCGAAAACGGTTCGGGAAAAACCAGCATTTTAGAAGCGATTAATGTGCTGGCGCTAGGGCGATCTTTCCGCAGTCATAAACACAAACCTCTTATTTCCAATGGCCAAAATGCCTTTACTATCTTTGGTAAAGTCTTGGCGGATGATCAAGCAGAAGTTCCGATTGGGATAAACCGACAATTAGATGGAACCGCCAGCTTCAAAGCTAATGGTAATTTGGTAGCTTCGGCAGCTGTTTTAGCGTCCTACTTGCCCGTACAGACGATTAATTCCGATACTTTTTTACTGCTGGAAGGTAGCCCAAAGATACGCAGGCAGTTTATTGATTGGTTAGTGTTCCACGTGGAACATAAATTTTTCCAAACTTGGAAGGATTGCCAGCGCTGCCTTAAACACCGCAATAGTTTGTTGCGGCATGATAGAATAGACCCCTTTGAATTATCGACTTGGGATAAAGAACTGGTGCAGCTGACCGAGCAGCTCCACACTTACCGAGCTGAATGCTTTGAGATATTTAAGGCAACTTTCTACGAGTTGTTGCAAGAGTTTATTAGTGTTGATGGTATAGCCATAGGCTACTATCGTGGTTGGGATAAAGAAAAGTCCTACGCCGATGTACTGGCAGCAGGATTGGATCGCGACCGTCAGCAAGGCTATACCCATATGGGAAGCCATAGGGCAGACTTACGCATTACCGTAAATGGCCAAAATGCGGCGGAGATACTGAGCCGAGGCCAACAAAAACTACTGGTGTGCGCCCTAAAGATCGCTCAAGGTTATGTGTTCTCACGCATAACTGGCCGTAAAACTGTTTATTTAATTGATGATTTGCCGGCTGAGCTGGATGAAAAGCACCGTGATTTGCTCACTCGCTGGTTAGATTCAATGGCTACTCAGGTATTTATTACTGGAGTAGAGCAGGCAAGTTTGTTGTCCTCATGGCAGTCCAAGCCTGAAACAGAGATAAAAATGTTCCACGTGGAACAAGGTTGCGTGACTGCACATAGTCCGTAACCCACTAAAAGTCAGTCTTTTAATAGAGGCTGGCCTTAAAAAACGAGATTTTATCGTCCCCTTATGACACTCATAGTCATCAAGGGACACACCGAATAACAAGTGGAGATAGCTATGTCAGAAGAGAACACTTACGACTCGTCCAGTATTCAGGTCCTTAAAGGCCTTGATGCGGTACGTAAGCGCCCAGGGATGTACATTGGTGATACCGATGATGGTTCAGGGCTGCATCATATGGTGTTTGAAGTAGTCGATAACTCTATCGATGAAGCTTTAGCTGGCTACTGTTCTGAGATTAAGGTAGTTATTCACCCTGATGAAACCATCTCTGTAGCTGATAATGGCCGTGGTATCCCAACGGATATGCACGAAGAAGGTGTCTCGGCAGCTGAAGTAATCATGACAATTCTCCATGCTGGCGGTAAGTTTGACGATAACACCTATAAGATTTCCGGTGGTTTGCACGGTGTAGGTGTATCGGTAGTGAATGCGCTTTCAGAGTATTTGAAGCTGACAATTCGCCGTGGAGGCAAGATTCACGAGCAAATCTACCGTCACGGTGTTCCCGACGAGCCTTTAAAAGTTGTAGGTGATACCACTACCACAGGTACTGAGACTCACTTTAAGCCCTCGGCAGAAACCTTTACCAATATTGAATTCCATTACGAAATCCTCGCTAAGCGTTTACGTGAGTTGTCATTCCTAAACTCTGGCGTACGTATTGTGTTGAAAGATGAGCGCAGTGGTAAAGAAGAAGTCTTCCAATATGAAGGTGGCCTGCGTGCGTTCGTAGATCATCTTAATAAAAATAAGACAGCCATCAATAAGATGGTGCACTTTGTTTCACTGACTCGCCCTGATGGAATTGGTGTAGAAGTCGCTTTACAGTGGAATGATTCTTATCAGGAAAACCTCCTGTGCTACACCAACAATATTCCCCAGCGCGATGGTGGTACTCACTTAGCGGGTTTCCGTGCAGCTTTGACCCGTGGTTTGAATAACTACATTGATAAAGAAGGCTTGGGTAAGAACGCAAAAGTGGCAACCACCGGCGACGATGCCCGTGAGGGTTTGACGGCTATCATTTCAGTAAAAGTACCTGACCCCAAGTTTTCCAGCCAAACTAAAGACAAGCTTGTTTCTTCCGAAGTTAAAACAGCAGTAGAACAGGAGATGGGTGAACATTTCGGTAACTATCTGCTCGAAAACCCGGGTGAAGCCAAAGCAATCGTAGGCAAGATGATCGACGCTGCACGCGCCCGTGAAGCCGCGCGTAAAGCCCGCGAAATGACTCGCCGCAAAGGTGCACTGGATATCGCCGGCCTGCCTGGTAAATTGGCAGATTGCCAAGAGAAAGACCCAGCATTATCAGAAGTTTACCTCGTAGAGGGTGATTCGGCGGGCGGCTCTGCTAAACAAGGTCGAGCCCGTAAAACTCAGGCGATCTTGCCGCTCAAAGGTAAAATCCTCAACGTAGAAAAAGCGCGTTTCGACAAGATGTTGTCCAGTGCGGAAGTTGGCACCCTGATTACCGCGCTTGGCTGCGGCATTGGTAAAGAGGACTACAATCCGGACAAGCTGCGCTACCACAGCATCATCATCATGACCGACGCCGACGTGGATGGATCGCACATCCGTACCCTGCTGTTGACCTTCTTCTTCCGTCAAATGCGCGAGTTGATTGAGCGCGGTCATGTTTATATTGCCCAGCCTCCGTTGTATAAAATCAGCAAGGGCAAGCAGGAACAATACTTGAAAGACGAATCGGCCATGACTGAGTTCCTGACTCAGGCAGCGCTTGAAGGTGCCGCGATTCACGTGAATGCCAATGCACCGGCGATTGCGGGCGAAGCCTTGGAACGATTGGTACAGCAATATCGCAAGGTAATGGCAACTATCGAACGGCTATCGCGTTTGTATCCAGCAGAAGTCTTGGAAAAGTTGATTTACATGCCAGTTTTGCGCGCTGAGCACTTGGCAGATCAAGGCCACATCCAGCAATGGTGTGACCAGATGCTTGCTCGCTTTGCACTGGATGCGCGTGCAGGCAGCCAGAAGTACAACATTGTTGTGCGCGAAGACACCGAGCGTCACCTATTCCTGCCGGTGGTTGAAATCATCGCCCACGGCATATCTAACCACTTCCCTTTCAACCAGGATTTTTTCGGTTCGGGTGAATACGCGTCAATCGTATCTCTGGGTGAAGCCTTGGATGGTTTGATTGAAGAAGGTGCTTACATCCAGCGCGGTGAGCGTAAGCAACCGGTTACAAGCTTTGCTGAAGGCTTGGAATGGTTGATGAAGGAATCGCGCAAGGGCTACAACATCCAGCGCTATAAAGGTCTGGGTGAAATGAACCCTGAGCAGCTGTGGGAAACCACCATGAATCCAGAAACCCGCCGCATGTTGCGTGTGACGATTCAGGATGCCATCGCAGCTGATCAAATTTTCACCACCTTAATGGGTGATGATGTTGAACCCCGCCGTGACTTCATTGAAACCAACGCACTCGCGGTAGCAAACCTCGACGTTTAACTTTAACGATTGTTTTAGTTTTAAACACATAAACCCGTGTCTCACAATTTGTGGTTCGCGGGTTTTTTTTATAGATATTCCGAAGTTGTTTTATTTAAATCGATCAAATGGAATATGAGGCAATAATGAGCGGAATGATATTTTTCGGGAATGATGCTTTTACAAGAGAGAATCTTTGCGATCTATTCAATGGTTTCTATTGGGACGCTTTTGGTGAGTTAATAGATATCGCCTTGAAAGATAAGCATCCCGAAATACATGGGAAAATTAAAAGCGAAATGGCACTTGCTTTTAATTATTATAAATTCAATGAGTTAGAAAAGGATGAGCTTGAAATCGCTATCGCAGCGATGAGAGAGGAAGTTGGTAAATGGAACCATTTGGAACTTTGGCAGGAAAGAGCGAAAGTTATATGGGAAAAATACTGTGAAGCTTGGATTCTTAAAGATATAAGGTTGAATTCTGCAGCTAACGATGAATTCTAAATCTGAAAGAAATTTACAATAAGAAAAAAGGCCATAACCTCAGGGTTATGGCCTTTTTGTTTGTCTCAGGATAATATGTGTCTTAAAAAGAGGTGTTTTTGTCGTTTACCGACATTATAAACCGGCATAGAGTACAAACTTCTGACACAAACGGAGGTTTCTGTAATGACTATCAAAGTCGCTATTAACGGTTATGGCCGTATAGGCCGCAACACACTGCGTGCGTTTTACGAGGCAGGTAAACGTCACGATATCCAGATCGTCGCTATTAATGATCTCGGCAGCGCAGAAACCAACGCTCATTTGACCCGCTTCGATACCACCCACGGCAAGTTCTCCGCTGATGTCAGCGTTGAGGATGGCTATCTGATCGTGAATGGTGACCGCATTAAAGTTATCGCCGAGCGCGATCCTACCAAGCTGCCTTGGGGTGAGTTGGGGATAGATGTGGTTCTCGAATGCACGGGTCGTTTTGCTTCCAAAGAAAAGGCCTCTGCGCATATTGTCGCTGGTGCCAAGCGTGTGATTATCTCTGCGCCTGCGGGCAAAGAAGTGGACGCTACCGTGGTTTACGGCGTGAACAACCATGTATTGCGCTCAGAACACAGAGTCATTGCCATAGGTTCTTGCACCACCAACTGCCTAGGTACAGTGGCCAAACCGCTGAATGATAATATCGGCATAGTGGCGGGCTCCATGACGACTGTGCACTCGGTGACTAATGATCAGGTGCTGACAGATGTTTACCACGAGGATTTGCGTCGTGCGCGTTCGGCCATGTCGTCGATCATCCCCACCAAAACTGGCGCGGCCAAGGCGATTGGGCTGGTGTTGCCGGAGCTGGAAGGCAAGCTGGATGGTTTTTCGATTCGTGTGCCGACAATAGATGTATGCATCCTGATTCTGAGCTTTATTGCCGCACGTCCAACGTCTACAGAGGAGATTAATGCGTTGATGCAAAAGTCAGCGTCAGAAGGCCCCTTGGTTGGATTGTTGAAAACCAATGACTTGCCTTTGGTATCCAGCGACTTCCTGCACAACGATGCTTCATCGGTTTTCGACCTGACTTTGACCAAAGTGATGGGCGGTACCCATGTGACCGTGCAGGCTTGGTATGACAACGAATGGGGCTTCGCCAACCGCTTGTTGGATAATGCAGTGGTGTTTGGAAACTTGCCTTTGGCTTGATATGGGATGTGTGAATGCGTGAAATTGGCTTTTTAATTCACCCCGATTTCCAGCTGCTGGATCTTAGTGGTCCCCTAGCTGCCTTTGAGGTGGCTGGGCGCTTCGCGGGCGAGCCCTATCGCATTCACACCATGTCGTGCCACGGCGGGGTTATTGCCAGTTCGTCGGGGTTGGCTGTTATCACTGAACCCGTGCGTCAGGCGCAGTTTGATACTTTTATCGTTGTGGGTGGAAACGGTTGCCTTGAGCTGGAAGCAGTAGCGGAATTAGCAGATATTACGCAGGTTTGCGCCACAAAATCGCGCCGTATTGCCAGCGTGTGTACCGGCGCTTTTGTGCTCGCTAAAGCTGGCCTTTTGAACGGCCTCCATGCAACGACTCATTGGCAACACGCGAATTTGCTGCAGCGGTTATTTCCGAAAATAAAGGTGCATGGCGATCGGATTTTTACTCGCGATGGTGATGTGTGGACGTCTGCTGGGGTCTGCGCCGGAATCGATTTGGCATTTGCCCTCATCGAAGAGGATCATGGCTTGGATATCGCCCGCGCTACTGCGCGCAACCTTGTGGTTTACCACCGTCGAACGGGTGGGCAATCGCAGTTTTCCAGTTTGCTGGAGTTGGATGCGGCCTCTGATCGAATTCGCGCCGCTTTAAATTTTGCACGGGAACATCTCAACGAAAAGCTGCCAGTTGAACGCTTGGCTGAAGTTGCTTGCCTGAGTCCCCGCCAATTTGGGCGAGCTGTGTTTGCCGAGACTGGAGAAACACCGGCCAAAGTGGTGGAACGCTTACGCGCTGAAGTTGCGCGTCAAAAGGTGGAGGCTAGCGCTGAGCCGATTGAGCTTATTGCCGTCCACGTGGGCTTCGTAGACCCTGAACGCATGCGCCGAGCCTTTATTCGCTTGTTCCGCCAAACTCCGCAAGAAGTTCGGCGCAATGCGCGTTCTGAATAAGGTGTTTAACACTTCTTTATAAGGCTGTATTGCCGAGTCTATTGAGATATAGTCACAATAACTATATTGTAAAACTGTAACTCCAGTGATTCTAATAAAGACAGGGTGGTGGCTATGCGTTTTATCTTATTTACTCAGTTTATGATTGTGTCTGCCGTAGCTTGTCTTGCGTCCTGCAAGGCAATAGAAACACCTGTAAAAACCTATTCTGCATATTCGAGCTCAGCTTGCAAAGTACCTGATTTGCCAGATATAGACCGGCTACCGGTTATCAAAGAATTGCCCAACCCCTTTCTGGGTTTGAACGGCAAGATAATTAAATCCAAGAAAGATTGGGCCTGCCGCAGATCAGAAATCGGCGCTCAGGCGCAAGCTTATGAACTGGGAGCCAAACCTACCGCACCGGAAACAGTGAAAGCAGAGCTGCAAGGCGAGAATCTGGTCGTGACAGTAGCTGATAAGGGAAAAAGCATCAGTTTCACGGCAAAAATTACCTATCCCAAAGCGGGCAAAGCGCCTTATCCCGCCGTGATCGGTATGGGTGGTTCTTGGATCAATAATGAAGAATTAGCCAAGCAGGGTGTGGCAGTTATCCAATTCCCCAACAATGATATTGCCGAGCAGCTAAACGGAAGCTCGCGCGGCAAGGGCAAATTTTTTGAACTCTATGGCGCAGATCATTCTGCCGGTGCGCTTATGGCGTGGGCCTGGGGTGTAAGTCGTTTGATTGATGGTTTGGAAAAGACACCCTCTAGTCAGATTAACTCAAATCGCTTGGGGATCACCGGCTGCTCGCGCAACGGTAAGGGTGCTTTGGTGGCCGGCGCCTTTGATGAGCGCATTAGGCTAACGATTCCGCAAGAATCCGGTTCGGGCGGTTCGGCCAGCTGGCGTCTATCTGACGACCAGAAAGCCTCCGGCCAGAACGTACAGACTTTGGCGCAAATCGTGACGGAGAACGTCTGGTTTAGCGATAGTTTTAAGCGCTTTGGACAATCTGCGAATAGTTTGCCGTTTGACCATCACAGCCTCATGGGGATGCTAGCTCCTCGCGGGCTGTTGGTAATCGAAAATACATCTATGGAATGGCTTGGCAACCGCAGCGCCTATACGGCTTCGCTCGCGGCGCGTGAAATTTGGCGCGCTCAGGGTATTGAAGGTAATTTTGGTTTTTCGCAACTAGGTGGCCACAATCATTGTCAATTGCCCGCAGCGCAAGTACCGGAAGTGAATGCGTTTGTGCAGAAGTTTTTGTTGGATGATTCCAAGGCCAATACTGTAATTTTCAAAAGCGATCAGGAATTTAAGTTTGATAAAGACGCTTGGATTAGCTGGAAAACCCCGAATTTACATTAACAACCCTAGGTTTATATTCGCCGCTATGCGCATTCAGTCTTATAGCAAAACGCTGTTAAAAATTACAATTTTCAGCGGGTGCTTTTCGATCTCTCAGCTATAATTAGGGCGTGTTTAACGACACAGAGTGTTTACTAACAGTAGGTGGAATTCCAGAAATGAGTGAGAAAAAAGTAGTTAAGGTGTTACTCAGCCAGTTAGAGGAAGCCTTAGAGGAGCGTCAAAACTCAGATAGACGTAAAGAAAAACAAGCGACTCCTCCCTCTGATATTGCAGAGGATCGCCGTAAAGGCCCTAGACGTGGTGCATAAGGTTTAGATGTCGTTAAAAAAGGAGCCAGTAGGCTCCTTTTTAATTTTTAGCGAATTTACAGTTCATGTATGGGGCTACATTCTGGGTATTAATTATGACCTGAATACAATTGCCTTTGCCTGCTTACGATCGTATTTTCCATTGGGCGTGCGTGGAAACTCCAAGTCAAATTCAACCAGCTTGGTAGGTACCATATAGAGAGGTAAGCGCGCTTTTAAGGCTTCACGTAAATCGTCCAAGGTGAAATGCTTCGCTAAAGATACCAGCGCACCCAGCTCGCGAGAGCTTTCATCTGCGGTGTTGTTAAAAACAACGATTCCCTCTTCAACGCCTGCAATAATGCGTAGCTGACTTTCAATTTCCCCAAGTTCGATGCGATAACCTAAAAATTTAATCTGATCATCTGCTCGACCTAAAAAAATAAAATCGCCTTGCTCATTAATGCGCACCAAATCGCCGGTGCAATAGAGCGGGTCATGAAAAAGATCGTGGTTTGGGTTTTGAATAAAGACTTTGCTAGTTCGCTCCTTATCGCCTAAATAACCGTAGGCAACCGACGTACCACGCACTAGCAATTCACCCTCAGTACCTATAGCGCTTGATAGTTTTCCGTCAGAGGTTCGCACCAGCAATTCCATATTTTTGCGCGCTTTGCCGATGGGAATAGGGAGCGCTAAATCTTGTGGAGTTTGATGAATAATATGGTAACTGCAATCGACAGTAATTTCCGTAGGGCCATACATGTTGGTAAATTGAAAATGCGAATAGCGTTGCATCCATTCAGCCAAAATCTCGGTCGGTAAAATTTCGCCTGCACAAATCAAGTGACGCAGTTTGGGAAAACTATCTTCTTTTAAACGGCGTGATTTAAGTAATAAAGTTAATACAGAAGGCACGCAAAAAAAGGTTGTGATTTCGCGTTCGTTTAACCATTTCACCAAGAGCGGAATAACTGCGTTCAACTCCTCGTGAACCAAATGCAAAGTCGCACCGGTTTTAAATGCCGTATACAAATCAAAGGTTGAATTATCGAAATACAAAGGCGCGTGGTTGGCAATCACATCGCTATCTGTTAACTGATAAGTTTCTACACACCAATCAATGTAATCAATAATGGCTTTGTGAGGAATCATTACGCCCTTGGGTGTTCCAGTAGAACCCGAAGTAAAGAGCACATAGGCCAAATCGATTGATAGATTTTTATAATCCACGGCATGAGTATTTGTGCTGGAAAAATTATCGATATTGATTAAATGAATCGAAAATTCAGGAAGCAACGATTTAAAGAGTAATTCGCTTTGGGTGTTAACAATTAATGCGGGTGCCTTCGCCGCAGTTAAAATTGCAGCAAGCCGTTGCGCCGGTGAATTGATATCTACAGGTATATAGGCGCAGTCAGCTTTGAGAATACTCAAAATGGATTTAATCGATTCGATCGATTTAGGTAGAAAGAAAGGAATCAATTGTCCACGTTGCGTTAGTGTTTGTAGGTGTCGTGCTAGACCATTGGTGAATTTGTCTAAGGCATCAAAGGTAATGGATTGGTCATTGCAACAGACCGCTAATTTATCGGGAAATCTTTTTGCTGATTCGCAAAAGTATTCTTGGATAAGCGTAATCATTGTGATTTTTTCTCTTGCTTCAGGTGATTAAAAATTTTCTTAATGTTGTGCAAAAGATTCTTCCGTACCGCCAGCTTAGAAAAAGTGTGATCAGCCTGTTCAATAACCACGAACCTAAAAATTCCCTTGCGCTCCCCACGTTTGAACATTCTGTGGGCATTTTTTTTAATTATCTCAATGCCCGGTTCAGCTTCTGAAAATATAAAGGTCACCGGAATTTTTTTGCAGATCAAACGATTAAAGTCGAGCGTAAGTTGACTTTTATTTTCAACAATAAATTCCTTAATATCATGAAAAAAGATATTCAACTTCAATAAAATATAGTGTGCCAAAAAGCGAATAATACCGCTTATGGATGTTTTCCCCGAGAATAATCGTTTCCACTTATTGATATCGCGCAGTGATTTTTTATAGTAATTTTTATCTTGAGTTACTTGCACATCCTGTTGGGGTTCAAGCAGGGACATGCCCTTATGCCAGTAAAAGGTTAAGGGGTTAATTAAAAATATTTCATCAACCAAATTTGAGGCGCTGGCAATATCAGTCAGCGCGGTGTGAAATGCAGAATAAGCACCGGAACAAATTCCACCTAACACAAAAAGATCTGCAATACCGCGATTGCGCAAATAATTCATAGCGCTATATGTGTTAGCTAAGACATTAGGTTGGTAAGGATGATTTTCAAAATCAGGTACGCGACTGGCGCTGTCCCCTAAACCCTCCAAATCCATACGTAGAACAAAAAATCCTTGGGTTGCGAGTGTCCTAGCAATATCGGTGTAAATTCTGTTGGGGCCAATGTGATGAACAGATCCCGAATTCAAAAGCACAATGGCGGGAAATTTGGTACTAACAGAATCCTTTGGGTGAGAAATAATCCCAAAGAGTTGAGTTTGCGGCTCATACCAGCAAGGCTCCTCTTCGACCAAAACACCATCATATTCAAAACTGAGCGACTTAAGCTCATTTTTCACATCAGATTCTTCAGCCGGTGAAATATTAGATTCACTCGGCAGTTCGTTTAGCCACTGGGCAATAGTTTGTAAGGCAGTAAATGGAACCTTAGTTTTATGTGGCTCATCAAGCATTTCAGCAAACCCCGATACATAGATTTCGCTGATATTTTTGTGTGTGAAACTGAGCAAATTTTTAAATGCATTTTCAGATGGCTTATCATCGCGCGCGACTAAGAGAATGGCTCCCTGAGTAGCAATTTTTTGCGTGCTTAGGTCTATTGCTGAAATAGCTTTTTGAGTTTCAGTTGTAATTAAAAAGCCTGCACATTCGATCCAATCGGTCGAGTCACTTGTCGCTTTTCCAGAGAGGCGAGCAATGGCAGTGAGTTCGCGAATATAATTCTTGCCTTTAATAATGGGTTCCCACAACACCAAATGGGACGCTGCAATTTCTTGTGCAGCAAGTGCAGCTAGGCTCGCGCCAAGACGTAAACCTATTAAAGTGATATTTGAACATTCGCGCTGTGCATGTTTGGCCACTAAACAAATATTATCTATCCATATAGGCACTAGCTTCTCATCAAAACTCGAACCTATGGAATCGCCTGTGCTGTAATAATCAAATCTGAAAACGGTAAATCCTTGCGCAGCAAGATATTCGGCTAAATGTTTAAAAGATCTATGGCTGTGTGTGTACTCATGGCCAAAAGGCGGACATAAGACTATAGCCCGTGAACGAATATTTTCGTTAATTGGGGAATGACGCCAACAAGCAATTGCATAGTGATCACCCTGCAAATAAAAAAATTCGCGCGCCACATTGGGATAGAGCGCTATGGCCTGTTGTGTACTCGACATATCTATTCCCTGTTGCTCTTCATGTGTTAAAAACCTATTGTGAAAATTTCTGACTGTTAACTAAATTAACCGCCGATACATAGCCTTTAATTTTTCTATTAGGAACAGTCGTTGCTGTTAAGCAAATCATTCGTGTTGTACCGGGAGCTAGGTGGAAATATTTGTCGCTGCATTCGTAGCCATCTATATCTATATGTACAAATTGCAAAAAGCTTTGGCTGGAAATTTTTAGTGCAGGTAAACCACTTTCCATTTCCACCGTGTCAATGTGTAGCGGGTTGAAAGAGCAGGGAGGTAAATTGTAATCAGCTACAAAATAGCAATCATCATGAATCCAACCGTTGGAATCCGTGTCGGTAATGACTGCATAAACGACATCTTGTTGTTTAGGCCCGAACCCATAGCTGTAATTCAAATCATTAAAATAGCCGAGCCATTCGTTAAGATTAATTTCAGTTTCCGCTTGAGTTAGCGTCAGTGATTTTGTTATGGACAAGGTTTCTACATCACCATGTTTGAAGGCTTTTATGTTGAGTGTGATATTTTTTGGTTGGTCAGTTTCGTTGATGAGATTTAAAAACAATCCATCCAACCCCTTATCTAAAAAATAAACGGCGATCTTCGCGCTTGCGCGCTTAACACCATAGTAAGCGGCTTTGGGTTGATTGTTTGAATCGAGCAAACCCCAGCCCGCGCCGGGAAATATATCTTTATAAAACCAAATTAAAGCACCGCGACAAGGATGATTGGGCGCGCGCCAATTGGCCAAGGTGCGCAACATAATTTCGCTGCTGACCACGCGCGATAACTCAAGATATCTCTGCGGATTGTGGCTGCGTAAACTAATGGGGTCTTGTTTAAACAATTGGGCGAGATAAAAATCGCGAATATCTTCAAAATCCCAACCGGCAGATGAATCGCGCGGTACATTTTTTTTCCACTGCGGATCATGAGCGGTAAATGTGTTTCCATTGAGCAGACTATCAATTGTGTTCTGCTCAGGAATATTGGAAATGCCGAGAGTCTCTGGTGTAAATTTTACGGTAGCAATAACTGCATCATTAAGCGGACGTTTGTAAGCGCCAACACCATAGTAGTGAGAAATTCCTTGGGTAATTGAAAAAGGTAAAGCACCTTCGCAGGGGGTTGATGGGAAATAAATACTGCCGGGGTGAAGTGCAGTGCAGAGCCCTCTTAATTCGCTATCAAAAAAGCTATTGCTCCAGCACTCAGCGGTTTGTCCCATCATGGCAGCTTGTTGTTGGACTTCACTGTTGCCGCAGTAAACACTAATGCACGCATATTGCGCGAGTCGATTTAATTGCGCGGTGGCTTCGCGAATAATATTTGCGTGGAAAATTTCATCGGTGACAGGGTAGTCCATATTAGCAAACATAAAATCCTGCCACACCATAATGCCTAATTGATCGCACAACTGATAAAAATAATTGCTTTCGTACACCATGGTGCCGCCAATGCGCAACATATTTAAACCGGCATCGCGCGCTAGTCTTAAACTTTTTTGTAGACTTTCCGATGTGCCGTTCAAGGTTTCTATATCAGCAATTGTCCAGCAGGCACCGCGGCAAAAAATAGGCGTTTGGTTAATAGTAATTTCTACCAAACCCTGATCGCGATTTACATGTAATTGTTTAAATCCGCGCTGGCCTAAATTAAATTCGTAGTTCGTGTGTCCATGCTTTATTAACAGGCGGCAATCCAAGAGTGTGGGCTGACCATGAGTATGTGGCCACCATAAATCATTTTTTGCGAGCGCAACTTTTGCTGAACAGGAATAGCGATTATCTTTTTGTGGTCTAATCACTAAATCCAAAATGTAGGAGCCAAGCATTAATTGGCCGCTAAGGTTTGCATCTGCCTTATCTACAAGTGCTAACTCAAATTCTGCGTTGACAACTAAATCATCAGCCACAATGTTGGTAATGCGAGAAGTAACTAAATCTACGCCGTGGGATTCTGTTAAAACAATATCTCGCCAGGGGCCGATTGGTTTTGTGTTTGGACACCAACCGGGAATTCGACCGAGTAAACTGGTGCGCAGCCAACGCAATTGTTGGTTATCAACAAGATTAGTTTTCCAACGTGGACGCGGGCGCTTTTCCTGCAAAAATTCTGCTGTAGAGCGAAAGCAAATAATTAATTGATTGTGGGGTTGAAGTTTTTCAGTAACAGCTATTGTCTCTGGAACAAACATGTTTTGCGCGGAGAGAATCAAGCGATTGTTTAACCAGACTTCCGCGAGTGTTGCCAAGCCAGCAAAGCTTAAATGATATTGATGTCCATTTTTTTGCGCATGTGAAAACTCACAGGAATACCACCAATCGTAACTGTCAGATTCAATTGCGGCTAAAGATTTTTCTTGCCCCGCTAATCGCAAACTTTGTGCAACTGTACCCGGTACTTGTGCGGGCAACCAATTTAATTGCGCATTTTCTAAATCGGTTTCTATATCAATAGAATCGAGAATCGCGTTAGGCTGCGTTGACGTGAATAACCATTGTGCATTAGCGAGATTCAATGTCATGGCTATCAACCGTAATACTTAAGCAATTCATTCATGGCGTCTTGCCAAAGAATTGCCATATCATCGAAGGCAGTAAGATCCATAGTGCGTTTTCGTGCAATCGCGCGCGCTAATTGAAATTGAAAGGCTTTGGTGGTAGTTGATATTGTATTGAACTTTTCGATGGCCAATTCCATATGCTCCTGCTGGTTTTTCTGCAGCCATTGCAAGTAGCTTGTCATTAACTCAAAACAAGCGCCGTATTGGCGCAAGGTTGCAAATGAGTAAATGTGGAATTTATCGATTTCCTGAGTAAGCAGCCAATCAATATCTTGCGCGAAAGCGGCTTTGAATTTTACAAAGGGATTTTCAGTGGGAATCAGTTGCAAATGCTTTTTTAACAAGCGCAGTGACGCGCTGACTAAGTCTTGCGCGACTGGAGCGCGACCAAGTTTCACATACTCAATATAGGGCGGTAACATGCGTTCATGTACCAAGCCATTGAGTTGGAATAAATCAATAAAGTCTTGGCCCTGTAACTCGTAATAACTTTGGCCATGAAAATAGCCGAGATATTTTTGTTCAATATCAATGGCGTTTACGGCGATGGTCGATTTAACGTGAGCGCTTTTATAAGCTGTGCCTGCCGTATCTGGTAGAAAAAAAGAATCCATTTCTACTAACACAGGTCGGCCTAAACTCACTTGTTTATCGACATGTTCAACTAGCGAACGCCAGGGATTAAATTCCTGAATTTCCATACCGTAGAGCGCCAGTAGATCTTCGTGGGGAAATTTAAAAAACGTCCACTGGTCACCTTCAAAATCTACTCCCAAGGTAAACGCTAATGCAGCGCTGGGTTCAAAACCCAAGCCATGTAAAAGTTCGATCAATACATCGACATAGCAATTGGTTTCAACCCAAGTGCGTTCACTGCCATGAATTGCATGCTTAACATAGTTGCTGGGATTTAGCGGTTTAACTTGCTTCATAAGCTAGCCTGATTTTTCACTCGAGCATCTATTGCCAATCGGTTATTGCGAATCCCGCACCATAATTTGCATGGTGGAATTGTGTGTGCGTATGCGATCGTTATTAACCATGAGCGCTGCGCCGTAAGCATCGCGAAGGTGGCGCGCTAGACTGTTGGGCGTATTATTTTTGTAGCCCATAATGCCCACAATCGAAAGCGCATCACCTACGATTTTCACCACCAATTCTGAGCAGCGTAATTTCACATTGTTGATGCGAATTGAAAATGCAAAATCGCTAAATACGCTAGGATCATTGCTGGCTAATTTTTGTTGGTATTCATCAATCGCAACTTGTAGGCCTGCGCGCATGCTAAAAAGTTGTTCATCAACTTCTGTTAAACGCAGTGCGGATACTGGTGGTGTAGAGGGATTTTTGCGCATGGCGGCGCGTACACTTGCGCGCGCTTGATTCACCGCATCTTGCGCAAGGCCTAGCCAGAGCGAGCCCCACACCAAATGCGAAACTGGGTGCATGGTTTTTGCGAGAATATCGCCAAAGGGTTCAGGTTGAATTTGTTGAGTGTGACCCGTGCTCGCAATTTTAAAACCGGCGCTGCAAGTACCGCGAAAGCCGAGGGTGTCCCAATCGGAAAGTTGTTCCATGTGGGTGAATTTTTTATCGACCAACACTTGCAGTTGATCTGAGGCGCTGGCTTCTGCGTTGCGTCTGCAGGTGACCATAATAAAATCGGCGGCAACACCATAAGAAATAACCGGTGCTTGTTTTTCCAAATTGAATTCGTGGCCTTTGGCATCGAGAAAACAAATGCTGCTGCGCAAATCGCCGCCTATGCCTAACTCAGTGGTGGCTGAGGCTAATAAATATTGTTTGCTGACGAGGTCGCGTAGAAACTGCTGGAAAAATTCAGAGCTTTGGCAGTGATGGGCGATGCAGGCAACTTGAATTTGATGCATCGCAAAAATCATGGCGGTGGATGCGCAATAGTTGCCAAAAATTTCACACAGTTTGCAGACTTCACTAATGCTTAAACCCATACCACCAAACTCAAGCGGTACGTAGCAGCTTAAGAGTTTGTGCTCTTTAAATGCGTTAAAGGCTTCCTGAGGAAAGCGTGCATGCTGGTCTACATCAGCAGCGGCGGGGCGAATAATATTTTTACCCAAGTTGTGGGCAAGTTCTGTGATGCTGGAGAAATCAGTTTGCGACATAGCCAAATCCCTCGTTGAAGCAACAATAGGTTAAGCGATAAGTTCTTCCACAACTTCCACCAGTGATTCAATGCTATCAAAGGTTTTACGGTTTAATTTGTTGTCGGGAAACTCTATGTCAAAGGCATCTTCAATAGCGAGCATGACATTGACCGTGGTGAGCGAGGTTAAACCGGCATCGTATAGATCATCACCGGTGTCGAGGCTTTGAGCATCAACACTCAGGCGGCCGTGGGCGGCCAAAATTTGGCGAATTTTTTCTGCTGACATCTGAACATTCCTTGGTACTGATTTCTAGGCACTTATTAGTGTGTAAGAGTATAAGAGACCTGAAGGCGATATTAGAAGTGTTAATTGCCGCACATTTAGGCTTAAAAATTAAAAAAGGGGCTTTCGCCCCTTTTATGCGGCCCAAATGCTGCTTAGCGCAGATAAGTTCCCGCTACTCCGATTTTGCCAGGGCCATTTAACACATAAATACCCGCCGAGTAACTTGCCACAGAAAAACTCAATGTGCCGTTAGTGACGGTGATGCTATTGCCGGTCACCGCATCCTTATAGGTACCGTTCTTCACGCCACTAACGCTAATAGATTGCGCACTTCCGCTCGCCAAGCCGACAACGGCGTAACTGCCTTCAGCGGATAGATCACGAACGTAGCTCATGCCCGCTCCCCATTCATTAACTTGCGTTGAAGGCGCTTTTTGCAGAGCAGGTACGGCAGCGCGGATTTGGTTTAGGCGTTTGATGTGTTGATAAAGCGCGTTGTTCGGTGTGGCAGGATTATCCAACACGGCACCATAGTAGGCGCGACCAGTTTGATCCAAGGTATCGCTGTTGCCAGAGATGTCTTGCGCTAAACCACCTTGGAATTGTACTTCTTCACCGTAATACAAGGTTGGGATTCCTCGGTTAGTCCACAGGAAGTTATAGGCCATGGCCGCATTGGCTGGGTCGCCGCCGTAGCGATATTTGAAGTCATTATCTGGGCCCACATCGTGGTTTTGGAAGAAGGTGACGAGTTTGGTTGAATCGCCGTAAATCCAGTCCCAACCTAAAATGCCACCCAAACCGCCGAAGCTGCCTTTAGTGACGTTATCGCGGAAGGTGGAAAACACCGAGAAATCCAGTACCGATAAACCTGAATCGCCACCGGCTCTCGGGTCGGCTGGGTTATTGGTTAAGCGGGTATACCACCAAGGGCGAATCACCGCACTGGCGTTGTCGCTTGCCAACTCGGAACCTAAACCAGTGCCCTTAACGAGGTTTTCACCGAACACAAACAAACCGGGTTTGTAGGCGCGCCAGTCGTTTACGTAGGTGAGTAGCTCGTTGCGCTCTACGTGTTTGAGCGTATCCAAGCGAATCGCGTCCACACCCATATCCAAATACTTGTGGATAGCGCCGTTGATATAGTCCTTCACGTTTTGGCGTTCGGTCGCCAAATCTATGGTGTCACCCGCCATATGCTTGGTTTGCAGCGCGGTTGGATTCTCCCAATCGCCACCGGCCATAAAGCCATTGAGGTGATACCAGTTGGGGTCGAGGGTCGCGGCATCTATACCGAAGAAGCGGTTGGCGTTGTAGCCTGCTGTTGGAACCGTGGAACCGGTTTTTGGATCAACTAAGGGAACCGTGCCGGCAGCATCGCTGGTATTGCGGTCTTTAAACCATTGGGGTGCGACTGGGTTGTCGTTATCGTCGCGGAATGTGCTCTTATAATCGCCCAAATTGCCGATATAAGGCCCATTAACGATATTGCCTTGGGTGCTGCCAGCAGGTACGTAGTATTTAATCGGCAAATGATCGATCCACACTGCATTGCGCAAACCATATTGGCTGGAGTGATTGATCACCACGTCTTGGATGACTTTCAAGCCTTTGGCATGAGCGGCATCGATAAAGTTTTTGTAGGTTGCATCCGCCGATTCCAAACGGGGGTCAACTTTGTAAAAATCGTAAGCGTGGTAACCGTGATAATCCAAACCAGAGCGGTTCTCCACCGGCGGCGTTACCCAAATGGCGGTAAAACCCAAATCCTTGATGTAATCCAGTTTTGAAATCAGCCCTTTAAAGTCGCCGCGCCACTGTGGATCGCCGGCTTTGTAACGGTCGCGGTTGTAATAGTTATTGCTGGAATCGCCATCGTAAAAACGCGCGGTCATTAAGAAGTAGATGGTTTCTTTGCGGAAGTCAGAAGTGCCCGCGGTGCTGCTGGTACTCGAATTTGCAGCGCTGGAAATTGAACTTGAGCTTGACGATTTACTGGAACTCACCGCGCTCGATACAACCGAAGAACTCGCAACAGCAGATGAGCTGCTCGACGCGATGGTTGTTAAAGCAATTGCGTGAGTCGAGGCATTAAAACAAATATTGTAAGTAGTGTTTGCGTTCACAGTGTAATCATTAGCAGGATAACTCTCAGTCCAATTCGCAAAGTGATCCACTTTAAAACGCGGGCTTGTGCTCGCATCGCCAAAGGTTTGTTGCGAACAAAACAAACCGTTTTGCAAACTCATTGCGGTGCTTGTCCAGTTGTTGGGTGTACCGCGGAAATACCAAGAATCTGTGCTGCTACTACTTAATGAGCTCGCAGAACTTTTTGAACTGCTAGTTGTAGCAACACTTGAGCTGCTGGATGAACTTGTACTCGCGGTACAACTCGTCACTGTGGTTAGGGTGATTGCTTTAGTCGAAATATTAAAGTCAATTTTATAGGCTTGGTTGGTGTTAACACCGTAATCACTGGAAGGATAACTTTCACTCCAAGTGCCTAATTTATCGATTTTAAAACGCGGCCCGCCGTTAGCATCGCCACTGGTAAATGTTTGGCAAGTTGTCATTTGTGTGGAACTAACAACTGTCATTGCGGTTGAACCCCAACTATTGGGCGTACCGCGAAAATACCAATCAGCGCTCGCCAATTGGCTTGTCAGGAGCGATGCTGACATTAGCATAAAAGAAGGAAATTTCATTGTTACCTCTCAGGAATCATTATTAGATTTTTAAATTCTTTTACGAAAAAAAGCAAAGCACAGCCACCGCATCAAAAGAATTGATACAGAAAATATGGTGTCAGCTGAACTGCAAAAAAGGTGATGCTTTAACAGCAAAATAAAGGCGTCACGGATTTTTCAGCCGTGGCTTTTAAACACGAATAAAAAGCTAGAACATAAAAATTATTATTGTTGTTGTATAAATTTTTAATGCGAAAACATCAAAAAATAAAACGCAGCAAACCTTAAGGGATAATTATGTAATAAGACAATTGAACGCATACGTATGCAAAAGCTGAATACGTATGCAGGCAAAAAATGGAGCGATGAAAAATAAATTTACATGACAGGTAGCGCAGTTCCATTAACCGCAGACTTCAATACAAACGACGAATGCACGCCACTCACGCCTTCAATGCGCGTTAATTTCTGCAGCAAAAATTGCTGGTAACCATCCATATCTTTCACGATGACTTTCAGTAAGTAATCAGCTGATTGACCGGTAATCAAATGACACTCCAAAACTTCGGGGTAGCTTTCCACGGTTTTCTCAAAAGCATCGAAACGCTCGGGCGTGTGCTTATCCATGCTGATCTGAATAAACGCCATTAAAGTCAGCCCCAACTTGCGGGCGTTCAAAAGTGCGACGTAGCCGTCAATCAAACCCGCTTCCTCCAACTGACGTACGCGGCGTAGGCAAGGCGAGGGTGAGAGGCTGATAGCATCCGCCAATTCCTGATTGGTGATGCGGCCATTCTTTTGCAGTTGTTCGAGGATCAAACGGTCGTAGCGGTCGAGTTCCATAGGTGTGCTCTTTGAGTGTCGTTAATCCGGTATAGATATGTGAGACACGCCGTAAACCCATCTCTACGCGCTCCCGGCGCTTCGAGAAACTTCCCACATCCATGTGGGTCGTCCGTGGGGGCTCGTCATCAACATCCCTGTTGCTGACGGTCTCACATATCTACACTGAATTAACTCTGGAATTGAATTAATGTATCAATAATAAAACATATATTGGCATAAAATTGCTTAAATATCTCTATGGCGACAATCTTAGCAATCATCTGCCAGCAGAATCTACCTATACTGTGTTCAACCTGATAACAGTGCCTTTGTCTTTATCCAGAGCCAAGGTTCGGAGTAAACGCCACAAGCCAGTACTTGGGCGGAGGGGTAAAAGTTAACCAGACTTTGAAATCGCCTCCGTCAGTCATCGCCAACCCGCAATGACTCGCAAGTATTCTCCTCAGGTGAAGCCACTCGCTATTTTTAAACATGCAACGGAGTTCGCCATGATTGCCAATCCATCCACCAAGTACCAACGCTTTGTCGGCGTGAGTTTGCCCGACCGCCAATGGCCCAATAATTTTATTGTGAAGCCACCCATTTGGATGAGCACAGATTTACGTGATGGCAATCAGGCACTCATCGACCCTATGTCAGTTGCAACCAAGCTGCGTATGTTTAAAGAATTGGTGGCGATAGGTTTTAAAGAAATTGAAATTGGTTTCACCTCCGCGAGTGAAATTGATTACAAATTTGCGCGTACCTTGATTGAAGAAAATTTAATTCCCGATGATGTGACCATCGAAGTTTTGGTACAAGCGCGTTTCGATTTGATCGAAAAAACCGTGCAGAGTTTGCGCGGCGCCAAGCGTGCGATTTTGCACATGTACAATCCTTTGGCTCCAGCTTTTAGAAAAATCGTATACAACACCGATAAAGAAGGCGTAAAGAATATCGCCATCCAAGGCACCAAGTGGTGTAAGCAGTTAACCGAAACTGCACCGGAAGTTGATTGGACTTATCAATATTCGCCAGAAGTTTTTTCCAGCACCGAAATTGATTTTGTAAAAGATGTTTGCGATGCCGTGGTTGATGTTTGGCAACCAACACCGCAGAAAAAATTGATTTTGAATTTGCCCGCTACGGTAGAAATGAATACACCGAATACTTACGCGGATCAAATCGAATGGATGCATCGCAATATCAACAAGCGCGATTCCATTATTATCAGCGTGCATCCACACAATGATCGCGGCACCGCAGTTGCTGCGGCAGAATTGGCGGTAATGGCCGGTGCAGATCGCGTTGAAGGTTGTTTGTTCGGTAACGGCGAACGCACTGGTAATGTGGATTTGGTAACGCTTGCATTGAATTTGTATTCGCAAGGCATTCACCCCGGTTTGGATTTTTCCGATATCGACAAGGTGCGCAAGTTGCACGAAGAGTGCACACAATTGCCAGTGCATCCGCGTCATCCTTATGCAGGCGAATTGGTGTTCACTGCATTCTCGGGTTCGCATCAGGATGCCATTAAAAAAGGTTTTGCGGTTCAGAAAAAAGAAGGCTTGTGGGAAGTTCCCTATTTGCCCATCGACCCTGCCGATTTAAATCGCAGTTACGATGCGGTTGTGCGAGTGAATGCGCAATCGGGCAAAGGCGGTGTGAGTTTCTTGTTGCAACAAGAGGCTGGTTTGCAATTGCCACGTCGTTTGCAAATTGAATTCAGTGCGGCAGTACAAAAAGTGAGTGATGCAACAGGTAAAGAAGTGAAGAGCGCGGATATCGTTAAAATTTTTAACGATGAATATTTTGCTGTGAATTCGCCTATTACTTATCAATCCAGCAAGTTCACTGAGCAAGATGATACCCATCAGGTTGATATAGTCATCCACGCGCAACACAAAAATGAAACCGTGCAAATCAGCGGCAGCGGCAACGGGCCCATTGATGCAACGGCTCATGCGATTAGCCAGTTTATCGACAAAGAAGTGCATGTGATCGACTACCACGAACACTCTGTTGGTGAAGGTTCCGACGTAGCGGCGGTGACCTACGTAGAAGTGAAAGTAAACGGTAAAACGATTTACGGCGTAGGCCAAGATCGCAACATCATCACCTCAGCAGTGAAAGCCTTAATTAACGGCGTTAATCGTAGTGGGGCGATTGGTTAACCGTTAATACTATAAAGCTTAATCGTAAAAGCGCAGCCCTAAACCCTAGGGCTGCGCTTTTTTATTTTCTGCCTGAATCTAATCCACAGGAATTTGTGTCTCATCAGGAACTCCTGCCACACTATGGCCACTAACAGGGTAATCAGAACAAAGATAGAGAAGTTGCAATGGATGGTTTAGAGGAAATTTTCTATACGCTGCGCCAAAACAAGCTGCGTACGGCGCTGACTGCCTTTGGGGTGTTCTGGGGCATTTTGATGCTGATTCTGCTGCTAGGCGCAGGGCGTGGCATGCAAAAAGCCTTTTCCGATGGTTGGAGCAATGACGTTGCCGACTCCATCTGGATTTTCCCCAGTGTTACCTCTGTTGCCTTTATGGGCTTTCCCATTGGCCGCCAAATCAATCTCACGGAAGAAGACATGGCGGCAATTCGCCAGCAAATTCCCGGTGTGCGTTATATCTCCAGCGAAAATCCGCTGGGTACTTTTACTGGGTCTGATATTTCCGTCACCTTCGGTTTAAAGTCGGGCAGCTTTGGTGTGTTGGGCGTGGCCGATCAATATTTTAATATCAAAGAAAAAGTCGAGTTCAATGATGGCCGCCGTTTGAATAAAGGCGACCAAAATGAAAATCGCAAAGTTGTGGTGATTGGCACCAAGGTGAGCGAGCGATTATTTTCCAATCATGCAGAAGCGATTGGCAAAGAAATTAGTATCAATGGCATTGCGTTTAAAGTGATTGGTTTGTTTTTTGATAAAGGCAATCAAGGCCGCATGTCGGAACGCATTTATATGCCGGTAAGCGCCTTCAAAAAAGCCTTTGGTGGCGGCATTAATGTTGCGTTGATTACGGTGCGCCCTCAACCCGGTGTCAATGGTATAGAGCTCGAAGAAAAAATTATGCAGCTCCTAAAGCTGCGCCACAAAATTGCGCCCAATGATGTCCGTGCAATTGAAGTGGCTAATAAAGCGCGCGACGCCGAACAAATCAATGAAGTCTTTACGGGTTTGAATATGTTTATTTGGATGGTAGGTATAGGCACTCTGTTGGCGGGCATTGTTGGTGTCAGCAACATCATGATTATCACCGTAAAAGAACGCACGCGTGAAATTGGCATTCGCAAAGCAATTGGTGCGCGTCCCAATGAAATTATAGTTGGTTTATTAATGGAATCTGTATTGGTAACCGGCGTTGCAGGTTATACAGGTTTAGTTGTTGGAATTGGCATTTTGGAAATTGTTTCGATGCTGCTTAAAAAAATGCAGATTGAATTACCCTATTTCCAGCAGCCCGAAATTGATTTACGTGTGGCGATTAGCGCGCTGTGTTTGCTAGTAATTGCCGGCCTATTAGCGGGTTTGATGCCTGCCTTGCGCGCCGCGCGCATAATGCCTGTTGAAGCCATGCGCGCTGAATAAGGAAATAATCATGATTGATTGGGATAAATGGCAAGAAATTTTTAGTAGCTTCGGCAAACAAAAATTGCGTACCTCACTCACTGCCTTCGGCGTGTTTTGGGGAATATTTATGTTAGTCGTTCTCTTGGGCTTTGGCGGAGGGTTCGGTTACAAAGTGGAAGCAGACTTTCACGAAAATAATAATGTACTCCTTATGTGGTCATCCAACACCACGCAAATGCCTTACATGGGTTTAGGCAAAGGCAGGAGAATTCAATTGAAGCCGGAAGATGTGCAAGCCATAAAGCAAAAAATTTCTACGGTTAAAATGATTCAAGGTAAAAATGCCATAGGGGGCTGGGGCACACCCCAACCTGTTGTTTACGATAATCTCAATGGCACTTTTCCCGTGTCTGGAACCCATGCTGGTTTTCTGCCTTACGAATTTCCCAGCGTATCGCGTGTGATCGAAGGTCGGTATGTCGATGATCTCGATGAAAAAGAGCGACGCAAAGTTGCAGTAATTGGCACTCGCGTAAAAGAAGTGTTATTTAAAAACGAAAAAAATCCCATCGGCAAAACGATCGAAATCAAAGGCGTAAATTTTCAGGTTATTGGCGTTTACCGAAATTTTTCTAGCGAAGGTGCTGAGCAAAGTAATACCTCCATTTTTTTGCCGAATGAAACTTTGCGTCAGGCATTTAATGCTATGAGTAGTTTCGATTTAATTTTTTTTACGCCTAAACCCGGCCACAGTTCAGCGGAGGTTGAGAGTCAGGTAAAAGCACTGTTATATGAGCGTCACAAGGTTCACCCTGATGACAAAGGTGTGCTGGGCGGTTGGAATCACGAAAAATTCTATCAACAACAGCAAAGTTTGGTGACTGGCATAGTGGGCTTTAGTTGGATGGTTGCCATTGGAACCATCATCGCCGGCGTTATTGGTGTGGGCAATATTATGTTAGTGGTAGTCAAGGAGCGCACGCGCGAAATAGGTTTACGCAAAGCCTTGGGTGCAACGCCGAGCAAAATTAGTTGGATGATCGTACAAGAATCTTTAGTCATTACGCTATTGGCAGGCTATAGCGGTTTAGTTACCGGTGTTGTCTTACTGGAAATTGTAAAAGCCATTTTGGACAAAATGGGGAAGGGCGGCGGTATGTTCGCATCGCCGTTTATTGATATAGGCACGGCATTAATGGCGCTAACAGTGCTCATAGTTACAGGTGTCTTAGCGTCTTTATTGCCTGCCATGAAGGCTGCATCGGTAAATCCTATAGTCGCCTTGCAAGATGAGTAAATAATTTTGACGCAGGTGAATCTAAATTAATTGGCTAAGCGTCAAAGTAGATATAAGACTAGGTTTAATTGAAGATAGAGCGCTGACACTTGTCATGTTTTTGTTAACGAAGGTAAAAAAATCAGCCATATCCTAAATAGTGATTAAGCTTGTGTAGGTAAAAACCTGTGCATTTATAGGATGCCATTGGTCCCATAGGATAAAAGTATCATGATTAAACTACATAACATCCACAAATATTATCACTCTGGCGAACAGCCGCTGCATGTGCTCAAGGGTATAGACCTGCACATTCGCGAAGGCGAGCTGGTGTCCATTATGGGTTCGTCGGGTTCGGGTAAATCAACCCTGCTTAACATTCTCGGTATTCTGGATAACCACGACCAAGGGGATTATTTTCTCGCAGGTCGTGAAATTAAAAATTTGAAAGAAAAAACTGCAGCGCATATGCGCAATGAACTGCTCGGTTTTGTATTTCAATCCTTCAATCTATTGCCCTTTAAAAACGCGACTGAAAATGTAGCCCTGCCGTTGTACTACCAAGGTGTTGGCCGCAAAGAGCGCAACTACCGAGCAGCACAATATTTGGAAATGGTGGGCTTGGATCACCGTGCTAAATTTATGCCGAATGAATTATCCGGTGGACAAAAGCAGCGTGTCGCTATTGCACGCGCGCTGGTCACTAAACCCAAAGTTATTTTGGCGGATGAACCGACAGGTGCTTTGGATAGCCAAACCACGCAAGAAGTAATGTCGCTGATGAAAGATATTCATCAGCTCGGTAACACCATTGTGATTGTGACCCACGAGCAAGATATTGCCGATCAAACCCAACGCCAAATTATTTTGAAAGACGGTTTGATCGTAGCGGGTAAGCATCATTCACATAGTGCAGATGAAAAATCTGAACAGGACGAAGAAGAAATTCTGGGTTAATTATTATGTGGGATGGCTTACAAGAAATTTTATTTACCCTGCGCCAAAATAAATTGCGCACGCTGCTCACTGCCTTCGGAGTGTTCTGGGGTATTTTCATGTTGATCCTTATGCTCGGTGCAGGTAAGGGGATGCAAAACGGCGTTTACGATGACTTTGGCAGTGAAGTCATGGATTTTATTATTGTGTTCTCAGGTACAACATCGGTTGCCTATAACGGCATGGGTTTAGGTCGTTACGTGCAAATGAATCAGGAAGATATTCAGGCGATTAAACAGCAAATTCCCAACGTGCGTTTTATTTCATCTGAAAACCAAACCGGTGGTGCCACAATTACCTTTGAAAAAAAGTTAGGCAATTTTGATGTACACGGCATCCCCGACGATTATTTCAAAATCAAAGAGTCTGTACCTTTTAATCTTGGCCGCAAAATAAATCCATTGGATCAACAAGACAATCGCAAAATTTGTGAGTTGGGTACAGCGGTTGTTGAAAAAATCTTTGGTAAAGATTTCGATCCAGTCGGCAAAGAAGTGCGCATTAACGGTGTGGTTATGAAAGTGGTTGGTGTCTTTCACGATAAAGGCAATCGTGGCCGCGATTCAGAGCGCATTTATATTCCAGATACAACCTACCGCAAAGTGTTTGGCAGTGGCAATACAGTACAAACTATTTGGTTGCGCCCAACGCAAGGTGCAGATGGTTTTGCGTTAGAGAAAAAAGTCATTGAGTTACTACAGCGCCGTCACACAGTATCGCCAGAAGATAAACGCGCGATTCGCTCATTCAATATGGCCGAACCCGCAAAAATGGTGAACGGTTTATTTATCGGTATTAAAGCGATTATTTGGTTTGTGGGCATGGGTACTTTGGCGGCAGGTATTGTCGGTATCAGTAACATCATGATCATCACCGTAAAAGAGCGCACCCGTGAAATTGGTATTCGTAAAGCATTAGGTGCGACACCGAAAAATATTGTTGGTACTTTGCTAATGGAATCTATTTTGGTGACGAGTATCGCTGGCTATATGGGAATGGTTTTAGGTGTGGCTCTCTTGGAATTGGTGTCCTATGGATTGAGAAAATCAGGAGCCAAAATGAGCTTCTTTCAAAATCCTGAAGTCGATTTTCAGGTGGCCATGACAGCAATCATTCTTTTAGTGGTGGTAGGTGCTTTGGCAGGATTAGTACCAGCATTAAAAGCAGCGCGCATCATGCCCATTGAAGCCATGCGCGCGGACTAAGGAATATTGTCATGATTATTGATACTGAAAAATGGCAAGAAATTTTTAGCACACTTAGCCAGCACAAATTGCGCACGAGCTTAACGGCATTTGGTGTTTTCTGGGGCATTTTTATGCTCACGATTTTGCTGGGCGCGGGTAAAGGTTTGGAAAATGGTGTGATTGAAGATTTTAAATCGGTTCCTCCTACGGCCTGGATTTGGTCGCAAAGTAAAACGCAAATTCCCTATAAAGGAATGCCGGTAGGTAGAAGCATCGGATTAAAAGCAGAAGATGTGGAAGGTATTCGCAACCATGTGCCTAGCGTTGGCAAAATTTACGCACAAAACAGTGTGGGTATTTGGGGCGGCTCTCCGGCCTACACAGTTTACAAAGATAAAAACGGCAGCTTTTCTATTCAAGGCACTCACGCTGGTATGGCAAGCATTCATCAACAAACAATGGAAGAAGGCCGTTATATCAACGAACTTGACGATGAAAAGCACCGCAAAGTTGCCATTATTGGCGCGCGCGTAAAAACCCAATTATTTAAACCGGGTGAAAAGGTAATTGGTTCCGACATTACAATTTCCGGTATTAGTTTTCAGGTAGTCGGCGTTTATAAGACTAGCGATACCAATCCCGGCAGTACCGAAGAAGAAAAAATATATATTCCCAATGACACGCTGCGTTACTCGTTTAACCAAGTGAGTTGGGTGGGTAGTTTTGTCGTGATTCCTAAACCGGGAATTCATGCCTCCGTTGCGGAGCAAGGGGTTAAAGATTACTTGGCGGAAAAAAATAAAGTTGATCCAAAAGATTTAGGCGTGTTTGGCAGTTTTAATTTACAAAACGAATTCGACAAAATTTACGGCTTGTTTACCGGTATTAAAGTATTTAGTTGGATAGTTGCCATAGGCACGATTATGGCGGGTGCCATTGGTGTAGGAAACATCATGCTCATTGTGGTGAAAGAGCGTACCCGCGAAATTGGTTTGCGCAAAGCCTTGGGTGCAACGCCGAGCACAATTGTCACCATGATTATGCAAGAGTCAGTATTTATCACCGCGGTTGCTGGCTACTGCGGCTTAGTATTCAGTGTGTTCTTGCTGGAAGGTGTGAGCGCAATTATGGCCGCCAACGGTGGCAAGGCAGGCATGTTTAGGCACCCTGAAGTAGATTTTAAAACCGCCATTATGGCTCTCATAGTCTTGGTTATTGCTGGTGTATTGGCCTCGCTATTGCCAGCGGCTAAAGCAGCAAGTGTTAATCCGATTGTGGCATTACAAGACGAATAATTTTCAAATACGAACAAGGTTTATTTTTAATAATTTTATTTAGCAATTTCCAAAAAAGGTACGAAGGGAAAATGAAAAAGATCATTATGTTTGGTGTACTAGGTCTGGTGGCAATAATTTTTATTGGCACCATCGTCTTTTTGTACAAAAAATCGCAACAGGCACCTGTGGTTTATACAGTGGATAGTCCATCTACTACCACCATCATTAAAAAAACAGTGGCTATTGGTAAAGTGATTCCGCGCCGTGAAATTGAAGTGAAATCGCAAGTATCCGGTGTAGTGGAAAAGGTTTATGTGATTGCTGGCCAAACGGTTAAGAAGGGCGACATTCTCGCCAAGATTACCTTGCGCCCTAATATGCTCAACGTGAACTCAGCAGAATCGCAAGTACAGAGCGCAAAAATTAATTTGCAGAATTCTGAGGTTGAATACAATCGTCAGAAAAAGCTCTTCGCGCAAAAATTGATTTCAGAATCTGAATACAACAAATTTTTAGTATCTTACGACTTACAGCGCGAAGCGGTTAATAATGCTGAAAATGCTTTGGCGTTGTTGAAATCGGGTGCGACCAAAAATTCGGACAAGGTATCTAACCTGATTCCAGCAACAGTTGATGGCATGGTGTTGGATGTTCCCAACAAAGAGGGTGCGTTTATTGTTGAATCAAGTACCTTCCAATCAGGTACTTCATTGGCAACCCTAGCCGACATGAACGATATGATTTTTGAAGGCTTGGTGGATGAATCAGAAGTCGGCAAATTGAAAGAAGGCATGGAGTTGGTGTTGAACATCGGTGCGCTGCAAGGCAAACCATTCACCGCCGTATTGGAATATATTTCACCTAAAGGTGTAACTGACCAAGGCACCATTAAATTTACTATTCGCGCTGCTGTGAAGCTCAACAAAGATTTGTTCCTGCGCTCTAACTACAGCGCCAATGCCGACATAGTCTTGGAGAAAAAAGAAAACGTCCTAGCAATCAATGAAGGTAACTTGATGATTGAAGACAAGGCAAACTTCGTTGAAGTTGAAACTGCACCACAAAAGTTTGAAAAGCGCGAAGTAAAAACCGGCTTATCAGACGGCATTAATATTGAAATTGTTTCAGGCTTGAAAGCGAGCGATAAAATCAAACATCGCTAATACGGATTACTGCGACACTCGAAAGCATCGGCTAACTACCGATGCTTTTTTTATGGGTGGTGCTCCGCTATCATAGGTCGAATTCAATAAATCACTAACAGGATTGCCCATGAAAAAGTTATGCGTACTCGCGCTTAGCCTCCTCGCTTTACCCGCATTGGCCGATAACGATCGCGGCTTTTATATAGGCGCAGGTGCTGCCAGTATCGATGACCTGCAGGATGGTATTGATAACCTTAGCCAGATTCGTGCAGTCGAACTCTTTGGTGGCTACAAATACAATGAGGCGCTTGGTATTGAATTGCGTTTGGGTAACGGCCAAACAGCGGGAACCAGTAACCATTATTTCGATGCTCAAGGTAAGTCTCAAGTAGGTAAAGTTGAGCGTGAAATTGGCAGCTATCAAAGTATCTACTACAAGCCAGAACTGGCCAACGATGAAGCTAAACTCTATGCCCTGCTGGGTTATACCCATGTAAATAGCTCAGGCAAAATCATGGATGCGACTGGTAAGTTAGTTAGCAGCTCAGATGGTTCCGGGTCTGGTTATTCCTATGGTGTAGGTGTGGGCTTCGTTATCAACGAGCACTTCAACATCAATTTCGAATACAAAAATATTTGTGAAGACATCAGCAACAAGCCAAATTTGGCCAGCGTAAATATTGATTATCGCTTCTAATTAATTGATCTAGGCATCGAAAAACCTGCCGTCAGGGTTCCCACTCTGGCGGCAACTCACAAAAGATTACAGATTTACACAGGGTTTGGCGGTATAACTAATCTGTTATGCGCACAAGGGCTAAGCCAATGATCATTGTTAAATCACGTTTTCACCGCACACTTTCTGCATTTATTGGGCTGCTAATACTTAATTTAAGTGTTATTGCGCAGTCTTGGGCGGCCGATGGAGAATCTGGCTGGCAGTTTAGCGTTGGACTGGGGCTCGGCGTTCGCACTAATCCAGTTATGGATAATAAAGACATTCCGCTAATTATACTTCCCCAAGTCAGCTATCAAGGCGAACACTTTTTTATTCAGAATTTGGATCTTGGCTATACGCTCATTGAAAACGAAAAGCAGCAATTAAATCTTTTGGTAACCCCCAGTTACGATCAAATTTTTTTCAACGAATGGGATATCAGTAATTTTATCGATAACTCCAGTTTTGCCACAGTTGCGGGAGGCAATACGCTTGGTGCAAAGGACAGTCCGACACTGGAAGAAACCAATCGCTCGATAAATAAAAGCCGTTTGCATGATCGACATATGGCGGCCTTGGTTGGTGTGGAATACAGCCACAGCATTTATGATTTGGATTTTCAAGTGCAGGTTTTGCAAGAGGCAACGGGCTATTACGACGGCAATGAAGTTCGCCTTGCCGTGAGCAAAAGCATTAGTACAGGCAAGCATAATGTTAAATTAACGCTCGGTGCCAATTGGCAAAATGCCGCAACGCTAAATTACTTTTACGGTTTACCGGAAAGTGAGTCTACCGGAAATTTTTCATATCAAGCCAATGGTGGCTTAACTGGTTTGCTGCGCTTCGATTGGAACTATCAAATCGACGAGCGCTGGAGTTTGCGTTTTTTCACCAGCTACAAACATTTGAGCCATTCAATTTCAGATAGCCCCTTGGTCACAACCAATAATGTGATCACAGCATTTGCTGGGGGGGTGTACCATTTTTAAAGGAAGATCGCTCCCTGTAAAAACATTAAAAGTAATAAGCATAATAAGTTGTTCGGTTTTGCACCATCAACCTTCTCATGCAGACGCAACTGCGGCTGAAATTCAGTTGATGATGAAACCTAATATTTGCGTTCTATCTGAAGCTGAATCTCAATGCCAGGATGTGCTTATCGCAGAGTGGAAAGCTCAAACAAACAAAACCTATTCGCTGTGTTTGTATCAGGATTCGAATAATACGCCAATTGAATGTTGGCAAAATGTAAATTATGGAAAAGCAGAGTTTACTCAGGCAATTGCAAAGACAACTATGTTTGAGTTGCGCGATATGAGTAATCAAACCTTGTTGGGTCAGGAAGCTTTCCAAGTCATTAATTCACAGAAAAAATATCAGCGTTCACGCCGCAACCCTTGGAGCTTTTTTTAGCGAGAATCAAGATGAAAAATCACATACTCCTGGTAGAAGATGATCGCCGCTTGGCAGATTTAGTGAAAGATTATCTTGAAAACAATGAATTCATTGTCACCATCGAAGGCAATGGTAATCGCGTGTTGCGTCAATGTCAGCAGTTAAACCCCACGCTGGTGATTTTGGATTTAATGCTGCCGGGCAAAGATGGCTTAACTATTTGCCAAGAACTGCGCCCGCAATATCGCGGCCCGATTTTAATGCTTACTGCGCGCAATGAAGATATAGACCAAGTATTGGGGTTGGAATTTGGTGCTGACGACTATGTGATAAAACCTGTAGAACCACGGGTTTTGTTAGCGCGTGTACGCGCATTGATGCGCCGCTATTACCAGCAAGAAAACACCGAACAAGAAAATATGGTGTTTGATCAATTAACCATTCAGCCAACGGCGCGTAAAGTACAGCTGGGCACGGAAGATATAAATTTATCCAGCCATGAATTTGATTTGCTTGTCGCTTTAGCAAAACACGCCGGGCAAGTGATTGGGCGCGAATATTTATTTAACCAAATTTATAATCGTGAATATGATGGCTTGGATCGCACTATTGATGTACGCATCTCTCAGCTGCGTAAAAAATTATTGGATAATCCTGACAATCCAACGCGAATAAAAACTATTTGGGGCAAAGGCTACCTCTTCGTTGCGAATGCGTGGAATTAACTTATGAACCGCGCCTTTGTGTCGCTGTATTTAATTATCGTTCTATCCATTCTATTGCTTGGGCTTGCGCTCAATAAATTTTGGGACGAAGTTAATCCGCCGCAAGCGCTTGATCCTGCTGTTGTTGATTTAATCGAATTGCTGGAGCAGTCACTGCAAAAAAATTCGGATCCCAATAAGCAAATGCTGTTGGCCAAAGAAACTGCCAAGCTTAAATACAAAGCTACTTTAGTGTCCGTTGAAAATTTTTCCCGCACAGCCATCGCCGAAAAAATAAAACAAGGTAATGTCGTCAGCGTCAACGACGAGCACACGAATTATTTTTATAAACGCTTAGCCAAAACGGATGATATTTTGGTGTTGGCCTATCCATCAGAGTTAAATAATCGCAGCGAATTATACGCAGTGTTTATTGTGGTGTTTTATGGTGCTATCGCCGGTGTTGTGTTTTTATGGGTGTGGCCGTTAACGCGTGATTTGGCGCGGCTTTCGCAACACACGCAACAGATTGGAAAGGAAGGTCGGCCGATTACTATAGCAATATCGACGCGCTCGGTGCTTTATCCCTTTGCCAATGTGTTTAACGCTATGGCCACTCGGTTGGATGAGCTTATGCGTTTGCAAAAAGAAATGACGCTCGCGGTTTCACATGAATTAAGAACACCGCTCGCTCGCATGAAATTTGCGTTGGCAATGACGGAAGAGCAGGAGTTACCTGTCAGTTTGCAACGTCAGCTTGCAGGTATTAATCGCGATATAGCCGAAATGGAATCGCTCATTAATTCATTTTTAGCTTACGCTGCTTTTGATCAACAATCGCAACAACTGAACCAACGCGAAGGTCACATTCAGGATTTGGTGCGCGACATTATTGCCCGCCTTACAAGTCATCAAGAAAATCACATCAATATAGAAGTTCGCGATGAAACCGCGGAGCAAGCCGTGGTTTGTGAATGGTCGCTCATGCAGACGGCAATTCAGAATTTAATCCACAACGCACTCGGATATGCCAAAACTTCAATTCGCGTCACTCTAAAAGTAACGACAACTCATTTTATGATTGCGGTTGAGGATGATGGACCCGGCGTGCCCGAAGATCAGCAAACGCGGGTCTTTGAGTCATTCGTGCGTATTTACAGTGAGCTAACGAATAGAAGCGGCTTTGGTCTCGGCTTGGCATTGGTAAAACGTATTATGGATTGGCATTTGGGAGACGCCATCTGCAGCCGTTCAGTGTTAGGCGGTGCGAAATTCACGCTTACTTGGCCGCGCTGAAACTCCAAGTAAATTTTCGGCTTTTAGGAAGTCAAATGCCACTTTTTTGGGCAATAAATCACTTTATTGAATAAATACGCGATTTTATATATCTGGTTGCTTGGAAATGGAGCGCAGTTATAGTCCAAAGTTTTAACTGAGAAAATTGTGCAAATTTAGATGCCAATTATTTACCGTGAAACGGCGGATTAGGCTTAAATAGCGCTTTTCATGGTGTTTAAGAGCGGATACTATAGCCCCGTTTTTTAGGGGGGCGGCATGTTCGCCTGTGCATAAATCAAAAATAACCTAAAAAATTGTCAGAGTTTGTTAATAAAGTCTTCTTCGCCAGTGAATCTAGCTATACTTGATTTCACTTAAAGCGAAGGTGCTTTAGGCGCTTACTCCGTGAGATTGTGGATACAACTGCCAAATTATTGGATTTGTTTGTACTGCGATGTCATTTTTGCAGGTGAAATTCAGAAGGTGGCAGCTAAGTTATGTCATATCACGCCAAAAAAAGTGCGGGACAACGCTCTACGGGTCTAATTATCGTAGTCGTTTTTCACGTTCTTCTCATATGGGGTCTGGCCGCAGGCCTTGACCGCGAAGTTGTAAAAAATGCTATTGAAATCCTTAAGGCAGATGTAAAAGAGGAAGAAATTGTAAAAGAGGAGCTTCCACCTCCACCTCCGCCAGAAGTAAAACCACCACCACCAGATTTTGTACCTCCACCATCGCTTGACTTTGTTCCAGATGCACCTGCTCCCGCAGCAATTCAAAACGTGCAAAGAACAGAGAAGAAAGTTGAAGCGCCAGTAAACCAAACCAAGGCTAAGCCTGCCGGTAAGGGTTTAAGTCGTCCTGAATATCCAGCTGCTTCAATTCGTTTGGGTGAAGCGGGTACAACTTGTCTTAATTTGTATATTGGTGAGGACGGTAAGGTATCTGACGCCCAAATTTCTTGTAGCTCTGGTTCAGCACGTTTGGACGAAGCTGCACAAAAACATGCAATCCGTTCTTGGAAATTCGTTCCTTGTATGGTGGGCGATAAGCCAGTGGCATGTTGGCTTCCAATTAAATTTACATGGAGGATTGAGGACGCTAAGAACTAAGTTTCCTTGGTTTCTTTGGCCTCAATCACTAAAAAATAGATCTTTAAATTTTCGTTAACTGCAGGGTTTGAAAAATGTTAAAAAAACTTTCATCTGTTTTAGTTCTAGCGTTGGCTTTAGGTGGTCAGCAATTCGTAGTTAGTTCAGCTTTCGCTCAAGACAACTCAGCTCCGGCTGCAGAAGCTGCTGCTCCAGCCGCTGATGCCGCTGCCCCAGCTGCAGACGCTGCCGCTGCTTCTTCACAAGGCGCTGCTAGCGCAATTGACTCTGCAAACGAAAGTACCGCTGGCGCAGAAACTCCATACGGTATGGGTAAATTGTGGAAAGAAGGTGATGCGGTTACTAAAACCGTATTGGTTCTGATGATCCTCATGTCAGCTTCTACTTGGTACATCGCTGCTATCAAGCTGATGGTTCAATCTAAACTGTTCAGCCAAGCTAACGAAGCTCGTAAAGTATGGGATTCAAAAAGCTTGCAAGACGGCGTTAACAACCTCAAGTCAGACAGCGCTTTCCGTGCTATCGCTGAAGATGGTTTGAAAGCTCTCAAGCACCACGATGGCAAGTTGACCGACAAGATCGATTTGGAATCTTGGGTGAGCATGTCAGTTCAACGTTCAGTAGCTAACGTTACTAACGATTTGCAAGGTGGTATGGCGGTATTGGCTACTGTTGCTTCTTCATCTCCGTTCGTAGGTTTGTTCGGTACTGTATGGGGTATTTACCACGCGTTGATCGCAATTGCTCAATCTGGCCAACCATCAATTGATAAAGTTGCTGGCCCAGTGGGTGAAGCCTTGATCATGACTGCAATCGGTTTGGGTGTAGCGGTTCCAGCGGTATTCCTTTACAACTGGTTGGTTCGTCGTAACAAAGTTGCTGGTGAATCTTTGAATGCCTTTGCTGCTGATGTTCATGCATACCTCGTAGTAGGTGTACATGGCGGCGACAAGTAATTTTACACTAACGGTTTAATACCTGATGTCTGATCCAAACAGTGATGCATTTCATCCTGTTGGATTAGACATAAGTAAAAACTTGTAACCGAGGTAGCAAAAAATGGGCATGAATATATCCGAAGGCGGCGATAATACAGAACTGAACTCCACGATTAACACCACCCCTCTGGTGGACGTTATGTTGGTACTTCTGATCGTATTCTTGATTGCTGTACCGGTAGTTCTTAAAACCGTACCGGTTCAACTGCCGAACGTTTCAAACATTCCAACACAATCCAAGCCTGAAAACGTCGTGATTTCAGTAGATGCGGCGGGTGAAACTTATTGGAACAACGTTCCAGTAACTAAAGAAGATTTGTTGGCTAATTTAAGAGCAAAAGCTCCAATTAAGCCTCAACCAGAGGTACATATCCGCGGTGACCTGCGCTCACGCTACGAACCAGTAGGTCGTGTAGTGGCCTATTGCCAAAAGGCGGGTATTGTTCGTGTGGGCTTCATTACTTCACCTGAACACAATTAAGTTTGTGTATCCACAACAAGAAAGGTAATCCATCATGGGTATGAATGTTGGTAGTGGAGGCGGAGAAGGCGATATGATGGTGGAGATGAACACCACCCCTCTTATCGATTTGATGCTTGTACTTATTGTAATGTTAATTATGTCTCTGCCACCGCAAACTCATGCGGTAAAGCTAGACATGCCGGTGACTAATAACCCACCGCCAGATGTACCACCACCAGTAGTTGATATTGTTGTAGATTTCGATGGTTCTATTTATTGGAACTCAGAAGTCATCACAAATGGTGATCAGCTGAAGAGTTATTTAAAGCAAGCGGCGCATGCAGAACCTCGTCCAGAGATTCACTTAAAGCCGAACAAGTTAGCAAGTTACGATAAAGTTGCTAAGGTGTTGGCTACCGCTCAGCGCTTAGGTGTTAAAAATATTGGTATTTTGGGTAATGAAGCGCTGGAGTAATTCTCCAGCGTTTTTTTCATTGTGCTTAACATTGCTGTAATCAGTAAACGTATTGGTAAACATAGTTATGTGTGTTAACAAAAATCTCTTTGGAATAGCAAAATCAGTTTCATTTGTTGTGGCTTTAACTACCGGTACCGCAATCGGTTTAACGACTGTTTCAGCAGTGTTTGCACCGGCTGCTATGGCTGCTGAAAAAGGTCAACAACTAAGCTCTAAAATGAAGCCGCTGGGCGAAGCTCAAAAGTTAATGGGCGATAAAAAGTGGAAAGAAGCCTTAGCGATCATTAACGAAAAAGTGGTTCCAATCTCGGGCAAAAGTGCCTACGAAGAGCAAGTAACCAACGAATTCAAAGCCGCCTGTATGATGCAGTTGAAAGATTACGCGGGCGTAGCAAAAGTATACGAAGCCATGTTGGCGGCTAACCAAGTTCCAGCCGATCAAGTAGGTGCTCGTTTGAATACCCTCGCAGAGATTTATCTGTCTATGGGTGATTATGCTAAAGGTATCGACGCTTACGAAAGATACTTGAAGAACAATCCTGCAACTATTGATGTAACCACCGGCATGATGCAGGCCTACTTCAAAAAAGGCGATTACAAAAACTCTGCGGAATACGCTCAAAAGCTGATTAAGCAAGCTGAAGCTGCCAAGAAACCAGCTGATAAAAATTGGTTACAAATTTTGGGTTATAGCTATTCAAAATTGGGTAACAACGCAGCTTATGCTGACGTGTTGGCGAAATTGCTTGAACTTTATCCATCTCCAGAATACTGGAATGACATGTTGAAAATTGCTCGCAACGAAGTGACTTACAACGATAAAGAGAAGATTGAATACTATCGCTTGAAGAAAACTGTTGGTGCTATGACCGCAGAAGACTATAACGATATGGCTGAATTGTCCTTGTCGTTGCTCGATTCAGGCGATGCAAAATCAGCGATTGAGTCAGGTATGGCTGCTGGCATTGTTGCGAATAATGAGCGTAATACTCGCTTGTTGACTAGAGCAAAAACTGAAGCTGCTACCGACTTGGCGAGCTTGGATACCACCGCAAAAGAAGCTGCGAGCAAACCAAATGGTGAGCCATTGGCGAAAATCGGTGCAGCTTACTTGGGTCACGGTCTTAACGACAAAGCGATTGAAACTATCCAAAGTGCTATTGCTAAGGGCGGTTTGAAATCAGTTGATGAATCTTATGTTCGCTTGGGCGTAGCCAATTTGAACTTGGGTAAAAAAGCTGAAGCAATCAAAGCTTTCCAATCAGTATCAGACAAATCTAACTTGTCGCGCGTTGCCAAGCTTTGGGTTCTGTACGCTAAAAAGTAATTTAGCCATGCTTTAATAAATGCCCGCACCTGCGGGCATTTTTTTTGGGTGCGATTCAGCGGGAAGGAAGCACGCCAGAACCCTCCGGCCTGTGTATAATAAGCCCCTATTTTCCGCCTACATAGGCGCATATTCAGTATCAATATAGGTAGAGCTCGTGAATTTTATTCAGTTTTTAATGCAAGAGTGGATCTTAACCAGCCTGCTTGCAGTACTTGTTATTGTTTATAGCCTGCGCGAGCGCGTCAAAAGCGGCGTTCCTGTAACCAATAACCAGCTGACTGCGCTGGTAAACAGCGATAAGGCAGTGATCGTGGATATCCGCCCAAGTGCAGAGTTCAAAGCAGGTCATTTGGTGGATGCGATTAATATCCCCTACGAACGCATTAATAGTGACTTGGCGACTCTTGAAAAATACAAAACCAAGACCATTATCATTGTAGACAAGATGGGTCAGTACGCAGGCGTTGCGGGCCGTCAGTTGGCCAAAGAAGGTTTTGAAGTTCGCAGACTTTCCGGTGGCATCAGTGAGTGGCAAAACCAAAATTTGCCATTGGTTAAAGGTAAGTAAGTGTAGAGAACATTATGGCGCGCATTTTAATGTACACCACAGCAGTCTGTCCTTATTGCGTTAATGCTAAAAAATTATTGGCACAAAAAGGTATTGAGGTGGAAGAAATTCGTGTCGATCAAAATCCCCAACTGCGCATAGAAATGATGCAGAAAAGCGGACAACGCACAGTGCCGCAAATTTGGATTGGTGAAACTCACGTAGGTGGTTTTACCGATTTGTGGGCGCTGGACAAACAAGGCAAGCTCGATGGGCTTTTACAAAATAACTAAAGTGTAAAGAGAATTATTATGACCGACGAAAACACCCAAGCTGCGGCAGCGCAAGAACAAGAAGTACCGCAAGCAGGTTTTGCAATTCAAAAAATTTATTTGAAAGATATTTCGTTTGAAACCCCAAGCGGGTTGGAAGCTTTCACCAAAGCCTGGAAACCAAACGTACAACAAGATTTGAATATTCAAGTAACGCCTGTAGAAGAAGGTCTGTTTGAAGTTCTGTTACTCTTAACTATTACGGCACGTATCGATAACAAAGTTGTATTCCTTGTAGAAGTAAAACAAGGTGGTTTGTTTGTGATTAACGGTTTGGATGGTATTCAATTAAGTCACGCCATCAACACCTTGTGTCCACAAATTCTGTTCCCTTACGCACGCGAAACAATTGATAGTTTGTTAACACGCGGCGGCTTCCCACCATTGATGTTAGCGCCAATTAATTTTGATGCCGTCTTCGCACAAGCTGTAATGCAAGCACAGCAACAAGCCGAAGCTGCAGCAGGAACCCAAGCGGAACCAGCACTTAATTAATAGCCACCCATTTGCCCGACTTAATGTCGGGCAAATTATTTATCAGGTGTAAAAGTCGATGTTCAACCTTTCTCGCCTCGATCGTTCCAACACCAGCCACATAGCCGCTATTGATCTCGGCTCCAACAGCTTTCATATGATTATCGCCAAATGGGACAACGACCAATTGGTGGTACTTGATCGCCTGCGCGATCCAGTGCGTATGGGATGGGGCTTAGGCAGCGACGGTTCGCTCAGTGAAGATGCTCGCATTCGTGCGTTGAATTGCCTAGAAAAGTTTGGCGAGCGTCTGCGTGAATACCCATCGCGCAGCGTACGAATTGTCGGCACTAAAACTCTCCGTAGTATCAACGACTCCACACAGTTTTTAGCCGATGCACAACAGCGTCTCGGTCATCCCGTTGAAATTATTTCCGGTGATGAAGAAGCGCGTTTAATTTATTTAGGTGTTGCGCACTGCATAGCGCCTAAAGACGGCAAGCGTTTGGTCATGGATATTGGTGGCGGCAGTACTGAAATTATTGTCGGCGAAGGTATGTCGCCGCTGATAAAAGAAAGTTTGAACATGGGTTGTGTGGCCATCACGAAAAAGTTTTTTTTAGATGGCAAAGTAAATGATAAAGCCGCGAACAAAGCGTTCATCGCCTGCATGCAGGAGTTGAGTCCGGTTGCTGAAGAATTTGTTCAGCAAGGGTGGAATCAAGTGCTTGGTGCATCGGGCACTATCAAAGCGGTTGCTAAAGTGTGCTCTGCTGCGGGATGGAGCAACGGCGTAATTCGTTTAATGGATTTAGAAAAAATTGTGCAGCTTTATTGCCAGCACGGTAGCACTGATTTAAAAATTCCTGGTTTGTCGGATGATCGCCAACCGGTTTTTCTCGGTGGTGTAATTGTATTAAAGGCGCTGTTCGAAAGCTTGCAAATAGCTGAGATGATGGCGGCAGATTGGGCCCTGCGTGAAGGTTTGTTATTCGATTTAAAAGGTCGTTTAGAAAATCATGATATACGCCAAGGGAGTGTCGATGCTTTAGCATCACGATTTCACGTCAATATGGAAAAGGCTCAGGCGGTAGCCGCAACCGCACTAAATCTTTTATCGCAAGTTGCTGATGATTGGGATTTAAACCACGCCGAAGCGAGCAAACTCTTAGCTTGGGCAGCTCGCCTTTATTCCGTTGGTTTAGATATAGCGCACAACGATTATCACAAACACAGCGCCTATGTTGTTCAACATGTTGATTTGGCAGGTTGTTCGCGTGTAGAGCAGAGTCATCTTTCGGTGTTAGTGTTGGCGCATCGCAAACGTTTCCCAATTAAACACTTTCCTGCGGGCAACGATGATTTAATTCATTTGGCAATTCTATTGCGTATGGCGGTAATTTTTCATCGCGGCAAAAAAAGCGATGGTTTACCGCCCATTAATTTGTCTGTAAGTAGGAAAAAAATTAAATTAAAAATTTCACCAGATTGGTGGGATGCTCACCCCCTTACATTCGCTGATTTAGAAACCGAGATGCGTCATCTGGATGATATTGGTTATAGTTTGGATATAAGCTGAAAATAAAAAAGGCCGATCGTAGATCGGCCTTTTTTATTACAACTAAGATACTCTCTCTCCCAAGCAGGAGCTTGGGAGCAAGGTTAAAAACAAATCAATGTAATTATCCACCCGTACGGGGGATGCTTTCCCCGTAATGCGTTTCACTCCTTACGGGCTACGCGTAATTTTTGTTTGCGTGAAAATCGTAAAAATAACTAATGCCGCGACGTCCAACGATCTAACAAAATACCTTGAGCATCTATTTCTATCTCATCGCCTTTAGGTGACAGGAGTTGGTAATTACCTTCGGCGTCGAGTATCCACGCGTGAGTATTGTCAGAAAGATAAAGATTTAAATCTTCAATCATGCGGTCGCGGATTTTTTTGTGTTTAATCGGGAAACAGGTTTCTACGCGGTGAAACATATTGCGCGTCATCCAGTCTGCACTTGAACACAATAATTCAGGGTTGCCGCCATTTTCAAAATAGAATACGCGGTGATGTTCCAAAAAGCGGCCAATAATCGAGCGCACGCGAATATTTTCCGAAAGCCCGGGAATACCTGGGCGCAGCTGACACACACCGCGCACAATCAAATCAATTTGCACGCCGGCTTTTGAAGCAGCGTAGAGTTCGTTTACCAACTCTTCATCGTATAGCGCATTCATTTTGGCAATAATTCGCGAAGGTTTGCCATGCTCAGCATTTTCTTTTTCGCTGCGAATACGGCGCACTATACCTCTGTGCAATGTGAAGGGCGCGTACAAAAGCGCTTCCATTTTTGACGCTTTGCCCATGCTGCTGAGTTGCAAGAAAATACGGTAAACGTCATCGCCAATTTCTTTATCAGATGTCATCAACCCATAGTCGGTATAAAGCTTACTCGTTTTAGGGTGGTAGTTACCTGTGCCCAAGTGAACGTAGTAGCGCAACTTGCCTTCTTCGCGGCGGGCAATCAGCAACATCTTGGCGTGAGTTTTAAAACCGACAACACCGTAAATAACGTGAATACCAAAACGCTGCAAACGCTCGGCGAGTGCAACGTTTTGTTCTTCATCAAAACGTGCACGTAATTCCACAATAGCGGTTACTTCTTTACCGGCTTTAGCAGCAGCGACTAAAGCATCAACAATAGGTGAGTTTGATCCTGTCCGGTAAAGCGTTTGCTTAATCGCCAGCACGTGCGGATCGGCTGCAGCCTCGCGTAAAAAATCCACCACGCCTTGAAATGAATCAAAAGGATGATGCAGCAAAATATCTTGCTTTTGCAAAACTTCAAAATAGCTATTAGTGCGCTTTGTCAGTTTTGGCATGGCCTGTACGAAGGGCTGGAAAAACAGTTCTTTGTTTTTGATCAGCTCGAATAAATCGCTATAGCGGTTTAAATTCACGGGGCCATTAATTTTGTATAAATCACGCTCTTTAATTTCACAGCGCTGCAATAAAAAATCGACTAACTCTTCCGGGCACGTATCAGAAATTTCCAGACGGACTTCATCGCCATATTGACGGTAAGCTAATTCACCTTGTACTGCGCGCAGTAAGTCTTCGGTTTCTTCTTCATCCAAAAAAATATCGGAGTTGCGTGTGAGGCGAAACTGGAAGCTATCCATCACGGTCATGCCCACAAAAATTTCGGCCATGAAAAAATGAATGATGGAGGATATAAAAACAAATTCGCGGCACTGGGTGGTGAGCTCAATGGGCAGCTCGATAATGTGCGAGAGCGAACGCGGTACTTGAACTATGGCGCGGCCAGAGTTGCGGCCAAAAGCATCTTTACCGTCTAACTTGACGATAAAGTTCAAGCTCTTGTTCAAAATGCGCGGAAAGGGATGTGCCGGGTCAAGCCCAATGGGGCTGAGTACTGGGAGCACATCAGACATAAAGTAATTTTTAAGGTACTGGATTTGCTCCTGTGTCCATTCTTGGCGGCGCAAGACGCGAATACCGGCTTCGCGCAAGCTGGGTACTATTTCTGTATTGAGAATTTTGTATTGCTCATCGACCAACAAGTGAGCGCGTTCCGAAATTTGTTCCAAGGTTTGAATTTCGGTGAGCCCATCGGGCCCAAGTGGCGTCTTGGTGGGGAGCTCGAGCCGCTCGACTAAACCGCCAACGCGAACCTCAAAGAACTCATCAAGATTGGTTGAGAAAATACACAGAAAGCGCAAGCGCTCCATGAGTGGCAGGCTTCGATTGTAAGCCTGATAGAGCACGCGTTTGTTGAATTCAAGCAAGCTGAGCTCGCGATTGAAGTAAGCGCTGGACACAGTAAACCTCAGTGTTTAAAGCAAATCAACAGCAGAATATGGCACTTAAATATGACATTTAAACGACAGCTAATCTAACCTTAGCAAACAATCGCGCGCATGCACACAATTCAACTTATTGAATAAGGTGCCAGCAATAGTCGCCTACAGCTGGCGCATCAATTATTTATTGCATTTGTAAACGTTGAAACTTTGTTTGCCGTTTTCAATAGCGGAGCTAGGTACAATGGTGTCACCACCCAAACCAGCGGCTTCATTGCGCGCGAGGCTGGTTAATTCGGTGGCCACTTTATCGGCGTCGCGCTTAAAAAATCCTACTTTGCTGGTTACGCTTACGGTGACTTCGCTCAGGTTTTTACAGCCGCGCACATTCACTGAATTTGCCACAGCAATATTGCTGCCTGCCTCACTAACTTTTACCCAAGTACAACTTGACGTTAATGCAGCTACAGCGAGTAGGGTGAGTGATAATTTTTTCATGGAGTGATCCTCAAAGGAGTGGATGATGCGACAAAGAGCGTCTAATTGGCGCTCTGCGCTCTGTGAAAATGCTTAGCGGCTACACTAATCGCATGAATCATGAGATGCAACCAATGCGGGATATTTTGCGTGCTTTTGCCAATTAACTACCAATGCGCGAGAAGAAAGCTAATAAAGCCGCGCAAAATTTCGTGAAAGTCTGGTTTGCAAGAGTCTAGCTGGTTATTATGCGGGTCAAGCCTTTCGGGTTTATTTTGAGGCCGGCTTTATTTGGCCTGCAAGGATGTAACGACCTGCCATAAATTTTTTAATAAAAATTGTGCAACCTTTCATTGAGTCATCTGTAAACGGGAATTTCTCAGGAGTCCGCCATGTTTATCATTAACGCGATCGTCAGTTTATTTCGCTGGATCTGCCGTAATTTTCGCACCATCGTAAAATACAAAATCTTTTTTCTAATTGCTTTGCTATTGATTCTTGCTGGGGGAAAAACCTATCAACGTTGGGACAATGATCCTGATCGCGGCGCCATTGCGATTAGCAACGGTGCAAACGGTGAAAGCTATTCAACACCTGTTTACTTGCAGCAGGGTTGGAGTCCGGCAGATAGCTTGTGGTTTTACAACACCACGCAAGGTTCCGGCTTACTGCCGTATGATTTCTATCTCTCGCTGGAGCAGGCGGATTCTACGGAATTGCTGCGCGCGAATAACAATATCGATAAATTCCGTTACTTACCCCAGAAGCCAACCTTCTTCAATCCCGATGGCCTCGCGGTTGGTTTTGTAAAAGAAACCTATCAAGGCCACGACTACATGGGTTATACCTGCGCGGCCTGCCACACAGGTCAGGTGAATTACAAAGGTAAGGCAATTCGTGTGGACGGTGCGCCATCAATGGCTGACATGGTCGGGTTCCTAACGGCCATGGAAAAAAGTTTGGAGCAAACCCAAGCCGATCCCCAAAAACGCGAGCGCTTTGTGAAAGCGGTGTTGGCGCTGAAAAATAATTATTCCAGCGAAGCTGAAATCACCAAAGACCTCAAAAAGTGGGGCGATACCATTCGTCTCTACAACACGGTTAACCACAGTCATCTCGATTATGGTTATGCACGTCTCGATGCCTTTGGTCGCATTTACAACCGCGTATTGGAGCATGTCATCAACAAGGAGCAATTGAAGCTAGCGCTCCTGCAAATCGCGACACCAGAAGACAAACGCATGCTGACCGAAGAGCAAGTTGATGCGGTGTTGGATGGCATAAATGAAACTATTATTGGCGATGTGCAATTTGCGTTGATCATTGATCGTTTGGCCTCCAAAGAGGGCAAATTGCCGGGGCTTAACCAGCGCGATCAATTGCGTGTGCGTCAGGCCATTTTCAATGAGCCTGATGCGCCCGTGAGCTATCCCTTCCTGTGGGACATAACTCATTCAGACTACGTGCAATGGAACGCTTTGGCCGCCAATGCTGGTGTGGGTCCTTTAGGGCGCAATACGGGTGAGGTTATAGGTGTGTTTGGTATTCTTGATTGGAGCGCGCAAGAGTCAGGTTTTAGTCTTTCGGCGTTGATTACTGGCGAGAAAAGCAAAAAACATAAAATTGATTTTAAATCGTCTATCGATTTAACCAATTTAGGCCGTATCGAATCGCACTTAAACAGCTTGCAATCACCGGTATGGCCGGAAGACATTTTAGGCAAGGTAGATCGCGCAACAGCAAAACGTGGCCAACTGGTTTACAACGAATACTGTGCGGCTTGTCATCAGGTGATTGAGCGCGACAATTGGAATCGTTTGGTTGTTGCCAATATTTCAAGCGTAGATGTAGTGGGCACTGATCCAACCATGGCAAGCAACAGTGTGGCTTATACTGGTTACGCAGGTAATTTTGAATCCGTTTACCAAGATACGGATGTAGGTTCGGTGGTAGTCCAAAAACGCGCGCCCGTAGTACAAGTCTTAACCGCTGCAACCAAGGGCGCGGTGGCAACACCGGATGCCGACAAGTGGGCAGTGCGCCGCTTTGCAGATTGGGCGTATATGTTGGGTAAATCCTTCTTTGATAATAAGATTAAAGCCAGTGTAAAATCCGGCAATTACAAACCGGATACCACCGCGAACCCTTATCAATCACTCTTGTCTTATAAAGCGCGCTCACTCAATGGCATTTGGGCGACTGCACCTTACTTGCACAATGGCTCGGTTCCCAATCTGTGGACGTTGCTCTTGCCAGCTGAGGAGCGTCCAACCGAATTCTGTGTAGGTAATCGCGAATTTGACCCTGTGAATGTTGGTTTTAATACCGAGGGTTGCGATAAAACTGATCCTAAAGATAAGCGGAGATTCATTGTTGAACCGCTTGGCAATCACAATACCGGCCACGAATACGGCACCGGTAAAGATGGCAAGGAAAAACTTACTGAGCAGGAGCGTTGGGATTTAATTGAATATATTAAAACGCTGTAAGTTTTAAAAATATTTATGTTGCTCTGAAAGCCTTTGAATGATGTGAACCAGAGTCATCGTCGTTCAAAGGTTTCTTTATTGATTGTTGAAAATAAAAACGACATAAATTTTTGCGAATGCTATTCAGCGTTCTTTGCCGATGGTTGTGCATAAGACGTTATGAAAATACTGAAAAAAATTACCTTACTAAAATTCCTCGCGCGACAGTGCATTCAATCAGTTGCAGTGTGTGCTTTAGTTTCTGCAACGGCAGTCTACGCGCAAACTGAAAAGCAAATCTCCTACCCGGTAGCCGTGCCCGTCGAACGAGCGGCAGCAAGCAGTGCGCCTGCAGCCCCCGTATACAAAGCTCCGGAACCCGTTATTCGCTCGATTGACGATGCATCCACCACACCGCCACCTACACCTAAAAAATCAACAAAGAAATCGGCCGCGACCAAAGCTGCACCGGCAAAAGCGCCAGTAGAAAAGGCTACAGTAGATAAAGCTACGGCTGCAAAAAAAGATACGGCAAAAACGACAGCTGCTACCAGTAAAACGAGCAACACCAAAAAAGTTGCAGCAGAAAAACCTGCAAAAAATTCGGCGAGTAAAACTACAGCAGCACCGAGTAAAACTGCTCCAGCCAAAACGCCAGCAGCAGGTACCAGCGCAAAAAAAAATGTTGCGGCAGTAAGTGTAAAACCCGAAATGGAAAAATCGGTTCCCGCAGTTGCTGCTGCGCCCCTGGCAAAAGCCAGTGAGGCGCAAGTCAGCTCTCAAGCGGCCTCACTGTCGCCCGCAATGAAAGTGGCCATAGCACCTGTTGCAATAGCTGGTGCGGCTAAAGCAAATTTTGGCGATGAAGAAGATCATCTCAATGCAACTGCGGTGGATGAAGAAGACTATGCCAGCGGGCCTGAGCTTGCGGCGGAAACCAAACCTGTAGCACCCAATCCTGTTGTGAGTTCGGTAAAAAATTCTCCGCTGCCGATGGGCACTGCGCACGAAAGATTTATTCTCGAATTTAAAGATTATGTCGAAACCAAAATTGCACCGCGCGTTCCCGGTCTTGCGGTGGCGATTATTGCCGATGGAAAAGTAAAAGTCCTGCAAGCTTACGGTGTGAAAAAAATTGGCGGCAATGATCCCATCAATACCGACACTGCATTTCGCTTGGCCTCTGTTTCCAAAACCATTGCGGGCACAGCAGCAGGTGTGTTGGTGCATGATGGCTTGATTAATTGGGATACGCCGGTTACATCGGTACTGCCCAATGTAGAATTTAGCAATCCACGCTACGGCAGCCAATTAACCTTGCGCAATATAATGTCGCAATCAACCGGTTTGCCAACACACTCTGGCGATAATTTTATTGAAGAAGGTTTGCCCTTCGATGAAGTTGTTGGGAAATTAAAAGCAGTAAATTTCGTGTGCCCGCCGGGCAAATGCTACAGCTACCAAAATGTTACCTTGAGTTTGTTAGGCAGTATTATTTATAAAAAGACCGGCAAGCCTTACGAACAATATGTAAAAGAAAAATTATTTGTGCCACTGGGAATGCGTTCAGCGTCCGTAGGTTTGGAAGGTTTATTAGCCACCAAAAATTATGCGCTGCCTCATGAAGTAAGCGGCCGCGGCCAATGGTATACCAAAGAAATTACGCAAAATTACTACCGCTTGAACCCCGCCGCTGGCGCTAATGCGAGTATTAACGATATGGCGCGTTGGGTGTTGGCACATATGGGCCACAACCCTGACGTTTTACCACCCGCTACCTTGCAAGCGGTGCATGCGAAGGTCACCAAAAATACGCCAACACAATCGCATTATGGTGCACGTGAAGGTGTAACAGATACTTATTATGGAATGGGTTGGCGAACCTTTGATTATCGCGGCGATAAAAACTTTTTACACCACGGCGGTTATGTTTTTGGCTCGCGTTCAGAAATGGTATTCAATCCGGAATTGCAAATCGGTATGGTCATTTTAAGTAACTGCAATAAATTGCCAGGAGAAATTATTTTCCGCTTTTTGGATGCTTATGAAGATGAAAAGCGCGGAGAGAAAACACCAAGCACACCGCAGCAACCGGTAAAAAGTAAAGCCAAGAAAAAATAAATTTAACATAGTGAGCAGCGTAAAATAAAAGTAAAGCATGGTGGTGATTAGTTACAGCTTCTCCTGAATCTTATGCTTCCCTCCTATGGAGTAAAAACCTAAAAAAAAGCCCGCCATTTGGCGGGCTTTTTTATTTCACATCTTATTTATTCGTAAACTGCAAATGCAGATGCTGGAGCTGTTGCGGTAAATGCAGAGCTTCCACTACAAGCCGCATCAATAGCTGTTAATGGAAATGCACCATCGCTAAACAATACACTTGTTGTTAAGTATCCAAGTGTTACTCCTCCTTTTACAATAATAGGAGGATAAAAGGCAGAGGAACTATTACTGCTATATGTACCTGTTGTGCTGCCATATCTGGATGTTAATTTATTTCGGATACCGTTTGTGGCTATGTTAGATCCATAATCGCCCATGGGATTGTTAATCGATAAACTGGCAGTACTAGTACCAAAAAATCCGAGAAATATACTAGGGGTATCTTGCGAATAAATAGACGCGCCATTTAGTGAAGAGCAAGTTGTAGGAAAATCTCCCGAGGTTATTTTTTTAGAAACAACGGTAGATAAATTAGAAAGATAGCCACCGGGCAACTCCATAAAACCCATGACTATACTTTGATAATCAGACGTTACGATTAAACGCCATTTGCCTGTACCCGTACCCCAAGCGCCCGAAAGCCCCAAAACTTTATTGCCCTGTTCTAAATCAGTAGAGGTTAAGGTGAGGGATTGCAGGGCACTCAAGGAAACTTTTACGGAGCCGCCGGCTGCTGTGTTGCCCGCGTCATCAATTGCGCTAATAGTGAACGTATTGGTGCCACCGTAGTTGTTGATTAGTTGTAATCGACTTTGCTGATTAGCATTTGCAGCTGGGTTAAACATTCCAATGGTATGTATGGTACCGCCCGATTGACCAGGGCTTATATCATGAATTTGATTGAGGAATCCGTCAGGGGTACGCACAAAGCCCATTACATCTAAATTGCTGGCGGAGTAAACGAACAAACGCCAGATGCCATTGCCTGTACCAATTGCACCAGTAAGGCCTTTGGCGGTGTTGCCTTTTTCAAAGTCGCTAATCAGAAATTGTTTACTTTCTTTTGCTTTCAATGAAAAAGTAACGGAAAGGTTTTCTGAAAAAACGCCTTTGTCAGTGATGCCTATAATAGCCACTGATGCTGCAGAGGAGCTGAGGTTAGATATTCGAATAAAACTGGTTTGCTGAGTGTTGGAGGCAGGAGGAACGTAATTAATATAAACCGATGTTCCTGCGGCGTAGCTGTTGATTGAGAGTACAGCAGAAATTAGTAGCAAAAAACCTGAGAGCACTCTGGACGAGATTTTTTCCATGTCACACCTTGTTAAGTTGATAGCGATTATTGTTTGAAACGCGCGCTATCTTATTTATATCAAAGGCTTTTTGCTACTGATAATAAAACCGGAGTTAGAATATTTTATATTCATCTGCGTCGGGAGTTTTTAAAACGAGTACCTGCAAAATTCGGCGGCCTTCCATTTCTTTAATTTCAAAAATAAATCCGGAAATGCTGAGCGTTTCGCCCACCACAGGAATATGTTGGAGCTGCTCCAACAACAACCCGGCCAAGGTGAAATAGTCACCTTCTTCGCGCTCTAGTTCTATTTGCAACAATTCTTCGAGCTGTTCTAGGGAGATGCTCGCATCTAGCAACCAACCATTTTCTTGCTCGGTGACCAGCGGTGCTTCGTTGCTGTCGGCAAGTTCACCGGCGATGGCGGCGAGCAAGTCGCTGGTGGTGACAACGCCTTTAATGCTGCCGTATTCGTCGATCACAATCGCCAAGGGTACGGCTTGCTGGCGCAACATCTCCAACACATTTAATGCGCTTGTGCCTTCGGGAACGGCGAGTGGTTCTACGGCGAGTGCCGCAAGATCGAGCGGTTGATTGCTGAGTGCAGCGGCGAGTAAATCGCGGCTTTGGACTACGCCGTGCAAATTATCCAGCTCGTCGCGTGCAACCAGTAGGCGCGTTTGCGGCGTGGTTTTTAATACGTTGAGCAATTCTTCCGACGTTGCGTTTACATCCACCCAAATAATATCCGGGCGCGGTGTCATGAGTGACTGCACCGAACGATCGGTAAGTTGCAGCACCGAGCGAATCATTTGGCGCTCGCTATTTTCAAACACCAACTCTTCGCCTTGGGGGTTGGCCATGGCGACAATATCATCGCCCACTTCGTCGGCATCGCTGCGGCCGCCCAAGAGTTTCAACACGGCTTCCGCTGTGCGGTCGCGCAAGGGGCGCTCGCCAATCAAGTGGCGCGTGCGATTGGAGCGGGCGAGCTGGTTAAAAAATTCGATGAGTACTGAGAAGGCGATGGCGCCGTAGAGATAGCCTTTGGGGATATGTACACCCGCGCCTTCGGCCACCAGACTGAAACCAATCATCAACAGAAAACCTAAGCACAGCATAACTACCGTAGGGTGTTTGTTGACGAAGTCGGTTAAGGCTTTGCTGGCGATAATCATCATCACCATGGCGATAATAACGGCGAGCATCATGACCGAAAGATGATTCACTATACCGATTGCGGTGATTACCGCATCGAGCGAGAAGACGGCATCAAGCACAACGATTTGCGCGATTACCGCCCAAAAAGCGGCGTGTACGCGAGAGCCGCGCTGGGTATTGATTTTGCCTTCTACGCGCTCATGGAGTTCGATGGTGGCTTTAAACAGCAGGAACAAGCCGCCGAAAATCAGAATCAGGTCGCGCCCCGATAAATCTTGCCCGAGCACGGTAAAGAGCGGAGTGGTGAGGGTGGCGAGCCAGGAAATACCGGCCAAAAGGCCAAGGCGAAGTACCAACGCCAAGCTTAAACCGACCATACGTGCGTGGTCGCGCTGGTGCTTGGGGAGTTTATTGGCGAGTACAGCAACAAAAATAAGGTTGTCTATGCCGAGAACAATCTCAAGCACAATAAGGGTAAATAAGCCTAACCAGGCCGTGGGATCTAAAAGCCATTCCACAGTTAGCACCTCACCTTGGTAAGGTACAAGAGGGTAGAGATAAGCAGGGCGTTGTGGCTATATGTAGTGTGACACTGACGTTCAGGGTCGGGTTCTGCGCTTGGCATTGAAAATCCAAAGTGACCAAAGGAACGGCGATTCTACTGTAAGCGAGCCAAGAATGACTAGCTTTCCTAGAGTCTGTCGGCTTTTGGGCTTGGCTTGTCGCAGCTGTAGGGTAGAATCGCCTAATCCCAACTTTTCCAATTCGCTATGCAGATTTCATTTATCGACTCACTCAGTGCCATAACTCCGCAAGCGTGGAATCAGCTTTGCGCGGATGATTATCCCTTTGTACGCTACGAATTTTTGTACGCGTTAGAGATGAGTAAAAGCGTTGGCGCGGGCACGGGTTGGCAAACGCAACATTTGGTTGTGCATGAGGGCGAAGAATTAATCGCAGCCATGCTGCTCTATATTAAAACCAACTCATACGGTGAGTACGTATTCGATTGGTCGTGGGCCGATGCCTACCAGCGCTACGGTTTTCATTATTATCCCAAATTAATTTCAGCCATTCCTTTTACGCCGTGTACGGGCGCACGTTTGCTGTTGAAAGATTTATCGCGCACGCAGGAAATTTTGACTGCGGTAATTGTTGCGATAAAAAATCATGCGCAAGTCTTAAAGGCATCGAGCTGGCACTGCCTGTTTCCAACGCAAGAAATATCAAAGCAATTAGTCGATGAAAAAATAACCCAACGTGTAGGCGCGCAGTTTCATTGGTTTAATCGCGACTATAAAAGTTGGGACGATTTTGTCGGCGCCATGAATTCGCGCAAGCGCAAAAATATCAACAAAGAACGGCGAGCGGTTGTAGAGCAGGGCATTAGCTTTGTGACTAAAACCGGAGCGGATATTAGCGCAGAGGATTGGCAGTTGTTTTATGTGTTCTACTGCAAAACCTATTTAAAGCGCAGTGGCCACACAGGTTATTTAACGCGGGAATTTTTTCAAATGTTGCGCGAGCAATTCGCACAGCATTCGTTGATGGTAATTGCCTATCAACACAATGAAGCTATTGCTGCGGCATTGTTTTTTATGGATTCAAAAACGATTTACGGCCGCTATTGGGGCTGTGCAGCAGAATATGATTTTTTGCATTTTGAAACTTGTTACTATCAAGGTATAGATTATGCGATTAAACATGGCTTGCAGCGCTTCGATGGGGGTGCGCAGGGAGAGCATAAAATCCAGCGCGGCTTTGAGCCGGTAATGACTTACTCTAATCATTGGTTGGCGAGTGCAGAGTTTCAACAGGCCATTGATCAATTTCTTGTATCTGAAAAGCCATCGGTTGAACTTTATATTCAAGATGCAAAAACCTATTTGCCGTTTAAATGAATTTAAGAATAAATATTAAGAGAAAATAATGCTCGCAAAACTCCACCCCAAAAATATTCTGGTTGTGCTCGACGAAATTGATGCAGAGTCGCCCTCCTATTCAATGACTCGCCCGCAAGCATTGCGTCGCGTGTTCTCTGTGCTCGCTTGTGTTTCCGTCTGCTTGCTGTTTATGCACTACGGAAAATTTTCCGATAACTTGTTGTCACTCTTGCGCACTATTGCAGAATGGAAAAATTTTCCCACTAATTATTACGTTGAACCTTTAATGCGCGCCGGTGTGTGGGAGTTGTGTGGCTATGTCTGGTGGACGAGCGTGTTGGCGATTGGTTATGTGCTGGTGCCTGCGCTTTTAATTCGTTATCACTTTAAAGCGCGTGTGCGCGATTTCGGTTGGCAAATTAATCAAGCGCCGCAACATTGGCGTGGTTATTTATTATTGCTGAGCCCAATTTTGGTATTTATTTATCTGGTGAGTTTGGGCAAGGATTTTGTCCATCACTATCCTTTTTATTCGCAGACCAGTCGCAGTTGGGCCGATTTATTGGCCTGGGAGTTTTTGTATCTCACCCAATTTGTGTGCCTTGAATTTTTCTTTCGCGGATTTATGTTGAATTCGCTGCGCCCGGCGCTGGGTGCCAATGCCATTTGGGTTATGTGCGTTCCCTATTTGATGATTCACTTCCCCAAGCTTTGGTTAGAGGCAACCGGTGCAATTTTGTTTGGCTTGTTCTTGGGTATTTTGGCGCTGCGCTCGCGCTCCATTTGGGGTGGTGTGGCTGTGCATGCTGGCGTTGCACTGACGATGGATATCACCGCAATCCTGAGAAAGCAGGGCTTACCGCAGCACTTCTGGCCTTTTTGAATCTCCGCAAATTTCTGCTCTTGTCGCTTAAGTCATAAAAGGTCTATCAGCACTTTTTTTGGCGCTGATAGAGTCTTGGCCATTGTCGTTTAGAACGCCTAATCTGGCTGACGGATAAGCATCGAAAAGCAGGATTTTGATGGAGGTGTTTATGAATACTTATTCCGCGGTAAAAGCCTTTGTCCTTATGAGTTTGCTAGGCATCGCGCTGGCGGCAAATGCCAGTGTGGTTAGTTGTACGGCTCCCGGTACTATGCTGTTGGTTGACTATGCGAGTGCCTGCCAACGCAGCTTGAGTGCGACGCAAGATTTTCTCAACTTCACGCCCACGACCGTCAATCAGGAAGCCTTTTACGGCTACACTGACTGGCAGTTTCTAAAGAAAGATGACCCCGCCGGTAACGGCCAAACAGGAGTTTGGTCGCTCACTAACAATGAATGGACGCAATATTCCAACATCATGTTGATCTTTAAGGATGGTTCCGGAACCACATTATTGGGGTTCGCGTTAACCCCGTCGTTCACTAATGGCAATTGGAGTTCGCCGTTTACGGCCGATGAGTTCACCAATTTGTGTGATGAAGATGATTGCAACAAAATCAAGGATGTCTCCCATATTAGCTACTACGCGCGTGGTGACATTGTGCATGTTTCAGAGCCAGCGTCGCTGTTGCTAATGTTGATTGGGGTTCTGGGGTTGCGCATTGCGCGCCGACAAATCGCTTAAATTGCCCATGGCCTCCCCACAAAACCCCTCGCTACCTGAGGGGTTGTTATTGTTCTTTGTTTCCGCACTTGTCACCCCCGGTGTCATTAATGTGTATTTATGTGCCGAGTAAGCGTGCCGCTGCACGATTTTTAAAAGTGAACCCTCCCATGTTGCAGGTAATCGGCAATCTGGGACGAAGGGAATGTGCCCTCCAAATAGGCTAATTGAGTAACCTTCAGTGCTTGGTCGAGGATTCTTGAGGAAGTAGATTAAAAAGGGGGAAGAAGTTTTTACAGGGGATTAAAGCGCTAAGTGTTCATCTCTAACAATAACGAGGACACTCCCAAAATGATAAAGATAAAACCCGTTTTATTGTTGCTGACTACGCTCGGCGTATCGCAATTCAGCAGTGCGGCTTTAACAACCTACGGCGCCGGTAACATCAGCGATAGCGCCAACCCAGCTGGCTACAAATGTACCGTCGATCACGGCAACTGGATTTACAGTGCTGGTGTAGTTGCCCCCGGTGTTAGCAGCTGCAGCCCAATTGGCGCACCAACACCCATTTATCCCCAAAAAGTCGCGCCAGCAACCAGCAAACCTACTATGACTCACCGTTGGTGGGGCTCGATTTCGTTTTACGGCGAGATGAAAGTTGGCGATAGCGCAGGCGCAGCCTACATCACTCCCGATCCAATGACCGCGCGCATTACCGACCGCGGTGCACGCATTATGGGTATTTCCGGGGGCTTGCGCACCAGCGCGACCCAAACCACTTACGCTATTCCCGATCCTTTCAGCGAAGTTTTCGATGGCCTGGCAATTGGCAACACCAATTACAGCAACATGGACGCTTACTTGAAGGACTACAGCGATGGTTCTGTCACCGTTCAATGGAACAGCGGCAGCACCCCAGTAATGGAAGCGACCTTTGTTCACGGCTCGCCCTATGCATATTTCACGGCATTGCAGGGAAGTATCGTTATCCGTACCAAAGCGGCGGATAGCGGTGAAAAAGGAGTCTTCTACCAAAACGGCAATAGCATCGGGATTTGGACTGATGTTGCGGGCGATCGCAATAACTTCCTCATCACCGGCCACGATGCTACCACCTTCAGCAACGTAAATAGTGCGGCGATTGGCGTAACCAATGCCAGCAAGCGCGTAACTATTACCTTGTTGCCACAAGTAGCGGGCACACCAGATGCCAGTATGATTTCTACCTTCGCCCAATATGCGCCACAACGCGTGGACAAGGTGAACATCAACTACGCGGTGGATAGAAACACCAACAAAGTGACCGTAACTCACCAGTACCAATTCAACGGTTCTGCAGTGACCACCATGGTCGGCATGCTGCCATTGCACTGGAAAAACTCCAGCCAAGCCGTAACCAGCTACAAAATCCGCAGTGCACGCGGCGTGACTAAATTCGCGACCACTAATGGCTTCAGCTACACCATTCCTTACGTAGGTGTGCTGCCAACCATGCCAGCGGGTATTGGCGATTACAATGTGACCCAACTGAAAGCCTTCGTAACTGAGTTCATCAACCAAGGCTCTGCCAACTGGAATACCGCAACTGATACCTATTGGGCAGGCAAAAACTACGGAAAAGTAGCTGAATTAGCGGCTATTGCACGCGGTTTGGGTATGACCACTGAAGCAGATCAGTTGATCAACTGGTTGAAAGCCGAATTACAAGACTGGTTCCATGCCAACACCAACGGCGGTTTGGATACCACTAAATACTTCGCTTATGACAGCAATTGGAATACGCTTTTAGGCTTCGATGAGTCTTTTGGCGCACAACAACAGTTGAATGACCATCACTTCCACTACGGCTACTTCGTGCGCGCTGCAGCGGAAATCTGCCGTGTAGACGCTAGCTGGTGTGGGTCTACCAAATACGGCCCCATGGTTGAATTGCTGATTCGCGATTACGCCGCAGGCCGCGACGATGCCATGTTCCCTTACTTGCGCTACTTCGACCCAGCTTATGGTTTCTCATGGGCATCAGGTCATGAAAACTTCGTATTGGGTAACAACAACGAATCAACCTCTGAAGCGGCTAACGCCTACGGCGCTATGGTTCTCTACGGCCAAATCACCGGCAATACTTCAATCACTGAGCGCGGCATGTATTTGCATGCATCATCAACTGCTGCTTATTGGGAATACTGGAACAACTATGACCGTTTCCGCGGTTTAGGTGGCGATTACGATAACTTCGACAGCACCTATCCAAAAATGACCACTTCCATCATTTGGGGTAATGGCCATGTATTTGGTACCTGGTTCAGCGGTGCTTACGCCCATATCCTCGGTATTCAAGGTCTCCCATTGAGTCCGCTTGTGCTGCACATCGGCCAACATGCGGATTACCTGAGCAACTATGTGACCTTGGGTATGACTGAATCGAGCAACGGCAAACCTTCTGGTTTACCAGACGGCCAATGGCGCGATGTGTGGTGGAATATCTGGGCCATGACCAACGGCCAAGCCGCAGTAAACGATATGACCACTTATGGCTTCAACTACACGCCAGAAGAGGGTGAAACCAAGGCGCATACCTATCAATGGGTTTACACCTTGAAACAACTCGGCGCTTTGGCAACCGGCACTGGCGCTTTAACCGCAAACAGCCCATCGGCAGTGGCATTTGATAAGGCTGGTGTAAAAACTTACCTCGCCTACAACTTCGGTTGCACCGCGCAGTACGTAAGTTTCTCTGACGGTATGAAGTTGGCAGTTCCTGCTTACAGCTTCCGTACCAAGAAGAGCGGCGATGCGGTTGATGCAAATCCAGGCACCACCACTTGCACAGGTTCAAGCAGTTCAGCGGCTAGCTCCAGCGTTGCGAGTTCAGCGAGCAGTGTGGCAAGTTCAGTGGCTAGCAGCACCGCTAGCTCAAGTGCGTCTTCAGCGGCGACTGGCAATGGCTACACCATCCTGAGCAGCACCAGCGTTAAGTTCTATGCGAACAATGCACCTTGGGCGGATATTCACTACACCATCAATGGCGGTGCCCAGCAAAACGTGCGCATGACCTACAACACGGATAACACCAATACTTTAACAGTAACTGGTATTCCCGCAGGTGCAACTGTGCGTTACTTCTACACCATCGGCATAGCTGCTGGGGGTGCAACGGATACCGCATGGGTGCAATTCACCATGACCGGCGCCACCTCAAGTGCAGCAAGTTCGGTTGCCAGCTCTGCGGCCAGCACCAGTAAAAGTTCAGTGGCCAGCAGCGCTGCAAGCTCAATACCGGCAACCGGCAACGGTTACCAAGTGCTGAGTACCACCAGCGTGAAGTTCTACGCGAACGCAGCGCCATGGGCAGATATTCACTACACCATTAACGGTGGTGCACAGCAAAATATCCGCATGACGCACAATGCTGACAACAGTAATACCTTAACCGTGACAGGCATTCCTGCAGGCGCCGTGGTGAAATATTTCTACACCATTGGGCAATCCGTTGGAGCAACAGATACTGCATGGGCACAAGTGACTTGGTAAGTTAGACATTTACCAAATCTGAAAACAAAAAACCTCAAACACTTCAAAGTGCTTGAGGTTTTTTTCAGTTTAAAATTTATTAAATAGGGAGTTGTCATCCTCGTACAGCGGGACTAAGCACGAAGTGCTTGAACAGCCGCAGGCTGGCCCGAAGGGCGAGCATAGCGAGTAATCCAACAGTTCACTATGCGATGATGACAACTCCCTATTAAGCGCAGCGATTAGTGACCTAACGATTCAACTTGTTTAACAAAAGCGCACGCAATTTTCGCGCTTGCATTTCATCAAGCTCACCCAAAGAGCCGCGTGCCGATTTCGGTAAATGTTCGCCTGCGTGTTTAGCATCGCCAAAAATATAATAATCGAAAATATGTTTCCACGCGGCCTTCTCGTGTTCAGGCAAATCGCGAATACTTAAAATTGCATGATTGAGCACGTTCACAGCCTGTCCCATATATTTAGGCGCAAGGCGCCACCAATAATTGATTAGCATATTAAAACTGCTTAAGCCTTCCACGTGATGCCACCACATTGTGGGAATCAACAAGGCATCACCCGGTTCCATATCAGCAACAAGTGCATGCTCTAGTGCTGCTTTAAAACGTGGAAATTTTTCGAAATCGGGATTATGAAAATCAATAATGCTAACCACTTGTCCCGCCGGTGTGAAATCCAGAGGGCCGGGGTAGAGATTATCAATTTGGTCTGGCGGGAATAAGGTAAAACGACGCTTGCCAATAACCACGCAGGCAATATTTTCCGGAGCATCGTAGTGCGCGGGCACGCGCGTTTGGTTTCCAATCCAAATGCTTACTAAGGGATTTAAATCGCCCATATTCAAATTATTTTCGTCACTTAAGCCTGGCAAGCATGAATCTAGCGTAGTCGAGCCTACATAAATTGATGGTGGTAACTCATCATGTTTATGTTCAAAGATTCTATCTAATACAGTATCCAAGGTTGCTGTGTGCGTTGAAAAATTTAATTGCGAAAAATCCTCGTTGTAAAAATAGCGGCCACGATTTTCAGGAATATTGGTAGACACCGTAACGGGATATCCCTTATAAAATTTCCGTAAATATTGATCAACTTCTTCATCAGAGCGCAGCGCTGCTTGCACCAAAGGCCAGTCCTTTACCAAGCCTTTCAAAAGAATTGGTTCTGTTGAATGTAATACTTCATCAGGTATTGCATTAGGTACACAACCTACTACTTCGTTTACTTTTTTGGTGACATTAATCATAAATATTCGCAAGTATTTAGAGGCTGAAATATTTTATTGTGCGAGTAGCTTGTTGCGTTTATCCACTAACTTTTTAATGTTGGACATGGAGGCAATGACCATGTATGCGGCAAATAAAATTCCGGAGCCATTTAATTGATTAAGCGCGTCCTTATCGAGTTGAAATAACTTTTCTTCGTTTATTGTGTAATAGCCGGTGAGTTGATGAGATTGTCCGTTAATAAATTTTATATCAATGGTGAAGGGCTCAATCAAATCCAGAGTAGTGAATGCATCAAACATTAGCTTACTGGTATTAATGCCTTCATGAATTGCCATGAGGCTGCGGCTCACTTGTTCTAGGTAGGCGCTGTTACCACCTTGCGGTAAAAACACGGCTTCTCCTTGATCGTCTTTACTGATGCGTGGGCTATCAATATCAATATGCACCATGGGCACACTAACTGCCTTGCCTTCTTCCTGTTCAGTTTGAAATCCGATTAAAAAGGGTTCGCGATTGAGTACGGCGGGAATGTAGCTCGCATGCCACCCCTGTTCATCTAAAAAGAGATTTTGACCTTCTTCAAAGCCAAAAATAGCTACCGCTTGGAACTGCCCCGTATCGGAATTCCTTTGAAAAAAGATTGGATATTCACTTTGAACTTCTCTGAACTCGGTAGGGAATGTGAGCACGCCTTGGACGTTATCGCCCATTGCCGCTGAACGTTGAGTAATGATTTTTAGGTTGTGGTGGTCAATATTATTTAATACGACATGAGTAGCCATGAGTACACCTATTGTTTGAGTTGTTGGCTTGTGGGTTATGTTAACGATAACTTTATGAGTTTATATCAGGTCTATTAGCCAGTATAGATGCCTCTATCAACCAGTCGCCTAATAACCTGGGTGCAGGCAGCTATTAAGGTTTCATCCAATACCTAGTAGGTTGCGCTTATGTAGTCTTAAGTGTGGGGGGAAGCTTGTGCGGTAGGCTCAAAACTCAGGACGCTTCTCTTTGCTCGTTCAACCCGTGCAGTATTAGTTGAATTCGAAAAATGACGTGAGCGTGAGTCGGCCTGTGGCGGGGCTTGGGTCAAAATTGTAATCTTTTCCAATTTGCCCTGAGTGAAGACTTGTTCCTCTATACATCACTAATCGGTTAAAGATTGCTTCAACCGAGGCTATCTCTTCAAATTGATCGGTGGAGCCGTTGATGTAGCCTTCTGGGTAAGCATCTTTGGTGGGATATCGTTCTTCAATTTTCGCCATATAACTTGAATAGCGTTCATCATCCACATATTCAAAATTAGTTGAGTTATGGCGATACAGCGAAGTACCCATGCTTGGAATCGATTGGAGATAATGTACTACAGCCAAACCTTTGCGCGACGGCGAATCGAAATGGGGGATTCGTTGTAATAGAGACAAGTCATCTGGAGAGTCAGTTACTATGGAAAACTTAGAAACGGCGTTTTTAATTTTTCTCACTTCCAAGTGAAAAAATTGTTCCATGAAAAAGCCAAGATGTTTAACGATTGCAAAGGTGTATGCTTGAGGAACCTGCATGCGAAGGCCGGGATAAAAAGAATCTGCACGCGCGAAATTGTTTTGCTGTATGGCGTACTCTTTTAGTGCTGAAGCGCCTTTGAGGAAATTATCAACGAGCAGAAGTTCCTGTTGTTCATTACCAACTCTAAAGCACTCTATGTTTGCATCTTCACTAAGTTGATAAACACTTGGTTCCATAATTTTCTCTATACCTATCACACACTATTTCTACAGCCAAAATATAGAACAAATTTGCGCGCGGCTCTGAAGTTATTTGATTCGTAGAGCCAACGCGCTAGCACGCAAAAATAATTTTAAACTGGGGCAATTGCCTTGCAGTATTGGTTGATAAGTTGCTGATGGCTTGGCATAGCAGCCACTTTCTCGCCTACGCTGCCACTTAAATATCCCAAGAAATTTTTCAATTCCTTTTCATCCATTACATCGGCAATGGGGTGATAAGCGGTTGGCATAATACCTTGTCCCATCATCACCTGAACCCAAGAGTCATTGAGGAATAATTCTTTTTCTTCCAATGCAATTGCAGCAGTGTCTTTAAATAGCTGTACGCGATGTTTTAAGGTTTCAGGAATTTCCATATTTTTACAATAGCGCCAGAATTCTGAGTCATCTCTTTGCGTTGCGTGATAGTGCAAAATAACAAAGTTGCGCGCACGATCAATTTCTTCTGCTGACTGTTTGTTAAATTCATCTACATTCGACATGGAAATTTCGTTCTGTGGAAAATATCGCATCAAGCGATAAATTGCCGACATAGCTAAATGGATAGATGTAGATTCAAGTGGCTCGATAAAACTTGCGGTAAGCCCGACGGCAATACAATTTTTATTCCACGTTTTCATGCGGCGACCGGTTTTGTATTTAATGACGCGCGGCTCGGTAACGGGACGACCTTCCAAGTTTTTCATCAGCGTAGCCATGGCTTCATCATCAGACACGTGACGGCTGGAATACACCATACCATTCCCCGCGCGATGCTGAAGCGGGATGCGCCACTGCCATCCAAAATCGTGAGCTATCGATTGTGTATAGGGTCTGGGTTCGCGCACTAACTCTGTTTGCAAGGCAATTGCAGAATCGCAATGGAGATAGTGGCCGTATGGCACCCAAGGGGTGTTTAAAGCACCGTCAATAAGCATTGCTCGGAAGCCAGTGCAATCTAAAAATAAATCGCCCTCAATTTCACGACCATCCTTTAACATCAAGGATTTAATAAAACCGTTTTCTGGAGAAATAATAACTTTTTCAATAAACCCTTCGATGTGTTTAGCACCGTACTTCATGGAAAAGTTTTTCAAAAAATCAGCGTACAAAGTTGCATCTAAATGATAGGCATAATTAACGCCGTCATTTTCGCCACTACACTTTTCTAGACGCGCTGCTTTCGATTCTGGGCAGTAATCACCAAAGGGGACATTGATACCGTATTTTTTTCCAGCTAACCAAAAATGCTGAAACTGGCACGCCCAACAATCTTTTCCGGTAAGTCCAAATGAGTGAAAGTATTTATCGCCTTTATTGGCCCAGTTACTAAACTCAATACCTAACTTAAAAGTTCCTTGAACATGCGCCATAAACTCTTGTTCGTTAATTCCCAAGAGTTTATGAAATACTCGCAGTGTGGGAATGGTTGCTTCACCCACACCAATTCGTCCAATTTCTGGTGATTCAATCAGAGTAATATCCAGATTTTTGCCAAATATTTTTGAGATGGCAGCGGCAGCTAACCAACCGGATGTGCCACCACCAGCAATAACGATTTTACGAATAGAGTTCATTGTTGTTTGTTCGGCCATTTCTCAGCTCATATTTATCAATTTGAAGTATGCTAACTTACTTCATTTTTGCATTTTTGATATTGATCAAGTCTTGTAAATTATTCAAAGAATCAGCAATGTTATACGCGAGAGACAGCAATCCAGATTTGTGTAATTCAACAACAGCATCACTTTCTAATGACATTAACTTTTCAAGATACACGGTGTAGCCTGCATCGAAATGTACGGTTTTTCCATTTGCAAGATCAATTTCAATTGTGACTGGTTCTAAAAGATTATGCTTTAGGAACGCTTCCATCATGGGCGCAATTTGCTCGCTCCCCTGATGACGAAATGACAATATATCTCTTACTTTATTTAAAGTTGGTGAGGCTTGGCCATCAGAATTAAATAATGCAGGTCCGGCATTTTCCTGAATTCTTGAATCATTCAGGTCTGCATAAATAGCGAGTTTTTGCCCTTCCTCTTGTTGTTGCAAGCCGATCAAAAAGGGGCCTTGTATCATAGACAATGGAATGTAGCGCGTGCTCCAGGATGAATCTTCATTGAGGAATAGATTTTCTTTTTCTTCAAAGCCGAGTAAGGCTACTGGAAAAAATTGCCCTGTCTCAGAATCTTTACGAAAAAAAATTGGATACTCGCGTTGGATTTTTGCAAATTCGTTTGGCAGCACTATTACTGCGCCGACTTGATGCCCATATTCTGAACCGTATTTTTCGGTGTACCCAAGTGATTTATGTTGTTCAAAATTTAATGGTTGGAAATTTTTCATTTTATCTTCCGCTTTTTTATATCACCTAAAAAAAGTGCCGCTCATAGAGCGGCACTTTTTCATACTAACATCAACACTCGGTATTAGAAGTTGTAACGCGCTGAAAGCGAGTAACGTGGCTGTAAAATATCGATGTATTTAACTTGGGTGGTAGTACGGCCGAAAGTCTTCTTATCTTCGCCCGTTACGTTAGTACCTTCCAAGGATACTGTGAGGTCATCAGTAAACTTGTAACCTACGCTGAAGTCAACTTGACCGAAGGCCTTAGTGAACTCTGGCTCACCGCCACCAGCGTTTGGATTATCAAGGAACTTGTCACGCCAGTTGTAAGCAATACGAGCTTGCCATTGGTCTTTTTCATAGATACCAACAACGTTCGCTGAATCGCTCAAACCTGCCAATGCGAATTGACCCGCACCTGGTTCTGCTTTGAAGTTGTAACCGATACTGCCGTTAACAACGGTGTAGTTAGCCTGAATACCGAAGCCGCTGTCACCGAAGAAGTGCTGAGCTGCGAATTCCCAACCGTTCAAAGTAGCGTCTTTAGAGTTAACTGGCATTGTAGTGATGTTGGTAACACCTGGGTCACCTGCAACAGCTACGATGTCTGTACCGTTACTCCACTTCTCGTAATCTGCTGGGTTAAAGGTACCGCCGGTACCACACAGATTAGCAGCTGAAGTGTTGATACAACCGTTGGAAGTACCATTCATCATGGCAACCATTTGGAACAAGTTACGGTCAGTTACTGCAAAACCTTGAGCTCTCAAGGCAGCCGCTGCAGCGATAGCACGTGGGCCATTACTTGGATCTTGTGTTTTTGCATAAGTTACGTTGCTTTCTGCAGTACCAATGAAGTTAGGTACGCGTTTATCGAAATAACCAACAGAAACATAGTCAGTATTGTTGAAATAGTATTCAACTGAGAAGTCCAAGTTGTTAGATTCGATTGGCTTCAACTTAACGTTACCGTCAGAGCTGGTACCCATCAAACCAGTAGCTAACAATGGTCCGCCTCTTGGTGGGCTACCTGCAGCACCCATTTGCAGATCGTTGTAGTTCGCACGAGCAATGGTCTTGCTGCTTGACGCACGAGCAATCAAGCTATCAGTAACGTGGAAGGTCAAGTCCAAGTTAGGCAGAACATTGTTGTAGTGGAACGAGTTCACGCTGTAAGGAATTGAGCCAGCAGCACCGATAGCTTCGTTGTTGAAGTCACGGTCAGCTGTCCAAGTCAGTTTTCTTGGCGCAACGCGTGAGTAAGAATCTACGTCAGTAGTTTCATAACGAAGACCAGCAGACACGTCTACTTTCATGTCACCCAATTCGCCGTGGAGATCGGATTCAATGTAAGCAGCTTTAATGTCTTCATCAACCTTACGGTCTAAGCTGTCAACTGGGTTTGCAGCGTATGGAGTTTTGCCTGGAGAATCGGCAAACATCGCACGAGCAACTGCGTTGAAGTTGGTAACACGTACGCCAGTGATGTTCGAAGTGGCGTTAGCACCGTTGTGGCCAACTTTTGTGAAGAAGGCTTTGGCTTCTGGAGACAATTGTGAGTTGTAACCATCGAAATAGCTGTTGAAATTAATCAACTCAAACCAGTTCGGGTTAATGTCACCTGGAGCCATAACGCTCCAACCACCGCGCATTGTTGCGTTACCGATGTCAGATTGTTTTTGAATTGCTTCAGTTTGCAATGAGTCGAAACCAAAGTTGATTGCACCTGAGTCAGCAAACTTATAGGTACCAGTCACTTTAGCTTCTTTCACGTCAGCCCAAGAACGAGCGCTAACCAATTGGCTAATGGTAGAACCTACATCGCTCTTCTTGATGCTACCGTCGTTAAGTACGCTAGCAATCAAAGGCAGGTCGCCGCTCATATCCAAACCTTGACCGATAATGGTGTTAACACCAATACCCAAGGTCACGTTTGAACCTGGTGCACGGTCATACCAAGGAGTTGCGCTTGATTTAGAGTGGTGAACATCAAGATTCAGGGTCAAGTTATCAGTAGCTTCGAAACCTACGTTAAGACCTAAATCGTCCAGTTTGTTGTCAGCTGTGCGCAGACCGTTTTTCAACGCGATATCGCGAGGAGTGGTACCTGCACCATTCGATTGCCACATGTAAAGAGGAGTAGCGCTGATCTTGTTGCCATCCCACTTAGTACCGTTGTTCGCCCAAGCACCATCAGAGAACCACAAAGAGTAGATATCCTCTTGTGAAGCCATTTTGGTTTCGGCCTTCATGTAGTCAAGAGTTGCGGTGATTTTATCAGTTGGCTTGAATTGCAAAGTCAACAAACCGTTATCACGACGACGTGATGTATCGGTATGGAAGAAGTGAGCTTCTTGAGTACGGGTAGCCAAGTCGCCGGTTGCTGGTGCGTTTTCAGTAATTGCGTCAGCTGAGTAGCCACCGCTGAAAATGCCGCCGCCAGAGTAATGTTGCAATACATCGCCCCAACCTGGGCCAGCAAAACCTGAACGACCACTGGTACGCTCTTGGTGAGTCAAAGACAAAGACGCACCAAACATTTCGTCAGACCAGCTAACAAAACCAGACAATTCTGGAGTGGTTTTTGCGCCAACATCACTAGATTGGTCGGTTAACAACTTACCACCAACAGAAGCTTTGAAGCCTTCGTGGTCGAATGGTTTAGCAGTTGAAAGGTTTACGGTTGCACCGATACCACCGGTAGGAACACTTGCTTTACCAGTTTTGTAAACTTGCACGCCGTTAACAGATTCAGAAGCAATGTTGCTCATGTCGAATGAACGAGTGCTGTCTACGCCACCACCTTCACCGATAGAAGCAGATGCCAATTGGCGACCGTTAAGGGTTACCAAGTTGTATGCAGGACCGAAACCACGAGAGGTAATGCGAGAACCTTCACCATCGGTACGATCAATAGAAATACCGGTGATACGTTGCAGAGACTCAGCCAAGTTGGAATCTGGCATTTTACCGATGTCTTCTGAAGAGATTGCGTCAACAACACCAGCCGAGTCGCGTTTGATATCCACAGCGCGTTGTAACGACGCCTTAATACCGGTTACTACGATTTCTTCTGCGTCATCTTGAGCGAGAGCAAGGTTGCTCAAGCCGATAGTAGACGAAGCAACTAACGTAGCAAGCAGTTTTTTCTTGAAGCTAACTGTTTTGTACATGGAGTACTCCTTTAAAATCATTATGAAGTTATATTTTCCAATACCGCAATTGCTGACCCAGCCACAAAGTCTTGCTTAGGCAAGCAACCTTGCTCCATTGGAAGTTGGAGCAATGTCTTATTGATTAACTAAAGGATGTTGTATTAACCAATAAAAATTCTTGAATGATGCACTCTTTATATCGTTTATTAGAATAAAGACCGTTTTCTAAAAAACATGTAACCGTACACATTGCCATATGCAATAGTTTACAGGCGCCCAAAAGACAGCGCTGTCAACTGTCGCATAGGCGGGTATAATTTGGCAACATGATTTATGTAATATTTGGCGCTGGACGACTGATTTGGAGTCGTGCTGGCCTTAAAAAGGAGGCTTGAATCGGTTAAAAAATGCCTGATTTTTTCGGTGAACTTCTTCGTTAGCGTGGAATAACTATATCTTTTTTCAAAATATCTTTTTTTATGCATCAATATTCCCCTTGCTCAAGCAAACAACATACTGATTAGTTGTTTAGGAAACAGGATAGCCCAAAACCTTACAAGTACAATTTTTTCTTCTTTAAAACTGACTTTTACGGCTTTAGATCCTAAGGCCTATATTTTTATAAATTGGTGCCACACCTCAAAATATTATTTCTGTGAAAAGCGCAACCACTACGGTTTTTACAACCAAGGAATTGAATTGAACGATTTAGCGTTATAAATGAGCATTCAGTAGGGGCGCCATTCTACAGCTACAACCCTCCCAATCGTCCCACTAACGCCGTTTTGGCAAACATGGGACGTCTTTTGAGGGTGTTTTTCCAAAATCTGCTAATTTTTTATCAGGCCAACACTCCGAACTTATGGAGCTACCGCAAGAGACTCTACTCTTGAGTTTGCAAAATTAATACATTTTGTTCAGCGATTTTCTATGCTGGCTGTATCATTTTGCACAAAATTTTTTATCTGATGCGTTTGCCGTAGGGCGATAATCACAAGGACACAAGCTTTAAGCGTCCTAATAAATATTTTTTGCTAAACATGGGAAGTTCATTTAAATAAATTTTAAATGAATTAAATAAATCTCATAATAATCAGACTGTTAAATCTAGGACTAACCAGCTTATTGATGCATTAAGTGATAAATATTTACCGTTCGAATAGCTGTATTGGGGTTATTCGAACGGTATTTCGCGCGAATAGTTGAAATAGATGACAATTAAATAATATTTATCTTTAATATTTGTCGCTTAATTTTCCACGATTTTTGAGCTGCTTCGAATTTTTTTGTTGATGCTATGAGTTTTAATTCTTTTGAAAAGGCGGGTATTTTGGCTAAGTTGTATGGTCACTTTTTCCGCAATGAAGCCCATATGCAGGAAATAGTAGCTTAGGTTTTGAGTTGTATTTACAAATATCCTAGATGTTATATTTAAGCGCCGGGGGCGAACATTGCCCCAATAGAGAGCTTTTCAGAAGTAGAGCAATAATTATTTGCTATCCAGTTTAGCTGGCAAGTCAATACACATCTAACGCCGGCAGTAATGATTCGTACGGCGCACCAAGATCAACAGTTTTTCTTGTTATTAATGTACAAATTGACCATAAGTAAATTTGGTTGAATTTAATTTCAGGTCTTCCTTCATCTATAAATACTTTTTCTTGTGACTGAGGCAAACGCAAGAAAATAATATCAATAGTATTGGGGTCGCCAATCGATTGCGGAATGGTGTGTACAGGAGTTCCTCTTCTGGTACTGACGGTGGAGCTGCAGACCTGAGAAAACTTATGATAGAGTTGGCTGCAAAAAATATTTGCCACAACAATAATCTACGAGAGCAGTTCATCTGCTAATCGTTTTTGAGAGTAGTTTTTCGATATCAACTTTCTAAGAACAAGCGCTATGAATAATTCGGTAAAAAAAATCGTCATTGTCGGTGGTGGTTCAGCGGGTTGGTTAACGGCGGGTGTTATTGCGGCTGACCATCTTGTCAATAAGGAAACGGGTATTGAGGTGATCTTAATTGAGTCACCGGATATCGCCAGCATCGGCGTTGGTGAAGGTACTTGGCCTTCCATGCGTGCAACCTTAAAGAAAATCGGCATTTCTGAAACACAATTTCTTCGTGAGTGTGATGCGAGCTTTAAGCAGGGTTCAAAATTTATCAACTGGATCAAAGGTGATGGCGAGTTCTATTACCACCCGTTTACCCTGCCCGACAATTATTCAGAAATAAATCTGGCCGAACATTGGTTGCCGTTTAAAAACAAAATAAGTTTTTCCGATGCGGTTTGTCCGCAGAGCTTTTTGTCCGATCGTCATTTGGCGCCCAAGCAGATGTCTACGCCGGAATACGCGGGCGTAATGAACTATGGGTATCACCTTGATGCCACCAAGTTTGCTGTGTTACTGAAAAAGCATTGCATCGACAATTTAGGTGTTACCTACATTTCCGATCATGTTGTGCAGATAAATTCAACAGATACGGGCGATATTGCCTCTCTAACCACACAAGCGAACGGCGATATCAATGGTGATCTGTTTGTAGACTGTTCGGGGTTCGCCTCACTGCTGCTTGGTCAGCATTACCAAATTCCCTTTAAAGAAGAGCGTCATATTTTATTCAACGACAGCGCTTTGGCCGTACAAGTGCCCTACGCTAATCCGCAAGGCGATATAGAATCTTGCACGCACTCAACGGCAACAGATTCAGGTTGGATTTGGGATATTGGGTTACCCACACGGCGCGGAGTTGGAAATGTATTCTCTAGTGCCTACACAACCGATGAGCAGGCCGACCAAACCTTGCGGAAATACCTTGAACCTAGCATAGGTAAAGAGGCGGCAGCTAAGATTATGCCGCGTAAGTTGACGTTTACCCCAGGTCATCGTGAAAAGTTCTGGCACAAAAACTGTGTGGCGGTGGGTATTGCGGCAGGCTTTCTAGAGCCGCTTGAGGCAACCGCTCTAGTGTTAATTGAATCGTCGGCACGAATGATTAGCGAGCAACTCCCGGCGAATCGTTCAGTTATGGATATAGTTGCGGGTCGCTTTAACCAAAAGTTTAACCATCACTGGGCAAAGATCATTGAGTTTTTGAAATTACACTATGTATTAACCCAGCGAACAGATTCGCAGTATTGGCGCGACCATTGTAGTCCCGACACTATGCCGGAAAGCCTCAAAGAGCTATTGGCGCTGTGGAAGTATCAGCTTCCTTGGGTTTATGACACCACGCATGTTGGAGAGATGTTTCCTTCGGCAAGCTTTCAATATGTATTTTTTGGTATGGACGCTAAAAATACCTATGGCCAATCTAATCGTAGAAACATAAGCGAGAGAGCGGAAATGGCAAATAGTCTATTTGAGGAGAATGCCAAGAAAACTCAGCAGTTGGTGAATCGCTTGCCAAGTAATAGAGAGCTGCTCCAACGTTTGAGCGAGTATAGTTTTCCTAAGATCTAATTGATTCATAGCATCGGACAGCGCTTCAGTGCTGTCCGATGCTATTGACCCTTCACAAAAGCGCAATCGCACTTTTGCCTTCGGCTAGTGTTTTATATTCCTCAGTATTTGTCCCGTCTCAGCGTTTCGTAAAGTCGAACTTGATTAGTGTTGAATTCTTTTAGTATTGGCCCTTATTAAAGCCATGGGCACACAGTTCTAATAAATTAGATTCTGCAAACCTAAGTTTCAAACCTAGACACTAAAAAGTGAACAGCCCCACCTTGTACGTTTCTTGAAAGTGGGACGACTCTATTTGCGAATCGCCGCATTATTCAGCGCAAGGTAAAACCCATTTACCAACCAGTTTCGTTTCAAGCGCAGTGATAACTCGATAAATATTGCGTTGAAACAACCGAACCTAAATACGGGTCAGGCCGTATTTGGGCGTTAGCAAGTCTGTTCAGGAGTTTTTTGTTCGTCAAGCCGACCCCTTTCCATTCTTGTTAGCTCTCCTTGCATAGCCCCCAGTTTTGGGGGCCTTTTTTTGCACATCATCTACCGATCGAATTGTGGTGAAGCTCTATGACGCATGCTCTAAAAAAACATTTGCAACTCTTGGCTGGCTTAACCGCCTGCGCATTTCTCTTGGAGGCCTGCGAACACCCAGCGCCAAAAGCAAAAAACGCTGCGTCAGCAAACATTCAGAGCCCGCTAACGGCACGCCACAATCCTTCGCTTTGGCCAACGCCTGTTAGCAAAGTGGCTAAAGATCCTGTGATGGAAAAACAAATCGATGCATTAATAGCAAAGATGACGTTGGAACAAAAAGTCGGTCAAACCATTCAACCTGAAATTCGCAGTATTAGCTTGGCGGATATTAAAAAGTACCACATAGGTTCAATCCTCAACGGCGGTGGTGCATTTCCAAACAACAATAAATTATCCAAAGCTGAAGACTGGGTAGCCTTAGCTGATAGCTTTTATAAAGCGTCAATGCAGCCCGATGAAAACGGCGTGGCAATTCCCATTATGTGGGGGACAGATGCGGTACACGGTCACAACAACGTTGTTGGTGCAACTCTCTATCCGCACAACATAGCGCTGGGTGCAGCGCATGATCCTGAGCTAATGAAAAAAATCGGCGCGGCTACTGCAAGTGAGATTGCAGTCACCGGTATTGGCTGGAGCTTCGCGCCCACCATTGCAGTAGTACGTGATGACCGTTGGGGTCGCACCTATGAATCCTATTCTGAAAATCCTGAACTCGTAAAATCGTATGCCGGAAAAATGGTGGAAGGTTTACAAGGTGATGCGAACTCTCGTGATTTCTTATCACAAAACCATGTTATAGCTACCGCGAAACATTTCCTCGGCGATGGTGGTACTAAAGGCGGAATTGATCGCGGCAACACCGATGTCAGTGAAGATGAATTAGTGAAAATCCATGCACAAGGTTACATAACGGCGATTGAAGCAGGTGTACAAACCGTAATGGCATCATTCAATAGTTGGCAAGGCGAGCGTATGCATGGCAACCAGTATTTGCTAACGGATATCCTAAAAAACCGTATGGGTTTTGATGGTCTGGTAGTTGGCGATTGGAACGGTCACGAATTCGTTTCTGGTTGTACTAAAAATAATTGCGCGCAAGCCTTTAATGCGGGCGTCGATATTTTTATGGTGCCGGATGATTGGAAAGTGCTTTACGAGAATACAGTGGCACAAGTGAAGAGTGGTGTAATTACTCAAGCGCGTTTGGATGATGCGGTACGCAGAATTTTGCGCGTAAAAATGCGCGCAGGCCTATTTACGATAGGCGCGCCTTCAACTCATGCCCTCGCGGGTAAAAATGAAATCTTAGGCTCTGCCGAGCATCGCGCCATTGCACGTCAAGCTGTGCGTGAATCCTTGGTGTTGTTGAAAAATAACAATCAATTATTGCCGATCAAAGCGGGGAGCAAAATTCTTATCGCTGGCGATGGCGCAGACAATATCGGCAAGCAAGCAGGTGGTTGGAGTATTTCATGGCAAGGCACTGGCAACGTAAACAGTGACTTCCCCGGCGCAACTTCCATTTACAAAGGCATAGCCGATGCAGCAAAAGCAAATGGCAGCAAAGTAACACTGAATGTTAATGGTGAATATCAACAAAAACCTGATGTTGCTGTTGTTGTCTTCGGCGAAAATCCCTATGCAGAAATGCAAGGCGATATTAATAAATTGGATTACGCATCAGACAAAGAATTAAATTTGTTGAAAAAATTTAAAGCCGCCGGTATTCCAGTTGTTTCATTATTCATTACCGGACGCCCACTGTGGGTAAATCCAGAATTAAATGCGTCTGACGCTTTTGCCGTTATTTGGCAACCAGGCACTGAAGGGGCGGGTGTTGCAGATGTCATTATTCCAGATGCAAAAAGCAAAGCGCGTTTTGATTTCACCGGCAAATTATCTTTCTCATGGCCAGCATCACCAGATCAAACTCCTCTGAACGTTGGTCAGGAAAATTACGTGCCGCTTTTCCCCTACGGCTATGGAATGACCTATGCGGATAAAAGCACCGCAGGAGATAATTTGTCTGAAGCAGCACAAGACGCAAGAAAATTATCTGAATCTTTAGAAATTTTTAAAAACCGCAGTATTGATCCGTGGCAATTAACCTTAACGGATGATCTAAATAATTCAAAGGCTGTGACTGCGAGTGTTGTAACCCTAGGGGCAGTTAACTATCGCGCAGTAGATCGCTTGGTGCAGGAAGATTCTGTTCAGCTGCAATGGTCTGGCAAAGCATCTGCCAGCGCTGGCTTCCTCGCAAAAGAGCGCATTGACTATTCCGCAATGCCGGATAAAGCAGCATTAGTGTTTGATCTTAAAGTCGATAAAAAGCCAAACGCTGATGTGAAGCTTAGCGTGACTTGTGGTTCAGATTGCGGCGCAGATAAATCTATAAAAGATGAACTGCAAAAAACGAGTATTGGTCAATGGCAAACAGTTTCAGTCAGTATGGCCTGTTTCAAAAAAGCCAAAACCGATATGTTGCTTTCGCCCTTTATGCTGAGCACTGCGGGGGAATTAAGCCTAACCTTGCACCATATTCGAATTGAATCCGCGCCAGCGGCAACCATTAATTGTCAGTAAAGTTTTCAACTAAAAGAGTTTTAGAAATTCATGCGTAAGAAGTCTTTGCGCATGAAAAATAATAATGCAATAAAAAGCGGAGACCGACAGTATGAAAAAATTTATTTTAATCAATGCAATTGCGTTAAGCATGGTGGCCTGTGGGGGTGGCGGTGGTAAATCCTCTTCCAGCTCTTCAGTGGCAACAAGCTCAAGCAGTTCGTCAAGCTCATCATCTGCACAATCAAGTGAAGCTCCGAAATGGAAACTTGTGTGGAGTGACGAATTTGACGGAACAGCAATTGACCCAACCAAATGGGGCTATGAAAAAAATTGCTGGGGCGGTGGTAACAACGAGCAGCAATGTTATACCGATCAAGATAAAAATGCGTTTGTTAAAGATGGCGTGTTGAATATTGTTGCGGTAAAAGAAAATTTTACTGGCCCTGATTCTCCCGAAGGTACGGGCTCTGCGACCAAAACCTTGCCTTACACATCTGCACGTTTGAGAACAAAAAATTTGCAAGAGTGGACATTTGGCCGCTTTGAAATTCGCGCAAAATTGCCGCAAGGCCAAGGTACTTGGCCAGCGATTTGGATGTTGCCAACCAATTCACCTTACGGCAATTGGGCATCCAGCGGCGAAATCGACATCATGGAAGCAGTAAACCTCGGTACGCGCACAACGGTTGATGGAGTGCTGCAAGCACCTGATACTCGTGTTTATGGAACCTTACACTACGGCAGAGCTTGGCCTGGTAATACCTCATCTGGTGATCCTTACACGCCTCCGAATGGTGCCAACCCTGCGGATGACTTCCACACCTACGCATTGGAGTGGGAGGATGGTGAAATCCGTTGGTATATGGATGGTGTTAACTTCGCCACGCAACGCAAAGCCGGTTGGTATTCGCAATACATGGTGGATAGCATTTTAACCAATGCTCCAGACGGCGCTCCATTCGATGACAAATCCCGATATCACTTGCTGTTGAATTTAGCAGTAGGTGGAGCGTGGGCAGGCGGTGCGAATAATAAAGGTATTGATGAATCTGTTTTCCCACAAAAAATGCAAGTGGACTATGTAAGAGTTTACGAATGCAGTGCATCGCCACAAACTGGAAAAGGTTGTGGTGCGAGTACGGCAACAGTTAACCCCGGAAAACCGCGTCCTGCAATTGGTAAAATTGAATTGCCCGGTCCACCACTTTTCACCTTATACGATGACAAGTTAGCCGCTGGTTTGCAGTTTGATTCTTACAATCCAGATGGTGTGATTTCCTATTCCGAAGTTGCTGAAACAGGCCGCGGAAAAGTATTTAACGTTGCTAAAACTGGCGCGAACGGCAATGTGTATTTCAAAATCGCCGGAGATGCTGTTGACTTGAGAAATTGGTCTGCCGACAGCGAATTGGTATTTGATGTCAAAGTAAATAGCAAAGCAGCTGGCGCAAAACTCTTAGTGAAACTAGATAGCGGTTGGCCAAACGTGAGCGATACCGAAGTCACCCTACCGGCAGATGGCACTTGGGGTGAATACCGCATCAAGCTTGTTGATTTAATCGCTAAAGGAAATTCTCTTGCGGCTGGTAAAGCAAGCCTTTCATCCATTACTAATATTTTTGTAATTGATCCGTCGGCAGCAATGAATGTGTCGTTCGATAATATTCACATTCAAGGCAAAAAAGCTGACGTAGTTGATGAATTTGCCAAGCTGCCATTATTTAAAGTTTTTGAAGACGCACCAGCATCAGGTTTGCAAATTCAAAGTTACAATCCAGACGGCGCAATTACTTCTTCAAGTGTTGCTGAAGCAGGTCGTGGCAATGTATTGAACGTTGCTAAAACCGGCGCAAATGGCAACGTATTTTTCAATGTAACTGCAGGCCCTGCAAATTTAAGTAAATGGTCTGCGAGCGGCGAATTGGTATTTAATCTCAAAGTAAATAGCAAAGCGGCCGGCTCCAAGTTGCTGGTGAAAATGGATAGCGGTTGGCCAAATGTAAGCGATACAGAAGTCACCTTGCCAGCAGATGGTGTGTGGGGCGAATACCGTATAAAAGTGGCGGACCTAATTGCAAAAGGAAATTCAAATCCATGCTGCGGCGGCATTGCAAATCTTTCATCTATCACCAATATGTTCGTCATAGAGCCTACTGGCGCGATGAACGTTTCATTTGATAATGTACGTTTGGAAGTACCCGCGTTTGCAGCACCACCTTTGTTTACAATGTACGACGATCTTCTCGCCACTGGTTTGCAAGTACAAAGTTACAATCCAGATGGAAAAATAACTTCGTCAGAAGTTAGCGAATCTGGTCGCGGAAAGGTGTTCAATGTTATTAAAACGGGCGCTACCGGAAATGTATATTTCAATGTGGCGGCAGGTCCAGCTGACCTCAGCACATGGCCATCAAATGGCAAATTAGTGTTTGATGTAAAAGTAAATTCCAAAGCGGCGAGCTCTAAACTCTACGTTAAATTGGATAGCGGTTGGCCTAACGTGAGTGATGTGGAAGTTCCCGTTGGTGCAAATGGTATTTGGACAACCTATAGCATTGGCATTGCTGATTTAATTGCACGAGGTAACTCAAATCCATGTTGCGGCGGTAAAGCTAATGCGGCATCAATTACGAATATTTTTGTTATTGAACCGTCAGATGCAATGGATGTTTCATTCGACAATGTTCGTTTGGTAAACCAATAAAGCTCAATGCCTATTCAACGACAATTGAATAGGCATTTTTTTGCTACACATTATTCCCTCCAGTTTATGGTCACAGAACCATAATTGATGCGCAGCGAGACAACTCTCTGCGCTTTTTCCTTAAATGCTTACGTAAGTTGACGGCAAACAAAAATTAAATTGAGAGATTTTAATGTTAAGCAACTGTCCTTTGCTTTCACGCCAGCTGTAATATGTGTCACATATTGTAAAACTTGATAGCATCTTCCAATTCACGTTTGGCGGCGGGCGTTAAGCCTTCGAATGCAACGCCGTAAATATGCTCGCCATTTTCAACCGCATCACGAACAATTCGACCCTTAACCTTGAAGCCAGATTCGGACATGAAGCCGTCAACTTGTTTTGCGGGTGGGCGAATATGTACATCAATAAAATTGCCTTTTTGTAAATGAGTTGGTGCGCGAGTTACAAATGACAGGCCTCCTAAACTAAAATCTTTGGTGCGCGCAAATATTTGTTCGCCATTGAAGAAAACAGTTAAAAACAAACTGTTTAATAAGCGCTTGTGCTGGCGCTTTTCGTTATCAATTTCATATTGAGTGGAAATTGCATCAAATTGAAAAAATTTAATTTTGTCTTGTAGCGTGTCCACTGCTCTGTGCAAGGCTGCACTGATGGAGGCAATGAAATCCAACGTTGAGAAGTTAGACTTCATGGCATTAAATAATTTTTGGAGTTGTTGATCAAGCAAACCAATTTTGTGAATTTGCTCTTCTGAAATTGATGCAATCTGCAAACTATATTGACTACTCTCTCGCGCTTCACTCGCCATTTCTTGAATGACTTCACCATTTTGTTGCGCTTTTGATTGCGTGAGTTTTACCGCTGCGGACACGTTGGTCATGGCATCTAGACTGGTTTGAATTTTCTGGTTGAGGTCATCAACTATGCGTTGAATAACAACCGTTGCATCACCCGTTTTGATTGCCAGTGTTCGCACTTCATCTGCCACTACTGCAAATCCTCGGCCCTGCTCGCCAGCACGTGCTGCTTCAATGGCGGCATTTAGCGCAAGCAGGTTTGTTTGATCAGAAATGGTTTTAATACTGGCAACAATACTATTGATTTCAATACCTGCAGCCGCTAATCCTTTAACGGATGATTCAGACGCGCTGACACTTTCCACCGCGACATCCATTTGAGCAATAATGTCAGAGAGTGAACGCAAGCCTGCTTCAGCGCGCTGCTCAACATCGCGAGTTTTTAAGCGTGCATGTTCGGTAATATCGCGCACCGAAACCAACACATTGCTGAGATCTCTTGTAGCGCTGTCCACTGCGACAGTTTCTCTGGTTTGGACATCTGTTGATTGGGAAATTTCTTTTGAAGTGAGTGCTATATGAAAAATAGATTGGGTCATTTCCTTACTAATGGTATCGATTCCGTTCACTATGTCAGAAATTTTTGACTGCATGGCAATAATGCTCGCCATAAGACTGTTCTGCGGAATAGTGTCTGACGATTGTGCGCGCAGGTTTCCATTAGCGATATGAGATACGTATTCGAGCGCTGTAGTAGGCTCAGCGCCGAGTTTGGCTCTTATGCTGATTGAGGCTCTCAGCGCCACCACAAGCGATAGCGCCAACGAAACAATAAATATTCCAATCAATAGGCGACGGCTACCGGACAAATCTTTGTCTGCGCTGCTCTCCAGCGTTTGATTGTAGCTATTAACAAGCGGAACTAACTTATCGACAACTTCCCGGTGCTTATTAAATACGGAGTCGATATGGCGCAGCTTTTCAAACCGTTGTTCATCGGTAATACCAGAATCAATGCTAGCTAATTCGCTATCAATGGTGCTGAAAAAAAACTTCCCCGTAGGAATTAATTCCTCTTTAAGAACCTTGGCTAAGGATGGGTCCAACGCTGAAGCGGTCCAATAGGTTTCACGCGCTAGAAAATCGTCCTTTAGCGCTTGCATTTGCTTTTGGTAGGCTTTGATTTTAGTTGGGTTTGTCTCCACCAACAGGCTGTGAGCAACGAGGTTCGCCTCAATAACATAGAGCGGTGGCGGTAGAATATCGGCTACCAGATCCTTTCCGTTAACGATGTTTTTATAAACGGGGCCATTGACGGACAATTTTTCAAACTGGGTAAAGGCAACTAACCCAAATGAGAAAAAGCCCAAGGCCAATACGCCGGCGACTAAAATAAAAATTTGTTTCAATGACAGCTGGTTCATCAAGCAACACCAAAATTACAAAAGTACAATGAGTATAAGAGCTCTTAAAGAGAACACAAATTTTGAAATTTTTGCACCAAATCGGCACATGGCGCTCAAATATGGATCAAGGTATTAAAGGTCTAAGAAACACACTTGATCTTTAATCTTAATCAAACAAAAGCTTGATAATTGAGAAAATGAAAAGGATTTATTTTCAAATGAGAGTGGATAGGGTTCTATATTCTGAAACAGAATTTAGGAAAAGAAGATTATTAGGAAGGGAAAGCTATTAGAAAAAGATGATATCTTGAAAATAATAAGAGGTGTTGCGAGCATGCCGGTTAGCGAGCCAACCGGCATGTGTGTCTTAGACTTTTTGTGCCTGTTTCCTAAACTCGGTGGGTGATACTCCTACCAAGCGATTAAAAAATCTGTGAAAGGCTGATTTGCTGTTAAAACCTGCCTGCAACAAAATATCCAACACAGTCATTTCCGCGCAGCTTTCATCCAGCAATAAACGTTTAGCTTCTTCAACGCGGTATTTATTCATAAACTCAAAAAAGTTGGTGCCGTAATGTTTGTTAATAACGGCAGAAACATCTTTAATCGGCAGCTCAATACGCTTTGAAAATTCCTCGATATTGAGGTTGTGTTTTAAATAAAGCTTTTGAACTTCCATGCCGGTTTGGACTTTTTCGATGGCTTGAGAGGTTACCTTCTCGTCAGTTTTTTCTTCTTTAATCACTTCCGGTTTGGTGGCGAGCAACTGATGCGCGTAAACCACACTGTAGGTAAAGAGCGCATTAATTAAAATAAAGCCTACATAGTTATCGGTTAAACCAAAAGTATCGGCAATGGAAGGATCGGCAAATTCGGCAGCTATGTGAACTATAAGTGTCAGCGCCCAGCTGCATAAAAATCCGTACGTTAAAATACTTAACCAACCCGGCTCGGTGGGCGAAAAGTTGGAGTATTGGTTTTCCAATTGCGAAACGTATTTGCGAACTTTTAACACTGCAGCAATTACATAGGCGAGTGGTACTACTTTTACGCCAGCCCAAATAAAATTAACGGCTAGCTTCGTGATGAGCGGTGTGCTTGGGTCGCGAAACCAAATCAATGCGCGCGTATCTATATGAAACGCAGCGAGCCAAACAATTCCCACGGCTATAGGAATAAAGTGACCTAATTTTTTGGAATCCAATGCAAAGGAGTCTTGCGTAATCGCACGCACATACAAATAAAGTGCTGAGCCTTTGAGCAGTAGAGAGGTGGTTAAAAAGTAGGGCAGTAAGGTGTGGTCGAAGAGCGCAAAAAAACGCACATCGTTATTCCACAACATAAGCACACAAGTGGCGCTGACGGCGACCGACAATAAAAATATCGTCAGCAAAATGCTGGACGCTTTATTTTTAGCGGGCAGAACCGATTGGAAAATTGCGAGCAAAATACACTCGGCTGCTGTCATGAGTAACACAACATCGTGGATATTAAAGATATGATCTTTCATGAGGCGCTCGGTTGATTATGCGTTGCCGCTCTTGAGTGGAGCCGGGCGGCTAACGAGTCAGGCGGTTAATTATTTTATGGGGTGATTATAGTTGAGCCTGACGACGCTGTCGCCCGCTGCTATGTAAATCTGTCGTCAGGGTGCCCATACTAGGTTAAATTAGCTGCACCACGCCGCGCGCAACTTATGTTCATAGTGACTAGAAACTGGTTTAATCCTGCTTTAGTCAGCGCCAATAGGTTTCAACCAATAACGAAATGTATGATTTATGACGCTCACCCAGCAGGATTTGCGTGAACTTGCCCAACAGTTGCCGGAATTGGAGTTTTCGCTGTTAAAGGATTGTGATTGGCCGCAATCAGACCTTGTGCAAGCTTACCTCAATGATTACAACATCAATTTTGCGAATGAATTTGCGCAGGTGTCTCATGGATTCGGTTGCGTAAGGGCGGCAGGTTTCAATATTGCTACCCACTATTGGCTACCGGAAAATGCGCGGGGCACCTTGGTCGTTGTACACGGTTATTACGATCATACGGGGGTGTTTGAACACCCCATTCGTTTTGCGCTACAACATAATTTTGCTGTGCTTGCATTTGATTTACCTGGCCACGGTTTGAGCAGTGGCGAACCGGCGGCGATTGATTCGTTTAACCAATATGGCGATGTGCTTGCTGAAATTTTGCAACAAAGCGCCGCCATAATGCCGCAACCTTTATATGCCTTGGGGCAAAGTACCGGTTGTGCAGTTCTATTAAACTATTTGTGGCGCAATGTAATTGCGCAGGGTTCTACGGCATGTTTAGAAAAGGAGCGTTTTGCAAAAATTGCACTCTGTAGTCCGCTGGTGTTGCCACGTGCTTGGCGTGGTATTCATATGGGATGGTTTGTGTACGCAGTGTTGCGACATTTTATAAAACAGATTCCACGTACATTTGCCCAAAGTTCTCATGACACTACGTTTAATCAGTTTTTAAAAGAGCAAGATTTGTTGCAAGCGAGAACACTACCGCTCTGCTGGGTAGGTGCCATGAAAGCCTGGCATGAAATGGTGTTGCATTTCGCACCGCTGCAACACGAATGTTTAATTGTGCAAGGTACAAACGATATGACAGTAGATTGGCAATACAATTTGCCACTGTTACAACAAAAATTACCTAATGCTAGTATAAGTTTTATCGCCGATGCTGGGCACCAATTAGTCAATGAAAGCGAGCTTTATCGCAAACAAGTTTTTGCTGCTATAGAAAAGTATTTTTTTAACTAACGATCAATTTAAACAATTATATTTTAAGGATTTTCCGTGGAATTTATTCAGCTGGTTATAAGTTTTATTTTACATATTGATGTTCATTTATCGGAACTGTTTAGCCAATACGGTTTATGGATTTACGGAATTCTGTTTTTAATTATCTTTTGCGAAACAGGTTTAGTGGTTACGCCATTTTTACCCGGCGATTCACTTTTGTTTGCGACAGGTGCGTTGGTCGCAATTAGCGCGAGCAGTGGGTTAGATATTAATGTGATGGCGCTGTTAGTGATTGGCGCTGCAGTACTAGGTAATATTGTTAACTACACCATTGGAAGATTTTTTGGTGCGCAATTATTTCGCAACCCTCATTCAAAAATTTTTCGTCAGGATTATCTCAACAAAGCGCGCGATTTTTACGACAGACACGGCGGCGTTGCAATTATTATGACACGCTTCATTCCCATCATTCGCACCTTCGCCCCTTTTGTGGCGGGCATGAGCGGGATGAAATATCCCAAATTTATTGCGTACAATATTATCGGCGCGCTGTTGTGGGTTGGTCTATTTCTATACGGCGGCTATTTCTTTGGTAACTTGCCCATAGTGCGCAAATATTTTACTCTGCTGATCATGGCGATTTTGGTGATATCGGTAATACCCATATTTGTTGAAGTGTGGAAAGCACATAAAGCATCAAAAGCAGCGCGATAATAATTAATGTTTGCTGAAAATTGCCGCCCGTAAGGCGGCAATTTTAGATTTACATCATAAAGCCTAAATTTTTCAAACTGTAATTGGAAATGTTTGGCAACACAGTCGTTAAATCTGAATTGCTAACGCCAAACCATGTGGCGAGTGTTGCACCGAGTTGATCGACAGAAATCCCCGGTAACAATCTTCCTTGGCCAACGTCATCTGCGCCGTTGTTGGCAATTTCTGGTGCTTTGCCGTAATAGTTTTTACCATTCACAGCGCCGCCTAATACAAAATGCATACTGCCCCAACCGTGATCTGAACCATCGCCATCAGTGGTGAGTGTGCGGCCAAAATCTGACGCAGTAAATGCAGTCACCTTATCTGAAATTCCCAACTCGACCATGGTCGAATGAAATGCATTTAAAGCAGTGCCCACCGTAGTCATGAGTGCGGGGTGATCAGTGAGAATATTGTCATGCGTATCAAAGCCGCCCAGCGATACAAAAAATACTTGGCGTTTAGTATTGAGTGAGTTTCTGCCTGCAATCATTTTTGCCACAATTTTTAATTGCGATGCCAAACTATTATTCGCAGGGTAAACCGTAGTGAATTCACTCACGCCTGCAAGCGCGGCTTTTAATTGCACATCAGCATCTATTGAGCGTTTGGTGATTGTCGCGAGTTCGGCTTCGTAAATGTGATTGCTAGTGGAAGTAATGGATGCACGCAACGCATTCGCACAGGCGGTTGAACCAAAGAGTGTAGATTTAATACCGTTAATTGAAATGGAGCCACTTGTAGAAACTTGATAGGGAATTGCGGTGTTGCCAGCAAGATAAACTGCATTGCCCGCTGCGCTCACGCAAGTAAAAGTTGCATTGCCATTGCTCGCTGCAAATAAATCGCCAATACGCCCGCCCCAACCTTTGGTTGAGCCTTCGGGCGATGATGATTGCCATACCGATTGCTGATCATTGTGTGAAAATAATTTTGGTGGCAGTGGAACACTTTTCGCGGTGTATTCCGTTTTGCTTGTGGGTTGAACGAGTGTGCCTATATTTAATAACACGCCCATTTGCCCTGCATTAAAAATAGGAATTAAATCTTTTAATTCCGGCGCGAGCGCATATTGACGCGAATTGGGTAAAGAGAGCGCAGGGTTTAATACTGTTGGGGCTAAACTATCACGCGCTATTGCAATGGCAGGGCGCAAACCGCTGTAGAGGTTATAGCTTGTGGTGTCGTAAGGAACGAGCGTATTGGCGTAATCATTTCCGCCGTATAAAAATACACACACCAAGGCTTTGTAGTCAGTTGCTGTTGCAGCGGCTGCCTCGCCAATAGCGGCGAGGTTTAATGCAAAGGGCGCGGCGATGCCCGTAATAGAGAGCGCACTGGCACGCTTCAAAAATTCGCGGCGCGATAATTCTGAACTCATGGTGTACTCCTATTTTTGCGTAAGATATTCAGGGCAAGACATAACCAACAAAATCGCCGCGTAAATACGATTGTTTTGCCCTGTTGTTGTGGTGGCTGCAATAGTATCGAGTGCAGCTTTGAAATTGGTAATGGTCGTTGCAGACAATTGTTCTGCGGCCAAACTCGTATTTAACTCTGCGAGGAGTTTGCTTGAGTCAGTCGCAAGCGGAACCAATTTACTGTAATCCGCTTTGACACTTGCTATGCCATTGCTAATGACGTTTTGCATAAAATTAATATAACCCGCTACTTGGGTTTCGGTGGTAATTTGAAATTCAGGTGCGGTGCGCTGGCCAATAAAAGCGCTGGGCGGAATGTAACCGGGGCGAAAGAAATTAAATACAGAAGATGAGCGCAACGGACTTTGTCCGAGGCGCGATGCAGGGTCAGAAGTATCGCCAATATTCCAATTATCAGCGGGATCTGTGTAACCAAAATTGCGCGCCCAGTGAATAAAACGCAACATAGGTTCGCGCAATTTTCCGAAAGTCACATTGCTTAAGCGGCTCGCGGAGCGCGCTTCGGTATCTAACAAAATCGCTTTAATCACCGCCGCTAAATCGCCTTTTACGCCTTTGCCATTATCATTAAAAACCCCCGCAACACGCGCAACATAACTGATGCTTGGGTTGCTGGTAACCAAACGTTGAATTAATTGGCGGCTGATAAAAGGCGCAATGTTGGCGTGTGCCATTAATGTGTTCAACGCAATTTGCAAACTGGCTTCGCCACTGGTGTTGGCGGGAATAGTTACGCCTAAAAAGGTTTTTGTTCCTGTTTCGTGATATTTCGCGGTTTGCACCATGGGGCGAAAAACTGCATCAGGTGTGTCGCCGGTGCCGACACTGTTATCTAAATCCCAACCGGTAAATACGCGCGCGAGTTGGCTAACATCATCCTGCACGTAAGTTTCTTTTGCTTTACCATCGGTGAGTTTGAGTGTGCCATCAATATTTAATTCATAAACCCCAATACTAAACAGCTGCATAATTTCGCGTGCGTAGTTTTCATCGGGCAAACTATTGCCAGATGCTTTGCGGCTTCCCCTAAACGTCAGCCATGTGCCCATGGCGGGTGATTTGGAAATTTGTTCAAGCAGATCGCGATAATTTCCAAAAGCATTGGCTTCGAGAATGTCCCAATAATAAGCGAGCGTAAATTGACGAAAGCGAATGCCTTCAATGCCCATACCAATCACAATAATTTCAGATAGCGCCAAGGCCACGCGCTGCCGCAACACATCGCTGCCGCTAATCAAGCGGCGCCACATCATATTGTCGGTACCCGTGAGATTATTTTTGTTGGCAACATCGGCCAAACCTTTTGCTAACAAAATCGAAACGTTTTTTGTGCCGAGCGGCTTTTTCATTTCATCATCAATCCAGCCGCTGTAGCCCAGAGACTTAACGCGCGAAATGTCATTGTCGGTACTGGATAAACTCGCCTGCGCTAAAAAACTTACGGCTTGTGCGCTGCTGATACTGGCAGCAGATGAACTTGATGATGAGGACGAACTTGAAGACGGTGAAGATGATGCAGAGCTCGATGATGGCGCAGAGCTTGATGATGATTGTGCAGATGACGAACTGGATTTTGCGCTGGACATCGAGCTGGACGATGAAGAACTCGACGATGAACTTGAGGATATTGTGCTGGATGAGGATGAGCTTGATGACGACAAACTGCTGGAGGTTTTCGCAGAACTACTAGAGCTGCTGCTTGAACTCAGTGCACTGCTTGCGACAGAGCTGGCAGAAGATAAGGTAAAGCCTCCACCTCCTGCGGTACCGCCCGCCGCTCCGCCGCCACAGGCGGTTAGCGATGCCGCCGTTAAACCTATAGCCGCTGCGTTTTTGGCTTGATTGATGGGTTTCGGTATTTGCTCCGGCGCTTCGCATTCATCGACATCAGTTGCTTGCATAGGGCGACCTTTGAGAAAGGAATTATTGAATAGACTAAAGTGTAAAAGACAATCCCAAACCTGCTTGTGAACGGCTACCGGATTTAACGCCATAACTCCCGCTATTTCGCGGGCCTGTGAACTGAGTTGTGTTGGGAGCCATAAAGCTATAACGCAGAAAGCAAAAAACCGCTGACAAGGCAGCGGTTTTTATTTTTTAAAGCAGATGTAGAGCGGAGCTTAGAACAACACGCGGCAGCGAATGGTGCCTTCAATGTTCTTCAATTGTTCCAGCGCAACTTCATCGTAAGGTGAGTTGATATCCACTACCACATAGCCAACTTTGTCGTTGGTTTGCAGGTATTGCGACGCAATGTTGATGTGGCGATCGGAGAAGATGTTGTTGATCTTCGACAAAATACCGGGAACGTTGGCGTGCACGTGCAGCAAACGGTGTGCCGATGGGTGACCGGGCAGGGCAACTTCGGGGAAGTTTACCGAGCTGATGGTGGTGCCGTTGTCGGAGTACTTGATCAACTTTTCTGCCACTTCAATACCAATGTTCGCTTGCGCTTCCATGGTTGAACCGCCGATGTGCGGGGTCAAGATTACGTTGTCCAAACCGCGCAGTGCCGATACGAATTCGTCGTCGTTGGCTTTTGGCTCTTCCGGGAATACGTCGATAGCTGCACCAGACAATGCGCCTGATTTAATCGCTGCTGCGAGGGCATTAATATCCACCACAGTACCGCGTGAAGCGTTGATCAGGATTGCGCCTTTCTTCATCAAACCAATTTCGCGTGCGCCAATCATGTCTTGGGTGGCGGCAGTTTCAGGAACGTGCAAGCTGATGATGTCTGAGGTTGCCAGCAACTCATCCAACTCGCGGATTTGGTTGGCGTTGCCCAGTGGTAATTTGGTGATGGTGTCATAGAACTGAACGTTCATGCCCAAGGATTCGGCGAGCACAGAGGTTTGGCTGCCGATAGAGCCGTAGCCGATCAAGCCCAAGGTCTTGCCGCGAATTTCGTAAGAGCCAACAGCAGACTTGTCCCAACCACCGCGATGGCAGATGGCGTTTTTTTGCGGAACATTGCGGAGCAACAAAATCGCTTCAGCAATCACCAACTCGGCTACTGAACGAGTATTCGAATAGGGCGCGTTAAATACCGCAACGCCGTGTTCTTGCGCGGCTTTCAAATCCACTTGGTTGGTGCCAATGCAGAAGCAACCGGCGGCTACCAACTTGGGCGCATTTTCAAATACGCGGCGGGTCAGCTGGGTGCGTGAACGCAAGCCTACAAAGTGAGCATCTTGAATCTTCTCGATTAAAGCGTCTTCATCCAAAGCGGTTTTCAGGTATTCGATGTTGGTGTAACCCTGATCGTTCAGGACTTGCACAGCGGACTGATGCACTCCTTCCAATAATAAAAACTTGATCTTGCTTTTGTCTAAGGACGTTTTGCTCATGGCAACCTCGGAGTAGTGGATTCGCAGGGCTGGGGGTAACCGGCACGCTGGAATGGGACAATGGATAAAAGATAAGAGCTGGAAAAATTTGGGCGGCATCATAGCACAAAGGTCTGGGGTGATGAGTGCCTATAACCCTCTCCGTAGCCCGTATGAAGCTTGCGTAATACGGGGATCAAAAACCCCGTAATGCGTTGCACTCCTTGCGGGCTACTTGCTGCGTTGCTCAGCTTCCCCTCATTTCCAAAGAGGGGGCAATTAAGGCAACAAAAATTTCCCCCTATACACACTTGCTAACTGTGTATATCCGTGCATATACTGTGCATATCGTATATATACAGATTGAGGTGTGCGTGACTAACGAGTTGTTTCTCTCGCAAAACGACAGTCGCCCCATGTACTTGCAAATCATGGAGCAAATTAAACAGAAAGTGCGTGCGGGCGATTGGCCTGCAGGGCATCCGCTGCCTTCCATTCGCGAATTGAGCGCTGCAACCAAGGTCAGTGTGATTACGGTCAAGCGCGCTTATACCGAGCTTGAAACAGAAGGTGTGATTGTGACCCAGCCGGGGCGCGGCTCCTTTGTGACCGATACGGCAGATGTGCAAAAGGATCTCGCGCGGCGAGAGTTGAATAAATACTTGGATGGATTGATTACTGCTGCGACTGCCATGGATATGGACGAGAGCGAGCTGCTTGCGCTGGTTCAACAAGCTTTAGCGGCGCAGAAAACGGATTAGTTTTATCACACGTGCAAACACATTTATGAGGCCGAGCGTCTGAGGTAATGCGATGCAAAATGCGATTGAATTGAACAATGTAAGCAAGCGCTACACAGATTTTTATTTGGAAAATTTCAGCCTGCAATTGCCCGCTGGTCAAATCATGGGTTTGGTGGGCGTGAACGGTGCGGGCAAATCAACCACGCTGCGCATGCTCATGGGTTTAATCCAGCCTGACACCGGCACTGTTGATGTGTTGGGTTTTCGCTTGCCGGAGCAACAAGTCTTGGCGAAAGAAAATATTGGTTTTGCATCAGAAGATTTACGCCTCTACAAAACCGAAACCCTGCGCTGGCACATGCAGTTCATTCAATCTATCTTTCCAAACTGGGACGGCACTTACGCCGAACATTTATTAAAAATATTTGATTTAAATGCGGATAAAAAACTCAAAGGGTTTTCCCATGGTCAACGCGTAAAAGCGTGCCTCTTATTAATCCTAGCAAGAAAGCCCAAATTGCTAATTTTAGATGAGCCGACAACTGGCTTAGATCCGGTTGCGCGTTATGAGGTTTTAACTGAACTTGCCGAAGTCCTACGCGATGAAGATCGTAGTGTTTTATTTTCGTCGCACAACACGCAAGATGTCGAACAACTTTCAGATTCCATTACCTTTTTGCACAAAGGCAAATTATTGGCATCGCAAGATAAGGAAACTTATTTGGATTCCTGGAGGCGCATTATTTGTTCGGGCGATACTAAAGGCAAAAAAATTGAATTGCCAGGTTTGGCCATGCAAAAAAGCAATGGATCACTGCATGAATTAAAAGTGAAAACCTTTAATGACTCCATACTGGGACAACTGCAAGCTCAAGGTTTGGAAATATCGCAGGTTGAAGCTATGTCACTTGAGCAAATTTTTGTGGCCAGTGTGAAAGAGGGGGCTTATGTATGAACATGGAATTGAATTACCCCATGATTAAAAAATTGATTGCCAAGGATTGGTATCTCACTCGCAAAATTATTGCGCTCTATTTGGTTACGGGTATGGTTGCACTGAGTTTTATCAGTTTGGGCGAGTGGCAATTTTTTATGGGTGCAGTGCTGCTGGTTACTGCAATAATTGGTCTAAGCAATCACCAAATCTCAATTACGCTTATTCAGGAACGTAAAGACCAAACCTTGCCCTTTATTATGAGCTTGCCTATTTCGCCCATGGATTATCTGGTTGCGAAAATGGTGGCCAATATGACGATATTTATTATTCCTTGGTTGATTCTTTTATTCGCAGCAATAGCCGTTATTCTTGCGACGCCCATTTCCGATGGCCTTGTGCCGCTAGCAGTGATTATCTGTGTGCTCATGCTTGTGAATTATTGCATTACCTGGAGTACAGGTATGGCGATAAGTTCAGAAGGCGCAACCATTGCGATAATGGTTACGCTTAACTGTTTGATTAATCCCTTTATGTTTATCTTTAGTAAAACACCCAGTGTGGCGACCTATATCCATACCAACGACATAGTGTGGGGTGCGGATATTATAGGAATTATTGCTGCAGAAGTTTTCGTAATTCTCCTGTCATTAGCAGTTGCTGTTTATATTCAAGTTCGCAAAAAAGTTTTTCTGTAACAAACCTGCCAACCCTTGGGCCCTGATTTTTTCAGGGCATTTTTCCCCACATGAATAGATTGAGGTGGTCACTATGAACTCCACGGTTGAGTCACGCCTGGACCTTTTGCCGGCGACAAATTCGCGCCTGTTTTATATGGATAATTTGCGTGCGCTGGCGATGTTGCTGGGCGTTGTCTTTCATGCAAGTTTGGCGCATGCCGCTGCGCTGCATAATTTTTGGTTAACGTCCAACGAAGAAAATTCTAAAGTGATCGATATTGTCGCGTGGTTTTCGCACTTGTTCCGCATGCCCGTGTTTTTTGTGATTGCAGGATTTTTTGCAGCGCTCATAGTGCAAAAACGAGGTATGGCTGGCCTGCTAAAAAATCGTGCGCTACGGATTTTATTGCCACTAATAATTTTTGTTCCCCTGTGTTTGTGGGCTGTAGTTGCCGGGCTAGTGCATGCAGCCACTACGGTTGAACATAAATCGGCCGTATTAAATATGGTGGCTTACGCCATGGCTCACCCCGGCACGCCAACACCGCCGCCAACCACTATGCATTTATGGTTTTTGTACAACTTGATATTTTTTTATGTGCTGACCTGGGCGTTTAGTTATGTTGATTGGTCGCCTGTGCGCAACTATTTTATGCAATTAAAACCCTTGGCATTTGCGGTAATCGTTCCACTGTTATTGGTGCCTGCTTTATCAACGCAAACTTTTCCATTCCCTGCGCCCGACAGTTTCTTGCCGCAACTTTGGTCGTTTGGGTTTTTCGGTGTGTTTTTTGTTGTGGGTTATTGGATTTACAGCTACGAAAATTTTATTGAAAAATTCAAACCATGGGTGCCGATATTATTAGTGCTCAGCTTACTCGCGTACGGATTATTTTATGTGGTTTCACCGAAAGAAGTTTCCTTAACACCGCTCCCGCTTCCTCTTTGGCAAAAAACTGCCTGCGGATTGTGCGAAGCTTATATAGCTGTGTGGATGACGCTAGTGTGTTTGGTATTAGGTAAAACCTATTTGAACTCACACAATAAAGTGCTGCGCATTATGTCTGATAGCTCATACTGGATTTACCTAATTCATATACCGCTGTTGTTTGAAATTCAATATCAATTGATGGACAAGCAGTGGAGCCTATTAACGAAATTTGGCACAGCAACAGGATTAACTTTAGCCATTGGGTTGGTGAGTTATTTTGTTTTGGTACGTTGGACACCGATTGGTTGGATGTTGAATGGACGAAAAGGATAATAAAAAAATCCCGCACGTGGCGGGACTTTCAAATTACTTTTTATTTTCTTTTAACATCACCTCGCGGAAATGTTTGCCCGACATGGTGGGTGTGTAATTCCAATCGCTAATTAATTGCGGTGCCCAATCAGGATCAAAACACCAGGCGGTCCAGCTGATGCCTTTGCTGGCCATGTAATTAGTAATGCGTGGGCCGTAGCTGCCGTCGTCGATGACGGGAATATGCGCGCCCTTGTCGGTTGCTAATACATAGCCAATTTCGGTGGTGATCACCGGATATTTATCGGCAACATAACCCCAGTCGTGATCCCAATTTTTTTCGAAAGGCGCTTTCACTTTCATGGGGTAGGGGTGGCTCACGTAGGCGACGTTTTCTTTTTCGATGGGCGCGGTGGCTATGGGTGTTAAATCGTAGGCCCAATTAAAACCGGCAACCAACGAAATTGCGTTGGGGTTGTGCGCTTGAATAATGGTGATGGCTTCTTCGTTAATGGCTTTCCAATCGGCCCAGCTCAACACGCCGAGCTGACCACCGAACACGGTTGGCTCGTTAAAAATTTCGTACATGGCAACCGAATTTACAAATTTATAGCGCGCGGCAACTGTGCGGAAAAAATCAAAAGTTTCTGGTTTGGTGGTGTAGTAATTTGGGGTTTGGAACATTTCAGATTTCAAATTGCCGATGGAGTGCCAATCGACAATCACATACATGCCCAATTCGTTTGCCCACACAATACTTTGGTCGAGTAGTGGCAAATAACCTTTCTTGCCGCGCTTTTGCCATGCGGATGGATGCACCGGAATACGCACAACATTTGCGCCCCAGCTTTTAATCGCTTCAAACAGTTTGCGATTGAAATGGCCTTGGGTTTCAAGTTTATCCGGGTCGGCAATATTCACTCCGCGGAAGACAACGACATTGCCTTTGTCGTCAACAAACTTGTTGCCTTGTACTTTTACGAGCGGCAACTGGGTTGTGATCTTGCTGCTATCGAAGGCAGGAATATCGGTGGCGTTCCACCAGCCTTGGGTCTTTTGCCAAGCGTCGGCGTGTTCATCTGCCGCCGTCGCAAAACTGGCGATAAAGGATAAAAGTAGGAGCGAAATATAGTGTTGGAGGCGTTTCATCGTTATTGGCTCTCTTGTTGAATGGCGAATATAAGCATAGATAAACGATTCTTGGCGCGGCTTAGGTTTAACCCTAATTTACACAGCCTTGTGGATGGCACAGACCTCGATGTAATGGCCTTGGACACAGGGTAGGTAACGCCATTGAACGTCCAAATCCAGCAACTTCATGCCGTAGATGCGGGTTGGTTCCGGCTCTTGATATTGCGGACGCGGGTCTTGCTGCAGAATTTGGCGGATAAGGTTCTCGAGGTCTAGGTATTGTTTTTGCCGATAATCGCTACAAAAGGCGACAGTATCAGCGCTAAGTTCAACTCTAATTAACGCGGGGGGAGAACTGGCGAATGCGTTAGTAGCATCGGGCACTAGATCGACATAGGGCACATAGGGCTTGATATCGAGTACCGGTGTGCCATCCAGCAAATCTATGCCGCTAAGGTGAATGAGTAGTTTCCCATCGCGTTCTTCAATTCCCTCAAACTTCACCACGGATAAGCCAATGGGCGAAGGGCGCGTTGGTGAGCGGGTGGCAAATACGCCCAAGCTTTTATTCCCGCCCAAGCGCGGTGGCTTCACCTTGGGTTTCCACTCATCGCGCTTATTGGCGTGGAAGACAAATTGAATCCACAAATGGCTACAGCCTTCCAATCCATCCAGCGCATCGCGGTCGTTATAGGGTGGCAAAAGCTCCAGCTGAGCGGTGGCGAGCGGCGCTAAACCTGGCTGGCGGGGGATGCCAAATTTTTCCTTGAAGCAGGAGCGGATAATGCCAATGGCGGGGAAGGTGAAATTCATAGTGAGAGTCAGTTTAGCTTTGCCGCTATTTTAGGATGAATTCATTCTACCTTAAGGGCTGATCTCTCAATTAAGAAAACTCCATGACAGCGCTGTCGGTTTAATTTACACTTTTGTGTGAACTGGTGCTCATTTTGTTTGTGATATCATTCCGCAATAAGAACTTACGAGCTTAGGCACAAAAGCTGCATTGAGCTGCCAAAGTTTAGTTTTCTATCAAAAAAGGTCCTGATATGCCTGTTAAGTACATTAAAAGAATGGCTGCTGTGGGTTTAGTCGCGGTCTCTGCAAGTGTAAGTGCAACTCCACTAAATGATTACAACCTGATTCTCAGCGGCGACCTCAATGTATCTGGCAGCAGTGGCCACATTGAAGGCAAAGCCTTTATTGGTGGCAATGTGCTCAATGCTTCAGTGTTCGCGCAGCATATCGGCAAAAGCTCCACTGAAACCACGGTAAAAGTTGTTGGTAACTTCACCAGCAATAGCAATATGCATGTTGAGGCTGGCTATCTCGCCTACCAAGGTACTTTTTCAGGCCCAACCAACATCTGTAACGGCAACGGCATGGGGTCAAGCGGTTGTGAGAAGAAGGTGACTGACGGCTCTTTAACGGCCGAAAAAAATACGCTCTTGGCTGAATTGACCAGCGAATCCAACTATTTCAAAAGCCTGACGACATCCAGCAACTTCACCATTACCGGCGACAGCAACAACAAAACCTTCAAATATACCGGCGCTGCAACGGATTTGGCAGTATTCAATATATCTGCCGCTGACCTTGCTAATGCGAGCAACTGGGGCGTGGATTTTGGTTCGGCGGTGAATGTGTTGATCAACGTAAGCGGCACCAGCTTTGATTCTGGCAACGCTCACGTCAACGGCTTTCAAAACAGTGCGAACAACGTGCTGTGGAACTTTGCCGATGCCACCAGCATTAAATTTGGCGATTCTTGGTACGGGTCTGTGCTCGCGTTGAACGCCACTATCAATACCAACGCTAACTTAAACGGCGCTATTGCCGCCAAGTCTTATGTTGGTAACGGTGAGATTCACGATTACCACTGGAGCTACGTTCCTCCGCAGCCGCCGAACAGTGTTCCTGAGCCTTCAACCTTGTTGTTGAGCTTATTTGGGCTCGGGTTGATATTGGTGGGACGCTTGCGTCGCCAGCCGTAAGTTTCAGTCATAAAAAAACCGCGCTTGGCGCGGTTTTTTTTCATCTCACCTATGGCTTTTGCTAGGCAAATTTGAGCACTTTGGTAGTTTGTACCATGCGTAATGCAATTTGATTTTGGTGCTTGGCGCTCTGCGCAAGGCGTGCAATGGACTCATCGGTTTGGTTTACCGCGTTGACCATCTCCGCCAAGCGGAAACGCATGGTTTCGGCACGGCTCGATTCCCCTTGCGCTTGGCGAGTGAGTGCTTGAGTGATGTTCTGAATATCAACAACCGCTTGTTGGATTGTGACGAGAGCAGACTCAGCGGCTTCAGATTCTGTGAGACAAAGCGCTGCGCTTTCTTGCTCTCGGTTTAGTCCATCGGCCGTTTGATCGACGGTTTGGCGCAGGTTGTTGATCAAGCCCTGAATCTCGCCAGTGGCGACTTGGGTATCGGCCGACAGGCGGCGCACTTCATCGGCCACCACCGCAAAACCGCGCCCTTGCTCGCCAGCGCGGGCAGCTTCAATGGCGGCGTTGAGCGCGAGCAAATTGGTCTGTTCGGCAACGCTTTGGATGGTGTCCAGCACTTTGGTGATCTTATCGGCAGCCGCGCGCAAGGCGGTCATGCTCGCGCAGGATTCGGTGACCTGGCCGGATAGCAGGCGCATATTATCCGCTACCGCAATCACTCGGCTTTTGCCTGTGGCCGCCGTTTCTGCCGCTTGTTCTACTTGCCTCGCCACATCACCGAGTTGCCCCGTCATATGGTTAAAGGCGAGTACCATTTTGGTGGTTTCGCTATCCACCACAGTTACCTCGCGGCGCTGACGCTCGGTTTCAATGCGGCACTGCTCGCTGGTGGCGGCGTTTTCACTCGCACTTGAAACCGAGTGCTGTGAAGCAGAAGTGACCTCGGCCAACATCACCCGCAACTCTGCAAACAGCCCATTGAGCGCTTGGCTGATTTGGCCAATTTCGTCTTGATGCTCCACTGTGAATTCCACGCTCAAATCCTTGTGATCGCCCACGCGCTGAATATGCTGCGCCAAGCGCGTGATGGGCTGGGTGATATGGCGGGAGAAGACGTAAGCGATGGCCGCAGCGACCGCCGTTAATATCAAGGCTGCCACAATCAGGTTCCGCCATACATGCCATTTCAAGGTGTTGATGGCGCTGAACACTTCGTCTGGCGTTTGTTGGGTAATCAAGGCAAATTGCTGGTTGCCGATCTGCAGTGGCCGCCACGCGGTGAGCATGGTGCGCCCCAAGTAATCGCTGCGTTCGCCCATGCCAGCGCGCCCTGCCAAAGCATCCTGCACGGCGGAACCGGTAATGGTCATCCAACCGGCGGCGGTATGGTTGCGCTCAATGTCGTTGGTTTGGGTGGGCGCGGAATGTTTGGCTAAGTGAGCGATAAAATCCTTGCCATTTTCATGCATGGGGCGCAACTCGGTAATCAGGTTGCCGTTACTGGCGACTAAATAGGATTCGCCGGTTTTACCCAAGCCCAGCGATGCCCAATTGAAACCGCCGGTCATAATCTCGGAAAAGCGGCTGGCGGGGACTTCGGCAATTAAAAAACTGACCGGTTTGTCTTTGCTAAAGAGGTCGTAAAACACCGGCACGCCGAGGTAAATCACCTGCTGCTCAAACTGGAAGGGGCTGTGGCTGAAGGCGGAAATCACGACTTCCCCGCTTGGGTTTTGCGCCAATTGTTGGGCAGTTGCAGCTAGTTGGGTGGATTTGAAGGCGCCGTCTTTTAGTGAGCTAATCAGCTGCGGGCCCTTCTTTACGGAATAGATTACGGAGAGGGTTTGGCTATCCACCAGCATTAAATCATTAAGCCCAAAACGCTTTACCAAATCGTGAAAGCTGCTGTGGTAGCGCTTGTATTGCTGGCCGTAAATGGTGCCGTCGGCGGCATCTTCCAGCTCGGCCATGGCGTTGATGCCCTTGCTGTTGTGCACCATATAGTTGGTTTGGATGAGCAGGGCATCCACCGATAAGCCTGCCAACCAATCGTCAAGGGGCGCGCTTAAGCCGTGGGTTTGCTGTTCGTAGAGGGGGGCATATTCGCGTTGATACCACTGGCTAAGTTGGCTGCGCAGTTCATCGGTAGCGGGTGCAGCAACCTCGTAGTGATAGCTGCTAAAAGCGCGAACCAAGCCATAACCCGCCTCCTGCGTCATGCGGTTGTGGGCGAGCGATAGCAGAAGATCTTTGTAGCTCTCAACCTGGGTGCGCAGGGCATTTTCACGGCCTACAGCAACTGACTGAAACTGTTGTTCTATGGCGGTTTCAACCGCGTCGGAGCTATCGGAAATGGCAATCCAGCCGGTAGTTCCGGCGGCGAGCACCACTGCAAGAACGGTTAGTGCAGTTGCTCCCAACATCAAGCGCGCGGCAATATTCATGGAAAATCCCCAAAACTGGCCAGTAATCAATCAGCAGTTCAGCTTAGGGGAAGGGTGTGACAAGAATGCGACAATCAAGCGCGTAGCCTGCTGTGATTGGGGGGGGTCACTGCGCGGATTTAGCGCCTCGCAGCGAAACCAGCGGGCACCTAGTGATTGAAATGGGCGATTTGTTGTTCCAGCTTGCGCGCCACTGCGCTGAGTTCGGTGGCTACCTGCGTTGACTTGTTTGCATTGCCCGCCGCACTTTCCACCAAGCCCACAATACGTACTACATTGCGGTTGATTTCTTCGGCGGCATAGCTTTGCTCCTCAGCAGCCGTTGCAATTTGGGTGTTCATGTTGTGAATTCGCGCAACGGCTTGAGTGATGCCGCCAATGGCTGCGCCTGCTTGGCTTGCCATTGCATTGGTATCGTGGGTTTTTGTTTGGCTGGCTTTCATGGCGATAGTGGCATTGGTAACGCCTTGCTGTACGGCGAGAATAATGTGCTGAATCTCAGCAGTAGATTCCTGCGTACGTTTTGCCAGTGCACGTACTTCATCGGCCACCACCGCAAAACCGCGCCCCTGTTCACCAGCACGAGCCGCTTCAATAGCCGCGTTTAGTGCAAGTAAATTGGTCTGCTCGGCCACGTTTTTTATCACATCCAATACGCCGCCAATGCGCGCGGTTTCGGTTTCCAGCTGGGTCATGGCGGCGCTTACTTTATCGACTTCATCGCTGAGCTGGCCAATCGACACAATGGTACTGTCCATAATGCTCATGCCTTTGCGTGCGTGTTCGTCTGCTTCTTGCGCGGCGCTAGCGGCGCTCGACGCATTGTTGGCCACTTCCTGCACCGTAGATGTCATTTCGTTGATCGCCGCCGCAACTTGATCGGTAGATTTATGGCTACTGTCAGTATCTTCAGAAATTGCATGGGCGGTTGCGCTAATTTGTTGTGAGGATCTGTTTAGGGTTTCCGATGAGTGCTTCACTGCACTAATGACTTGAATGAGTGAATCCTGCATGCGATCGAGATTGCGGTTGAGTTCGCCTAGCTCGCCTTGTTGGTTGAGCCTCAAACGCACGTTCATATGTCCTTGTGAAAGCACTTCGATATGTTTGAGTACAGCCAGCAAGGGCGTGACAAAACTGCTTTTGAGTGTAATGAGTACCAGTGCAATTATGCTAATACCAAAACCCGTCACCAAAAGCTCAGACCAAAACACCACCTTGGAACTACTCGCACCGAGTTCTTTATTGGTGGCAACGGCTTTTTGATTGATAAAGCTGGCGCAATCACTGAGCATTTTTGTGGGCTCGCGATCTATGCCCGTTACGGCCTTATCGCCCACACTTGGATCAAAATCGGCCGCTTTGAAGGCATTTAGGCCCGCTTCATACTTGGCGTACATGGCTTGGTGAGCACGTAAAAAATCTTGCAAAAGCTTTTTGCTTTCATCGTTGGGCAAGGTGTTAACAAGAGGCTCGCCTTTTGTCTGAATCTCTTGATGCAAGCTCGTGAACTGACCCCAATATTTTTGTAGCTTTTCGGGGTCTTTGCCTCTCAACAAAACATTTTTCCATTCTTGTACTTGGATTTTGAAGGAAAGGTTTAAGTCGCTTACTTCGCGTTCGGCCTGAACACTGCTGGTAAGCAATTGGTGATATTCGTCGATATGAGTTTTTAATTGGAATACGGCGATACTCGCCACAAGTAACAGCAGGCCAATTCCACCCCCCGCTAAAATCGTAAGCCGAGACTGCACGCTAGAAAATAAGCCACCCATATTCAACCCTTCAAAATGTCATTTTTGGCTTTTGAGTATAGTCAGGATTGGCAAACTAGCGGCTGAAGATCATGCAAAATGATGTAAAAAGCACCTAAATTCGGCGATTGTCATTAAAATGAAATATTTTTGTCACAAAGCAGGCGTTCGGTGTGAATGCCTGCTCAGCAGAACTTAACGCGACGCGGTAATTGTTTTTACGCCTTCGGGGGTTCCCAGCAGTAAAACATCGGCAGGTTTAGCGGCGAACAAACCGTTAGTTACTACGCCAGTTATTTGGTTGATGGTATTTTCCAAACCAACAGGATCAGTAATTTGCAAGTTGTGCACATCCAAAATCACGTTGCCGTTATCGGTGACTACGCCTTCGCGATAAACCGGCGCGCCGCCTAACTTCACTAACTCGCGCGCAACAAATGAACGCGCCATGGGAATCACCTCAACTGGCAGCGGAAATTTACCCAATACATCCACCCACTTGCTGCCATCGGCAATGCACACAAATTCTTTGGAAATTGCGCGCACAATTTTCTCGCGCGTGAGTGCTGCGCCGCCGCCTTTAATCAAATGCAATTGCGCGTTGCTTTCATCCGCGCCATCCACATAAACCACCAATTCGCTGACGGAATTGCAATCAAGTACATCAATGCCCAGCTTTTTCAAACGCTCGGCAGACGCATCAGAGCTGGCCACAGCACCGGCAAATTTGGTTTTGATGGTGGCGAGATAATCGATAAAAAAATTCGCCGTAGAACCAGTGCCCACGCCGATAATCGAATCATTAAATAACTTGGGGGTGATGTAATCCACGGCTGCACGGGCAACGGCTTGCTTTAGTTCGTCTTGGGTCATGACCGAATCCTCTGTTGTTTTTAACCCCCACCCAGCCTCCCCCTTGAAAAGAGGGGAGGAGCCGACTCCCTACTTAAAGTTGTTGCAGGGCACAATCAGCCCCTCCACCTTTTTCAAGGGGGAGGTTGGGAGGGGGTTTAGCTTTTGTATCGTCTCTCTCTTTTTAAGATCGTGAGGAGAGTGGGTTTTTAGTGCGCGCATTATACGGAAAATCACATATAAAGCGCGTTTTGAGTACCCTAGAAGCGCGCAAATTGTTTACTATGCGGGTCACATTATTTCATCCCAAAAGTTTGAATTCCTATGCCCGAATCCTACATAAAACGTATCCTCAACGCCCGTATCTACGATCTTGCGGTAGAAACCCCGCTCGACGAAGCGCGCCTGTTATCCGTTCGCACCGGCAACAAAGTCCTGCTCAAACGCGAAGACTTGCAACCCGTGTTCTCCTTCAAATTGCGCGGCGCTTACAACAAGCTGCTGCAACTGACGGAAGCCGAACGCAACCGCGGTGTGATTTGCGCCTCTGCTGGCAACCACGCACAAGGCGTTGCCCTCGGCTCGCAGCACCTCGGCATTAAAGCCACCATCGTCATGCCACGCACTACGCCTACGATTAAAGTTGATGCGGTAAAAGCGCGCGGCGCAAAAGTCGTTTTGCATGGCGACAGTTACGATGAAGCATCCGCGCACGCAAAAAAACTCACCGAAGAAAAAGGCCTGACCTATATTCATCCGTTCGATGACCCAGATGTCATCGCCGGCCAAGGCACAATCGGCATGGAAATTTTGCGTCAGTACCCCGGCAAAATCGACGCGATTTTTATCGCGGTTGGAGGCGGCGGTTTGGCAGCCGGCATTGGCGCTTACATAAAATTTGTGCGCCCCGAAACAAAAATTATCGCCGTGGAATCTGACGAGTCCGCGTGCCTCTATGCTGCAATGGAAAAGAAAAAGCGCGTAGTGCTGCCGCAAGTTGGCATATTTGCGGACGGCATTGCGGTAGCGCAAATTGGTGAAGAAACTTTCCGTGTGTTGCGAAAAGTTGTGGACGAATGCATCACCGTCACTACCGATGAAATTTGCGCAGGCATTAAAGATATTTTTGAAGACACGCGTTCAATTGCAGAACCTGCGGGTGCAACGGGCATTGCCGGTTTGAAAAAATACGTAGCGCAACACGGCATCACTGGCCAAACTTTGGTTGCAATTGATTGCGGCGCAAATATTAATTTTGATCGCCTGCGTTACATCAGCGAACGCACCGAAATTGGCGAACAGCGCGAAGCCATTTTAGCGGTGACAATTCCAGAGCGCCCCGGTGCCTACAAAGAATTTTGCAAAGCACTCGGTAAACGCAATATCACCGAATTTAATTATCGCTATGCGGATGCTAAATCAGCCAAAATTTTTGTCGGCATTCAAGTTGCTGCCGGTGGCAAAGACCGCGCAGATTTGGTGTCTGAATTGCGCGAGCAAGGTTACGATTTGGTAGACATGACCGAAAACGAATTGGCGAAATTACATATTCGCCATTTGGTAGGCGGCCATGCGCCCCAAGCGACTGATGAAGTTTTATATCGCTTTGAATTCCCGGAGCGCCCCGGTGCCTTGATGACTTTCTTAAATAAGGTTGCAGGCCGCTGGAATATTTCTTTATTCCACTACCGCAACCACGGTTCGGCATCTGCACGCGTGCTGGTGGGAATGCAAGTGCCGAAGAAAGATTATGCTGAGTTGAAAGTGTTTTTAAATGATTTGAATTATCCCTACTGGGATGAAACCAAAAATGAAGCCTACAAATTCTTTTTGGGGTAAGTGATTGACGAAAAGGCGCAACGAGAGTTGCGCCTTTTTATTGTGTATACAAAATCTAACTAGAAAGAAAAACCCATTCGGCAATGGCTAAATCCATACCACCACAATAACTTAAATGGGTTGGTGTAATTAGCTATGAAAAAATCCAAAGCGCTTCTGAAAAAAGCAATTTATTTTGCTTGTGTGCTCGGCTTCTCAAACAGTTCCACTGCAGATTCAGTAAACAAAGAATCCGTCCTGTTCACCATGAAAAAATCCAGCCAGTTTATGCTGGAAAAAGCCAGCTACCAAGGTGGTTTTGTTTGGTCTTATCTACCAGATTTCTCCCGCCAATGGGGTGAGTTAGAAGCAAAGCGCACCATGATTTGGTTGCAACCACCGGGTACAGCAACTGTCGGCCATGTATTTTTAGATGCATACCACGCAACTGGCGATGAATTTTATTATCGCGCCGCTGAACAAGTAGCAGCAGCCATTATGCGCGCGCAATTGCCGAGTGGTGGCTGGAATTATGTGGCGGATTTTGCGGGTGAGAAATCTCTGCGCAAATGGTATGACACTGTCGGTAGAAATGCGTGGCGTTTAGAAGAATTCCAAATTTATTATGGCAACGCCACTTTTGATGATGGCGGCACTATGGATGCGGCAACATTTTTATTGCGCCTTTATGTTGAAAAATCTAACCCTAAATATCGCCCTGCCTTAAATAAATCCATAGATTTTGTTTTAAAAAGCCAATATCCAATCGGCGGTTGGCCGCAGCGTTATCCTCCGCGCAAACCGCAAGCACATAAACAGCATTTTGAATATTCGTCGTTCATTACCTTTAATGATGATGTTGCCAATAAAAACATAGAATTTTTATTGATGTGTAAACAAGCATTGGGTGATTCACGTGTTATCGAACCTATTCAGCGTGCGATGAATGCTTATGTGGTGTTGCAATCAAAACCGCCCCAGCCGGGTTGGGCGTTGCAATATGATTTGAATCTATTGCCTGCTGCTGCGCGTTCGTTTGAACCTAAATCAATTGCAACTAATACGACAGCAGACAATATTGCGCAACTAATTAAATTTTATCGTTTAACGGGGGATGCTAAATTTTTAACGCCAATTCCTGCTGCATTGGATTGGTTAGAAAAAACGAAGCTGCCAGACGAATTGATAAAAAGAGATCGCGCTTATGCAGGCAATATAGAAGTGGGTACGGGGAAGTTTTTATATACACATAGACGCGGATCTAATGTTGCGAATGGCGAATATTTTGTGGATTACAATCCAGAAAAAACCTTGGCGCATTATGGTTCTGCACGTCATATAGATCTAGCGGGTTTGCGTGCAGCCTATGCAGAGGCTTTAAGTTGGTCGCCTGAACAACTTGCAAAAGAGTCGCCATTACATAATTCAAAGAAAGAACCCTTGGCGAAATTTTTTACGCTAAAAGAAGATAAGAGTTCAGATTTAAATTTTCGCGCACAAGCTGCAGGTACAAATGATAAAAAAATGGTGGCAGCGCAGCGTCTTGTAGATTCGTTGAGTGAGCAAGGTTATTGGCCGGCACCCTTAATTTATACCAGCCATCCTTATAAAGGTGAGCCACCTAAAACAGATTTATCGAAAGATGAGCGCTATGCGCAAACAATGGTTGGGGATGAGTGGGATACGTCACCTTATCCAACAGACACACCGGTCATGGGAATTTCAACCGGTGTGTATATTAAAAATATGGCAACGTTAATTCGCTATTTAGTGGAGCAGAACGAATGAAAATTTATTTACCAAGCATGCGCAACAAGGTGCGATCTTTATCCAGAATGTGATGCTTCAATGCGCCGGCAATGTGTAACACAATCGCAATCGCCATAATGTAGCCAACCATTTCATGAGTCTCGTGGCCAATATCGGCCACTGTTTCATTAAAGGGGATAACTTCATGAGGATTGGTTGGGTCTGGGTTCATGGGCGCTATCACTAACCCAAAAACATCAACGCCATGACCGCCAGCGCCAGAAAAAATAAAGCCTGAAATTGGCATTATGAGGGTGCCGAGAATTAATACCCAGTGAGTTACCACGGCAAGTTTATGCTCCCAACTTGGATATTCGCGCACGGGGGTTGGCCAGCCATTTTTAAGTCGCCATAAGACTCGCGGTAAAATAATCAGCAAAACTAAAACACCGAGCGCTTTATGTATGGGAAATAACGACCATACTTCAAAGGTTCCCATGTAAAAGCCTACCGCAAGCAAACCTATAACGGCCAGCGCGACCAGCCAGTGCAGGGCGCGGGTGATGGGGCTGAGTTGTTGTTGTGTGTCCATTATTGTCCTCGCGAGTGAGTGATGATGTTTAGTAATAGCATAAATTGGTTTGTTATGTTTAGCCCATATTGAACTTTTGATTATTGTTGAACAATCAGTAAGGTAGTTGGAGATATGAAAATACGTTTGCAGCGCGCGGCTTTTCCCGTAAGTATTTTGTTGGTGTTTGCAGCCTGTGCATCGGCTTTTCTATCGCACACGGCATCTGCAGTCACTAAAACTGAATACATAAAGCTCGATGATATTTCTATGTACGTTGAGCAGCGTGGTAGCGGCGAGCCGATCATTTTTTTACACGGTGGTATGGGCAGCGCTAATTCCTGGCCAGATCAAGTTGAGTTTTTTTCAAAAAATTATCGCGTAATCACGCCCGACAGTCGCGGGCAAGCGCGTACCAGCGATTCAAAAGCGCCATTGACTTATCACCTCATGGCCGAAGATACAGTGCATTTAATGGATAAATTAAATATTCCATCGGCGTATATAGTGGGTTGGAGTGATGGTGGAAATATTGGCATTGATATGGCGATTCACCACCCCGAGCGCGTCAAAAAATTAGTCGCCTATGGAGCAAATATTAATCCCGCCGGATTACAAAAACCGTTTCTGGATTATTTACGTACAGTCACACCAGAAAAAATGCAGCGCGATAATGGCCGTGAATATTTAGCGCTCTCGCCCACGCCAGAACATTTGCCCGTTATGGCAGAAAAAATTCGTGTCATGTGGTTGGCTGAGCCTAATTTCAGCGCGGCTGACTTGGCAAAAATCACCTCGCCAACCTTGATTATGGATGGTCAGCAAGAGGAGCTAATTCGCCCCGATCACGCCAAAGAAATCGCCGCGCTTATTCCCAGTGCGAAATTGGTGATGCTGCCAAACGTAGGCCACTACGGCACCTTTAAAACACCCAAGCAGTGGAATGACGCGGTAGCAAATTTTTTGAAAGCGAATTAACCCCCCCTCGGAAAGGGGGAGGAGCAGATTTTCCCACAGGATTTAAACCATGCTTTGTACAAATCGAATCGTACGGGGAGATTGGTGGGGGCCAGCGCCTAAGATAAACCATATCAAAGGTTAATTTTTGTTCGTCCCCTAGCGTTTCGGGAATTATTGTGTATTCTTAGACAACGTTGTCTTTGCGCGTTTATCGACTACGCTTTATTCAACGCAGCGGCCAGCTAAAAAAATGGTCGTCTAAATATGGCAGAGCCAGATGCCGAACCACATGAGAGCCCAATAATGAAACAACCAACCCTTGGCACAGCATTGCTGTGTACAACTTTGTTTAGTGCAATGAGCTTCGCGCAGGCGCCAAAAAGCCTGAGCCAGCAGGATTTAACCCAGTTTGCCCAGAAAACCGAGCTTCGTTTTGGTGTGCTTACCAACTTTGGTCAAGAAGGTATGGAAGCGCATCTGGTGCTGAAAAACCAATCGTCTGTGGCACTGCCAGCGGGCGAGGGGAATTGGCGAATTTATTTCCATTCGGTGCGCAATATCCACGCAAAAGACATGGCGGGATTGCACTTAGCCCATATCAATGGCGACCTAAATGAGTTGTCACCTACCAAGAGTTTCGCGGGTTTAGCGCCGGGCGCCAGCCTCGAATTTTTATACGGTTCGGGCGAGTGGGCAGTTAGTTATACCGATTTTATGCCCCGCGCTTTTATCGCCCAGCAAGGGTTAGCGCCGGTAACTTTCGCCAATACGGATACTGAAAACCTTGCACAATTTGTGGATGCTTTCGCCAAGCCAGAACAGCAGCTGCGTTTTGGTGGCAAGGGTAAAAGCGACGGCTTTCCCATAGCGACAGCCGCATCGCGCTATGAGGATAATCTCGCGCTCAGCCAAATCAATGCGAAAGCGCAGTTGATCATCCCAACCCCCAAATCGCTCAAGCTCGGGAAAGGTAGCATCAAACTGGATAACAGCTGGCAGATTCGCTATACCGGTCGTTTGACTCAAGAAGCGCTTTATTTGCAGCAGCAGCTGAAGGCAGCAGGTCTGACGTTGGATTCCCAGCCAGACAATGTGCCAGCTTCAGGCAATGTCATTGCTATTGGCGTAAATGTTCCGGCAACGGGTTCTGCGAAAGATGCTGCCCCAATGGGCGAAGAAAGCTACACAATGTCGGTTGATGGCAACAAAATTCTGCTAAATGGTGCCGACAACACCGGTGCATTCTACGCTATTCAAAGCTTGCTCAGCCTTATGCCAGCAGGCAGCGCGAGTCAGTTCGATATCCCCAAGCTCACTGTCAGCGACAGCCCGCGCTACACCTGGCGCGGCATGCATTACGACATGGGCCGCAACTTCCACGGTAAAGCGGTAACCTTGCGTTTGATTGAGCAAATGGGGCGCTACAAGCTCAACAAGTTGCATTTGCACCTCACCGAAGATGAAGGCTGGCGCATCCAGATTCCCGGCTTGCCCGAGTTGACCGATGTGGGAGGCAATCGCTGCTTCGACCCTACTGAAACCCAATGTCTGCTCACCCAATTGGGTACCGGGCCAAGCAAATCTGGCTCTGGCAATGGTTATTACACGCGTGATGATTTCGTGGAAATCCTCAAGTTTGCGGCGGCGCGTCATGTTGATGTCATTCCTGAGGTAGACATGCCTGGTCACGCTCGCGCGGCCATCAAATCCATGCAGGCGCGCTACAAAAAGCTCCTTGCGGCAGGCCAAAAAGAGGCCGCTGAGCAGTATTTGCTGAACGATCCTGCAGACAAATCGCAGTACATGAGCGTGCAGAATTACACCGATAACGCCATTAACGTTTGCTTGCCATCAACCTACGCCTTTGCGGAAAAAGTGATTTACGAATTGCAGCAAATGTATCGCGCAGCTGGCTTGAAGCTAACGACCTTCCACATGGGGGGGGACGAAGTGGGCAAAGGTGCTTGGCAACAATCGCCAGCCTGTAATGCGCTTTTTGCCAAAGGTGAAAAAGGCGTGACCGGCGTTGCGGATTTGAAGCCTTATTTTGTAAGCAAAATTGCCGATATCACCAATTCGCGCGGCTTGAATCTAGCTGGTTGGGAAGATGGCTTGATGTACGACCCAGCAAATACCTTTAACCGCAAGCAGTTTGCGAACGACAAGGTTTACGCCAATGCGTGGGACAACATTTGGGAGTGGGGCGTTGCAGACCGCGCCTACCGTTTGGCGAATGCTGGCTATCAAGTGATTCTGTCACCCGGTTCGCACCTGTATTTCGACCATCCATACGAACCTAACCCCGAAGAGCGTGGCTACTACTGGGCAACTCGTTATTCAGATACCGGCAAAGTCTTTGGCTTCATGCCCGATAATTACTACGCCAACGCCGATAAAACCCGCGAAGGTGCGCCAATCACCAACCTTGAAGCCTTGGTGGGTCGCGAAATGCCAAAACTACGTAAGCCTGAAAATATCGCCGGTATCCAAGGTCAGCTTTGGAGCGAGACAGTTCGCACGCCTGAGCAGTTTGAGCAAATGATCTACCCTCGCGTTGCTGCCTTGGCTGAACGTGCATGGCACAAAGCTGATTGGGAGGCAGATAAGCCAAATGCGCAGGCTCGCACGCAAGAGTGGGCAGATTTTTCTGCCGCGCTGGTCGCCAAAGAGTTGCCAAAAATGGCGGCTATGGGCTCGTCTTTCTACTTGCCTCCACCCGGCGGTACGCTCAAGAACGGCCAGCTTTTGGCTAATGCGGGCTATGTTGGTTTAGCGGTGGAGTATAGTGTGGATCAAGGTGCCACCTGGAAAGCCTATCAAGCGCCGGTTGCGGTTAGCGCCACATCGGTGCAACTGCGCAGCCGCGTTGGTGAACACTATAGTCGTGTGACAAAAGCGGAATAATTGAGGCGACAAGGACGTCGCAAACGTCATTTTGGCGGGAAAATTGAGCTTTAGTGCACAAAAATAACGCAATTTTGGTGTTTATCTATGAAAATCAGGGGTTTGCCCTGTATCTTTTTTAAACAATTGTACTATGCTGTGCAACTCACCACACTTTAGTTGTTTTGTGGCTGACGTTGGAGTGAATCACTACTCCCTAACAATAACGATGCGTCGAAGTTAAGCAATAAAGGTGACCCATGAAACTCGATATTATGTCGGTTGTAGTAATGGTGTTTTGTCTCTGCGTTTGCGTCACGCTTGCCTCTGAGGCGAAAACCCTATTTAGCAGCAAAACCACAGAGGTTGTTGTCGCTAAAGCCCCCTAACAAAATCTGTTGCCAAGGAACTGGCAACTTTTGAACTTACTTGTTACCCGCCAATATCAATTCCTTATCAGTCACCACAGCGTAGAGCGGAATATCCCAATCAGCCGTTTCCAGCATCTCCACTTCCTGACAGCTGTGTGCCATGCCGATCAAATAAGGCTTGGTTTTCTTACCTTTATGGAAGGCGAAAGTCCTGTCGTAAAAGCCGCCACCCATGCCCAAGCGACCGCCTCGGCGATCAAATCCCACCAATGGTAAAAGCACTACATCCAATAAATTGGGGGCAAACTTGCGCTCTTGGCGATGATCCGGTTCAGGAATCCCGAAACGATTGGGCTTGAGTTCGGTATTGGGGGTGTACTCCACAAACCAAAGTTGGCCTTCCGAGCGGGGATGTAAAACGGGCAAATAACAGTGCTTACCCATTTTCCACAGCTGCTCGGCAATGAGGTTAGGGTTCAACTCACCATCTGCCGCGATATACAGAGCGACATGTTGCGCCCGCAAAAACTTGGGTGATTTCATCAAATGCCGCAACGCCCAAGCCGAGGCTGCTTCTTGCTGGGTTGGATTAAGGCTATTGCGGCGCGCACGCAGCTCTTTGCGTAAGGCCTGGCGCGGATCGGGAGTCGTAGTCATGAGAAAAGTAGGGTGCTATTGAACATCCCATCATTGTAGAGATGAACAAAGAAAAAGTCTGGGGCAAAAAAATCTGTCCGAGAGAAGTTTTGACGGTGCAGAGTTTAATACAACTGGAGTTTAGGACATTACTGCGAAGCACCAGCAATACAGGACGTATCGCTCATTTGCCAACGGCAAATGCGAGCGTAAAAATACAAGCAAACGCACCTGTTTGCGCCAGTATTTGAAACGCGACGCTTAAAAAATATCAGGGATGAAATTTTTTAAGCTTGGGTAAAAGGAAACCCCGAAAATGCCGCTACCAAGCTGGCCTTGAACCCATAGGTTCAAGGAGGTAGTACCTGTGGTTTTTAAGGCTTTCCGTCAAGCGGACATGCACACCAAACACAACGAGACACCACCAGTTTTGTGGAAATCGGCTCAAGGACTTGTCGGTTTGCAAACATTCCAGGGCTGGGGCCAGTATAACCCAGACTACATAACCCATCGCAAATGATATTAAGCTTGGGTCTTATAACCGTTTATACAAATTTAGTCTTATAAACCGCTGGACTTACGCCAAAAGTTACGATTTTGTACGGCAGGAAACCAGAGTGGTTCGTGTCTGAACGAATTGGTTGAAAAGCATCTTTTTACAAAAATTCGATATTTAGTTGGGAGTCTTCATCCTCGCTTTGCCAGGATGAAGACTCCCTGTTTACTATATTTCTAACCATTAACGTTTCTCTTCCATCAAACCCACTAAATTTCCATCGGGGTCGCGTAAAAATCCAATCCACAGGTCGTGATCTGCCATTTTGGCAGCGAGTTGTGGCGGGCGTTCGGCGGTGGCGCCGCGGGCGAGAATTTGCTCGTAAGCGGCTTCTAATTGTTCAATTTTAAAATACAGGATGGAATTTGCGCCGACCGCGCCTGACCCTTGGGGTGTGCTGAGCATGATGCGCACTGTGCCTGCCGTGAGAAACGCAAGTGTGGGAGCGGGACTAAAGAGGAAGGTTAAGCCGAGGACATCGCGGTAAAAGCCAAGCGCTTGTTCAACATCGCTAACGGTAATCGCGATTTGGCCGATTTCAGATACTTTTACATCCATATCTTTCTCCTTGGTTTAAATAAAAACGCCTGCTCAAGGCAGGCGTCTGGGGCAATTTGTTGCGGGATTAATTCCCTGCTAACACACGCTCAATCTTGTCACTCAGTCGCTGTAAATCCGCCTTATCAGTCGCAACACCCACAGGTGCCGCTGTGCCCGATTTTGCCTGCAACAATTCATGGCTCAAGTTAAGTGCAGCCATAACGGCAATGCGCTCCAATCCAATAACCGCGCCTGAACCGCGAATAGCTTTCATGCGCTCATCTAAGAGTTGAGCCGATTCCATCAATGCCTGACGCTCTTCACGGGGGCAGGCAACTTGGTATTCTTTATCGAGGATTTTTACAAAAACGGTTTCGTTAGCCACGTTAGGCTCCCTGCAATTATTCAGTATCTAGACTTTTGAGATGGGTAATCATGGCCTCAACGCGGCTGCGCGCCAGCTCATTCTTCTCAATTAAGCGCACGCGCTCTTGCTGCCAAGCGTTTTCGCGGGCCTTCAGTTCAGCATTTTCCTGCTGTAACCGGCTGGTGAGCAGAATCAAGCGGTCGAGCTTGGTTTCCAAGGAGAGTAAGAGTTCGTCGGACATGATGTTTGGTGACCAATATCAAGGCAAATGTACGTAGGTCAGCCACTATATTGCGGGACTTGGCGAGGGTCAATCGCCCTAGTGCGTTAGCGGCCAGATTTAAAGTGAATTCGAGGACTGATCGAAAATTCGCCGGCGTCAGAATCCGGTTTTCCGCATGCGATTAGTTTGATGAAAAGCGCGGATTCAACGGTGCATCGTGATAGCATTCTATTTCTGAACTTTTCTAAATTCCCTAATGGCTTTTTTGTACTCATGACTGAACAATCTCTTGTCCCAGACAGCATCAATTTCGACGATTTCTGCAACCTCATCGCTCCGCTCGGCGCCATCAACAGCCCCTCAGAACTTCATGGTTTACTCTGCGGAAAATTAAGCGGCGGCGCTGAGCTCACTGAAATTCGCTGGCTGCTGGATGCCGTAGAATTCTTAGATTTTACCCAAGCGCCCGATGAACGTGTTCGCGAAGCGCTCACCAATCTCTATCACGTCAGCTTGCAGCAATTGCGCGACGGTTTTGGCCTAAAACTTTTATTGCCCGATGATGACACCGACTTGAGCCAGCGCACGGCGACCCTCGGTCAATGGTGTTATGGTTTCTTAACCGGCTTCGGTTCCGCAGGCCAAACCGCGCGCATTTTGGCGGAAGATGCTGAAGATGGTTTGCGTGACCTCGCTGCCATTTCGCAAATTGCAATTGAAGATGGCGATGAGTCCGATGAAGCGGATTATATGGAAGTCACCGAGTACGTGCGTCAACTCGCCGCCTCGTTATTTTTGGAATACGCTGCGCAAACGAACAAAGCATCTGAGGATGCGATTGCAGCACCGGCGTCGAATCAGGTTCATTAATTTGAATTGACTTTGGTTTGAGTTGGGTCGTGTTGTAAATTTTTTGTTGAAAAATGGGGAGTCGTCATCCTCGCTACGCGAGGATCCAGCTCTTAACATTACTGAAGCTAATCAAAAACTGGATCCCCGCTACGCGAGGATGACGACTCCCAGTTAAAATTAATTGAACAATTTTAGCCGTCTCGAGAATTGTAAAAGAGAACTCTTATGAGAATCAGCAAACAGGAATTCGCTCGCCGTCGTAAAGCACTTATGGCGATGATGGAGCCCAACAGTATCGCCATAGTTCCTGCTGCGCCTGAGCGCACGCGCAGTCGCGATACTGAGCACCATTACCGTCAGGACAGCGATTTATTTTATCTCTCCAGTTTTGCTGAGCCTCAAGCCGTACTCGTTTTAATTCCCGGCCGCGAACACGGCGAATATGTTTTATTTGTACGCGAACGAAATCGCGAACGCGAAATTTGGGATGGTTATCGCGCAGGCCCCGATGGTGCTATCAGCGAATACGATGCTGACGATTCATTTCCCATCGACGATATCGACGATATTTTGCCCGGCTTAATTGAAGGCCGCGAGCGTGTTTATTATGCAATGGGCAAAGACAGCGAATTTGATAAGCAAGTCATGGATTGGGTGAACACCATTCGCGCCAAAGTTCGCTCAGGCGCAACACCACCGGGCGAATTTTTAGACCTCAGCCATTTCTTAAATGAATTGCGTTTGTTTAAAAGCGCCGCCGAATTGCGCGTAATGAAAGAAGCGGGCGAAATTTCCGCGCGTGCTCATGTGCGCGCCATGAAATTTTCTAAACCCGGTGTTATGGAATATCAACTCGAAGCAGAAATTATGCACGAATTCCAAATGGCCGGCGCACGCTTTGCTGCCTACAACACCATCGTCGGTGGTGGAAAAAATGGCTGTATTCTTCACTACATTGAAAACTCTGCGCCGCTAAAAAATGGCGATTTGGTGTTGATAGATGCGGGCTGCGAATTGGAATATTACGCGGCCGATATCACCAGAACTTTTCCCGTTAACGGAAAATTTTCTCCCGAACAAAAAGCCCTTTACGAAATTTGTTTGCAAGCACAACTCGACGCAATCGCGGTCGCAAAACCCGGCAACCATTGGAACGACCCACACGAGATGACGGTAAAAGTCATCACCGAAGGTTTAGTAAAAATCGGATTGCTCGAAGGCGATGTTAACGAATTAATTAAAACCGAAGCCTACAAAGAATTTTACATGCATCGCGCTGGCCACTGGTTGGGTATGGATGTACACGACGTAGGCGATTACAAAGTCGGCGGTGAATGGCGTGTGCTCGAACCGGGAATGGTTATGACGGTTGAACCCGGAATTTACGTAGCCCCCGATAACGAACGTGTCGCCAAAAAATGGCGCGGCATAGGCATTCGCATTGAAGACGATGTAGTGATTACTAAAGATGGCAATGAAGTGCTGACGAAAGATGTTCCAAAAACTGTGGCAGAAATTGAAGCCCTGATGGCTTAAAGAAAACTATGAGAAATTTACAAGATGTTTTCTCAGAAGTTGAGGCCGTGCCTGATTTTTATAATCACAAAGTTGATTCAGTAAATTATAAAAATGGTTATGGCGATGCGCCGCTTCACATTGTTTGCGGTTGGGGGGATTGTGAAGCCATCAGAATATTGATTGCTGCTGGCGCAGATATCAATGCAAAAGGTGAAACTGGTTTTACACCGTTGCACTATGCTGTAGAACAAAATCATCCAGAAGCAATTAAACTATTGCTTTCTTTAGGTGCAGTAACTCTATTGAACGATGACGATTGTTCACCAATTCAGTTAGCAAAATTATTAGAAAATGTTGAGGCTATTGAGGCCCTTCAGACAACCCAATAAATTTAGCTTGGGAGCGAGATGCTCGGATGAATAAAGTGGAAAATTTTGATATAGCCATTATCGGCGGCGGCATGGTTGGTGCCAGCCTCGCGTTGCTATTGGCGAATCAAAAACCTGATTGGCACATTGCTCTACTTGAAGCACTGCCGTTTTCGGATGTTGAACAATATCAACCAAGTTTCGATGCGCGTTCCACCGCCATCGCCCAAGGCAGTGTAGAGATTTTGCGTGAATTAGGTGTGTGGGAAAAGCTGTCGCAACATGCAACCGCTATAGCACAAGTTCATGTAAGCGATGCCGGACATTTTATGGGTGGGCTGATTGATGCCAGCACTTATGATTTGAATGCAGTAGGTTATGTAGTTCCGAATGCGTGGATTGGTCGGGTTTTATTTGCGCAATTGCAAACGAAAAAAAATATTAGCTTGTTTGCACCTATGCGCGTGGAAAAATTAATTCCGCAGCAAGCGGGCGCGCAATTAGTGATTAAATCTGGTTCGGATGCTTTCGAGTTAACAACAAAGCTTGCTGTTGTTGCCGATGGCGGTGATTCGCCGCTACGGAAATCTTTAGGTATAGATTCCCATATAAAAGATTACGATCAAACGGCGCTGATTGCGAATGTCGCTTATAGCGAGCCGCATAAAGGTGTTGCCTACGAGCGTTTTACGGCGCAAGGTCCTTTGGCGTTGTTGCCGTTGGGTGAAAAAGCATCTGCAAAAGAATCAGCTCTGGTGTTGACCTTGGCACGCGATACAGCGGATGAAGTGGTTGCATTAAGTGATGAAGATTTTTTGTCACATTTACAAACACGCTTTGGTCATCGTTTAGGAAAATTTTTGCGCGTGAGTCAACGCCATAGCTATGAATTAAAGCTGGTGACGGCGAGTGAACAGATTCGGTCGCATATTGTGTTGGTCGGCAATGCAGCGCATTTTTTACACCCGGTTGCTGGGCAAGGGTTTAATTTGTCGTTGCGCGATTGCGTGTGTTTGGTAGATGCCTTAATTCAAGGTGAGGCCGCAGGCAAACAACTGGGTGAATTAAGTGTGCTGCAAAATTATTTGTATCGCCAACAACTTGACCAAACGCTGACCATAGAATTCAGCGATAAATTAGTGCGCCTGTTTTCCAGTTCATCATTGCCGCTAACTGCATTGCGCCATTTAGGTTTTGTGGGGCTGGATGTATTGCCCGCCGTAAAAACTCGTTTTGCTGCCCAGACCATGGGAACGGCGGGCGAGAAATTGTTGTATTAATTTTTATAACCCCTGACAGGACAATAATAATGACTGAAGATACTGATGAAAAATTCTTTAACCGTGCTGATGCTCACATTCATTTGGCCAACGAACAACTTGCCGATATTGCACGCGGCAAAGTCAGTGCATCGCTTATGTTTGCAGCAGCGCGTTACAACGCTTGGGTGAGCGCAACTGATTTGCAGTCCAGCCAAGAATTACAAAATCGAAAAGCCGAGTTGATGGAATATTTTTTAGGCCAATATAAATCTATGTTGGAACACAATTTCGATAACTATATTAGTCACTATGACGACTACATGAACTCGGTGAAAAATTCTTAGGCTTATGAATAACGCTATTGCACATTATGATCTGGTGATTGTTGGCGCTGGTTTAGTAGGCGCAAGCCTTGCGTGCGCCATAGCCCAACAAAAAGATGCTGCATCCTTGCGCATAGCTTTAGTGGAAGCCGGCAGCGAAAGCCAGGAATTTTCTGGTGAACATTTTGATCCGCGCGTAGTTGCTTTAACTCAAGCATCGCAAGAGCTTTTGCATAAGATTGGTGTGTGGGATGAAATCGTTCGAGTGCGTGCTTGTGCCTACAGCGATATGCATGTGTGGGATGGCGAAGGCACGGCATCGATTCATTTTAATTGTGCAGAAGTTCGTGCAAATCATTTAGGTCATATTGTAGAGAACTCCGTTATTCTCCATGCACTGCGTAAAAAAATTACGCAGTATTCACAAATCACCTTGATTCAACCTGCGCGAGTTGTTGCATTAAATAATGGCAGCGGTGTCGAAATGACATTGGATAATGGCGATTTAATGTCTACCAACCTATTAATCGCCGCCGATGGAGCTCAATCAAAAGTACGTGAGCTAGCAGATTTCGAAACCCGCGAATGGGATTACGGCCATAAAGCCATAGTCACTACGGTGCAAACCGAATTGCCACATCAAGCTACGGCGTGGCAGCGTTTTATGCGCACAGGTCCTTTGGCATTTTTACCGCTCCCGAGTGTTAATCAAAAACATTTTTGCTCTATTGTGTGGTCGGCAGAATTGGAATTGGCGGATGAATTAATGCGATTAAGTGACGCAGAATTTTGTATGCGTTTAGGTTCCGCATTTGAACATAAGTTGGGAAATGTTTTGCACTCAGCGGAACGCTTTGCAATTCCTTTGCGTCAACGTCACGCAAAAACCTATATTCAACCGCATATTGTTCTAGTGGGCGATGCTGCACACAATATTCATCCGCTTGCAGGTCAAGGTGTGAATTTGGGTTTGCTGGATGTCGCAGCGCTCGCACAAGAAATCGAACGCGCGCTAGTGCGAAAAATTCCGCTCAATGATTTTTCTATTCTGCGGCGCTACCAACGCCAACGTTTAGCGGGCAATTTAATGATGATGAGCGCCATGGAAGCCTTCAAACGTTTATTTGGTAGCAATTCATTAATGCTCACCTGGCTGCGCAACTCTGGCATGCGTCAGCTAAACTCGATTACAGAGTTGAAAAAAATCATTGTCAAAGCAGCAATGGGTTTACATTAATTCTTGAGCGGGATGCAGTAATGAACTTTGCAGAAATTGTTTCTATAGCGCCGTTCGAATGGCGCGCTGTGCTCACCTCCTTAGCTTGCGGTGGCATTATTGGGCTCGAGCGTCAGTTGCGTGGCAAGCCAGTAGGCATTCGCACATCTGCCTTGATCGTGTTGGGGACTTATATTTTTATCGCCGCCTCTATGCTTGTTTCTAACGCGACTACCACAGATCCTTCGCGCATTATTGGGCAGGTGATTACCGGCATTGGCTTTTTGGGCGCAGGCGTAATGCTAGCGCGTGATGGTATGGTGTGGGGCGTAACCTCGGCCGCAACTATTTGGTCGCTTGCATCCATTGGTGTTTGTATCGCCATTGGGTACGACTTGATTGCAATTAAACTCTCGTTAGTTGTGGTATTCGTCTTGGTTGGTGTGGATACCATGGAAGATTATTCGCAAGCCTTAACGCGCGGCGTGCACAAAAAATATCAGGATTGGTTTGAAAAGCCGCGTAACGACGATAAGTCACAATAATATTGGTGTAAAAAAGTAACACTTAAGTTGGATTAGAAAATGTCAAAAACCCTCGCGGTCGCAAAAATTTTAAACTGGGCTTTATTGCTGTTGCTGGTTGTATCTGTGCTTGGCTTTTTATCCTTTCGAAATACTTACGGATTATTTTTGGCGTCTGTTACTGCATTAATTGCATTTGGAGTCTATAAAAACAACGCTATTGCCTATTTTGCGGCAGCAGCTTGGGGTTTAGCTGCTTATCAATTGGCCAAAGAAGGTTATGAATTTCAGCAGCTTAAGCATTACATAATGACTGCTGGCTTTATTGTCATTCCTGTCGCGCTCTTTTTGCACGAAATTCTGGCAAAACGAAAAGATAAAAATGCGCAAAAAAGTGTCAAAAATGAAACAGATAGCCGCAATATGCCGCAATAATTTGGGTGTTCCTTACACATCTTCATTAAATTTAGCGATATTCCTTAAATTCATTCATAACTGCTTGAACTCAGGTTTCACAAGTGCTTTAATTTTGAACTGCTACAGATTGAGATCCGCCCGAAGATTCCGCTTTTGTAAGACAACCGCTTGCACAAGACACTTGGACGTACCACGACCTGAGCAATAGCTTTATTAACAAGCTATTTCACTCTGGCTTTTAGTAAAGTCGGTTATTTTGTTCGGTCAGCTTCGCTGACGTTTTATGTAAGACGAGGAAAGTATGTCAGATTTAGTCTCTGGTGTTGTTAAGTGGTTCAACGACGATAAAGGTTACGGTTTTATTGAGCGTGAAGGCGGTGCTGATGTATTCGTTCACTTCCGTGCAATTAACGGCAACGGTCGTAAAACCTTGAAAGAAGGCCAAAAAGTGACTTTCGAAGTGACTGCTGGTCAAAAAGGTCCGCAAGCGGAAAACGTAACTCCTCTGTAATATAACCTTGTTATAGAAAGAGTAAGTTACCAAAGGCGATTGAGTAATCAATCGCCTTTGTCATTTTAGTGCTCGCTGTTTTCAGCTCCGCTTTTTTGTCTTCGTTGCTTAGCTATACCTTGAAGTCTTGCGCTTCTGCCCCACCTCAAGAACGTCCATAACTCCTAATAAGTCACTCCCATGTATTTTGATATTACTTCTATTCTTTGGCTCACTGCATTTGCTGTCGTTGTCTTCTATTGGATTAACGCAATGCGGACTAAAGAGCTTGCAACTAAAGCCGCTGAAAAACACTGCGAATTCATGCAAGTACAATTTCTCGATCAAACCGTATTTTTAAAAAAGCTCAGCCTAAAGCGCAACAGAGCGGGAAGCTTAGGTTTTATGCGCGAATATTATTTTGAGTTTACGGTAAGTGGGGAAGATCGTTATTTTGGTCGTGTGTTTATGCTGGGCAATCGTATTGAAAGTGTGAACCTTGATCCGCACCGTATTCACTAATTTTATTGATTAAGTTTATTAATAGTTGAGCCTTACGATGGAATTCCTTAACAAAGTCATTTTCGTCTCCAAAAAATTAATTATGGAAGACGGAAAAATTTACTTCGATAATTATTTCGCCATGGTTAACAGCGTCACCGACGATGCCTTGGTTGTTATCAAGCCTAATGGAGAGGAAGAAAATTTACCTAAAGACGAAGACTTTTACGATGAGGCCGATGAAGGCTTATACGAATTAGACGATGGCACCAGCCACGAAGACCCAGATTACATTGGCGAATTTATTATTTATGAAAACGATGTGGCCTACGCAAAATTTAAAGATGAGCATTAACAAGCATGACTGAACAAAAATACCTTGCAGAAAAAGTGGGCGGTTGGAAAACCAAAACATCCACAATCGCTTACGAAAATCCTTGGTTGCGTATCAATCACGAAGAAGTGATTACACCCAAAGGCACCAATGGTATTTACGGCGTTGTGCATTTTAAAAATACCGCCATAGGTGTGGTGCCAATAGATGATGAAGGCAATACCTGGTTGGTAAAACAAAGCCGCTACACGCTCAACCAATATACGTGGGAGATTCCGGAAGGCGGTTGTCCGCACGGTGAGGAACCACTAAATGCTGCCAAACGCGAATTGGAAGAAGAGGTAGGTTTACAAGCGAGCGAGTGGCAACAACTGATGACCATGCATTTATCGAACTCAGTGACCGATGAGTTTTGCGTGGTTTTTGTTGCGCGCGGTTTATATGCAGGCCAACAAGCCTTGGAATCGACTGAAGATATAGAATATAAAAAATTGCCTTTAGTCGATGCCATTGAAATGGTAAAGCGCGGTGAAATTACCGATGGAATTTCGGTCGCCGCTTTATTGCGTGTTGCCTTGATGCTCAACGAATAAATTCACTGTGGCGAGTCATTCAAAAAATATCTATGAGGTTTTAGCGAATCGTATTAGTGAATACGTTCAGGCGCATCTTGATCAAGATATTATCATTGACGATTTAGCGGCCGTGATGGGCGTATCCAAATATCATTTAAATCGCTTGTTTCAAGCCACCACCGGCTTTCAATTAGGTGAATTTATTCAACGTCGCCGCTTGCAGCAGGCTTACTCGTTATTGTCGGCAGGAAAATGTTCGGTGATAGAAGCGAGCTTGGCGGTGGGCTACCAATCACACTCCGCTTTTTCGCGCGCATTTTTAAAAGCGTTTAGCTGCAAACCGAGTGAAGTAAAGTTGGGGGCGGAATGTGTTTGGAAAACGCCCAACACGCTAAAAGGCATTAATAAGCGCGCTTCGGATTTACAGCCCGAATGGGTTGATCAACCAAGGCAATTATTTCGCGGTTTATTTGGTACAGGTTTTAAAGAGAATAGTTACAAATCCTTAGCGGAGTCGCTGTTTAAAGAGCTAAACACGCGCTTACGCGCAGCGAATGTGGAGAAAATATCATCAGCACCTATAGGTGTTTCGCTCGAAAGCCCGTGGCAGGGCGATCAAACTGCTAGCCGCTTTTTTATTGGTGTTGCTGCCAAAAATTTACCCGCAAATATAGCATTGGATGAATACACATGGGCGCAGGGGAAGTGGGCGTGCTTTAAGCATGTGGGCGCTTATAATTTAATGTGGCAAACCATCTCGCGCATTTATGCAGAGTGGGTCATTCCAGGCTCTATTGAATTGGCCGACGATGCCATAGTGCAAGTCTATATTAAAAATCCACAAACAACGCCAGAAACAGAACTCGTTACCGAACTCTACTTTCCTGTCAAAGCATCATCTTATCCTGCCAGCGCTTGAATCTGACATTTATCACCACTTTTCCGCAATTAATCTAAATCGCACTTTCTGCACAGTGGGTCTACTGTGTCTTAATTAAACTGCGCTTATATTAATGGCGTTAGTCCTCACAAGTTTAAGGAAAGTCTATGAAACTCATTCTCCGTTTAGTAGCCACTGTGATTATGCTTTGCCAAACAATTCATGTGCTGGCAAACGAAACTATGGTGAAGATGGAAACTTTAGAGATAGCTGAGCTCGCAACCGGCCGCCCAATGAAAATTAATTTGTGGTTTCCGCAAGGTACGTGTGCAAATAGTTCAGATAGAAAATGGTGCCTTGCCGATTCGGCCATTACCGATAAGGCGATTATTTTTTCGCATGGCGCTATGGGTTCTGCAATTGAATACTCATGGATAGGCGAGAGTTTGGCGGCGCAGGGTTATGTGGTTGTCGGCGTGAATCATTTTGGCGAATCATGGGTTTACGGTCAGGATAAAATAAACCCAAGAAGCAGCGGCTTCATTTGGCAACGTGCACAAGATATTTCTGCATTGCTTGATTACCTTAAACAACAACAAATTTTTCAAAAGCCCGTTAATTGGTCAAACATAATTGCCATGGGGCATTCTGCAGGCGGCCAAACGGCGAGCATGTTGGCAGGTGCAACTTTTGAGTTGGCACAAGTGACTGAGTATTGCAAATCCCCCGCATCCAATAATGATCGCTCATGCAATTACGCAAAAAATAGCGAGCAAGCACCGGAACAATATAAAGTATTATTTCGCGAATCGCAGTTAGATCCGCGTGTAAAAACAATGATATTGATCGATCCAGCGTTGGGTGCAGGTGCACAACTTGAAAGCCTGCAGAAAATTAAAATTCCCAGCCTTGTGATTGGTGCTGCGAATAATGATTTTTTATCTTGGGCTAATCAAGGGCAGCGTTATGCGGAAAATATTCCTAATGCCCACATAACATTATTGAATGGGCAGGAAGGACATTTTGTATTTTTGAACGCTTGCACGAATTCAATAAAAGTTATGGACGTTGCTCTCTGTGAGGATCGCGCAGGTGTGGATAGAAACGTCGTTCACGCGCGGCTCGCACAAGATATATTGGAATTTATTCACACCAATGACGCTGCTTTTGTTGCGCGAACGAAAGAGCCAACTGCTAAAGAGTACAAGCGATCAGCCAGCATTCTTGACATACTTATGTATACACCGCGTTGGGTATTTGGTTTGTTAGCAATGCTAGTGATGTTTGGTCTTATGCAAGCGCGTACGCGCGCGGTGAAAATTCAGGTTGCGCTAATTATACCCGTGGTGATGTTAGTTCTATCGCTCACGGGCGTATTGCATTATTTAGGTTGGCAATTGCCGGTATTGACGTGTTGGCTAGCAGGCATAATTCTGTCTACTTGGTTATGTCTAAAACTTATCGGTAAAAATAGTGCGCGCTTTAATGTTGAAAATCGAAAATTGATTATTCAAGGAAGCTGGCTACCTCTTATCGTTATCCTTGGCATTTTCATTACGCGCTATGCCTTGGGGGTTGTCACTGCAATGCAACTTTCCATTGTCCATGCCACTTATTTTCCGTTTGTAGTTAGTTTAATTCTGGGCGCATGGAGTGGATTTTTTTTAGCGCGCGGTTTGGCTTTTTGGCAAGTAAAGCAAACAACACACGAGTCATAGCAGAAAATTATCTTGGCTCAAATTGCTTAATCAGTTGAGCCATTTTGGTGTTGCCCGATTGTTCGAGTGCTGCAATAACTGATGCGCGATCTTGTGCGGGACGATTCTGGCTCAGTTTCCACTTTCCTTTTAGCTCTTTAATTTCGATTTCAAAACCAATAATCATTTGAGTTAAACGGGCAATAAAATCATCAGGTGCGTCGCTGACTTTCCACGGGTGTGCGAAAGATTTTTCATGGCGGTCACTTAATGCATTCAGGTGCGCGAGAATCCAATCGGCATCCTGAATAAAGCGAATTGAACCTTGTGCGTGCACAGCAACAAAATCCCACGTAGGTACAACTTTTCCATTATCGGGTTTACTGGCGTACCAACTTGGAGAAATGTAAGCGTTCTCTCCCCGAAATACGGCAATTACATCTTTGTCGTTACCGTGCTTTTGCCAGAGTGAGTTGGCGCGTGGAATATGCCCGCTTAAAAAGTCTTTTCCTTCGCGCGCTTCCAGCAGCATAGGGAAATGATTTACATCGGGAAAGCCGTCGTTATCGGTAATCAAAGTAGCGAGGGGATAATTGATAATAAGCTCATGCATGATGAGCTTATCTGTCACTTCATAAAGCGGTTGAATAAGCATAAAAAATTCCCTATAAAAAACTGCTTATTTAAAACGCTAATGCCATGCGATAGCAACTCAATTTTTATAATCAAGCTACATTAGGAATAAAGCGAAAGCCAACTGCAATGCGGTTCCAGCTATTAATGGCAACAATTACTGCGGTTAGGTTAACAATTTCCGTTTGGGTAAACTCAGCAGAGACGTTTGCGAAGTCTTCTTCGCTTACACTTTTGCCTGCTATTTGGGTTAGAGCTTCTGTCCAACCGAGTGCAGCGCGTTCACGCGGCGTGAAAATAGGTACTTCGCGCCAAGCGGCTAATACATCCAAACGTGTTTGGCTCTCGCCATCCTTGCGTGCTTCATTTACGTGCATATGTTGGCAAAAGGCACAGCCGTTAATTTGCGATGCGCGTAATTTAATTAAATGGTAAAGCGAAACTTCCAGACCAGATTCAAGTACAGCTTCGCCAACGGCGATTAAAGATTTAGCTAAAACGGGTTGGGTTTTGTAAACATCAAGGTAGGGAATACGTTCTTGCATGATGGCCTCCTGAACAGGCTCCTGAGTTGTTGAGGGCTCAGGATAGAACGACATCAGCTGCGGGGATTGTATATTTGCGACATCTTGCGCTGCTTATATTGGCCGGGTGTTTGGCCAGTAATTTTTTGGAAGTGGCGAATAAAATGCGCCTGATCGTAAAAACCACAATCATGGGCAACCTGGGTGAGTTGTATGGCGGGGTTTCTGGCAATAAGTTCACGTGCTTTTCTAACACGGTGCAATTGCTTTAAATGCGCAGGCGAGACACCAATTTCCAGTTGGAATTTTCGTTCTAGCTGGCGTCGGCTTAGGGGTTGTTGCTCTACTAATAAATCAAAGCGTTCATCGGTTTTTAAAAATTGCGCTACAAAGCGCTCAAAAAAATCCTGGCCTAATTGTTGTTGTTTGACTTTCGCGATAAGCCAATTTTCAATCAAGATCAAACGCGCCGCCGTAGTCTTCAATTCATTTAATTGCGGCTGCACGCGGGCAACGTGAGTTTCAAAAAAATAGTGTTGATGATCTGACTTGGCCAAAGCGCTCATATCTACGCCAAAAAGTTTAAATGCCCCACCCGGATTAAACCGAATACCAAGGCAATCAATACGCCGTTGAAAAAGTATTTTGCTCGCCGTTTGCCCCGCCCTGAAATTGATGTTGGGAAATTCGTTGTCGGTAAAATTAAAAATAAGACTGGTACCGCCATCGGGATAAAGTGTTTCGGTAAAACCACCACTGGGCAATTCATATTGTTGCGCAACCCAATAGCATTGAACCCAGGGGCGTAAGGCTTCTTGCGGCAAATAGCGGTTAAAACCCAGATGGGCAAGGGTAGGTGTTGATTGCGATGATAATTGAGTCTTGCTCATATCAACCAATATCAGATGAATTCAAATAATGAACCATGAGTTGACCACGAGTATTGGGTTCGCCGGATTTGCTCCAGCCATTTTTCAAATAAAAAATACCCGCGCTGCGGTTGTCAGGTAAATAACGTAAGTAGGCAGATGTACATTTGTCTTCCTTAAATTGTGTAAAAATATAATTCTGCAATTTTATGCCGTAACCTTTGCCACGGTATTCAGGGATTAAATAAATCAAATTTATGTAACCCAACAAACCTTTTTCAGCATCATCAAGCGCAGATTTAAATTCCAGTTGTCCCACTATTGCGCCATCACAAATGACATGCAAGAAACCGTTGGCATTAGATTGCTTTTGTTGGTTAAACCAATCAATACACTGGTCGCGGTCAAAAGTTTCGTCTGTGCCGTAGCTCAAAATGTGGGTATCACGTCGAAATTGAATGCACAGTTCTAAATTTGTGTTCAGGTCTACTGGTACAAGTTCCATAAATATCCTTGTTAATTGCTTTTGCGAAAAAGAGAAAAGTATAGTTCGTCAAAAAACTCACAATTTTTATAAAGCGATTTTTCTAGTGTGGCTTCATGTTTGAAACCACACTTTAGCAAAACTTTTGCCGATGCACAATTTGCCGCGAACGCGGTTGCATGGAGTCTATGTACATCGGTAGTTGAGAAAACTATATCAATAAATTGTTTCAGCGCCTCAGTAGCAATACCTTTTCCCCAAAAGGGTTCGGCAATCCAATAGCCTATGAGAGCAGATTTTTGTCGTTCCATTTCACCAGGTATAGCGCCGATAGTCCCTACAAAATTGCCATTAAAAATTATTGCCTTTGAAAATCCTATTTTACTACCGGTATTAATCCACCACTGAGCAGCTTCGGGTGTATAGGGTTGTGGGATTCTTGAAGAAACAAACCAAGAGCTGGCGGTATTATTTAAATAGCTAACTAATAAGTCAGCGTCTTCGTTTTTAAAATCTCGGAATTCTATCATCTTCCTTCCAATAGATATAAAAAGTAATTAGTCATGTTGATTTGGTTTTACCAAGCTGCGCAACCAATTCCATAATGAATTTTTTCCGAGCATATAGCGATCTAACTGATCCTGATTATAGAAATAATGTTCCGCATCTTTAAATAATAATTCGCGCTTTAACATTCTGCGATTAGGGTTAATCGATTTAATAACCCGCGCCGGGTTACCAGCGGCAATTGAGTTTGCGGGAATATCTTTGGTAACTACAGAGCCTGCACCAACAACGGAATTCTCACCAATGGTTACACCTTTGTTGACAATCACACTTTCGCCGAGCCACACATTATTTTCCAGCACAACGGGTTTGGTGCAACGAAAAGGACGAATGCGATTGTAAATACCGTGCCAATCGCTATCGCTAATATACACATTGGCGGCGAACATACAGTTGTCGCCAATGCGAATGGAATGCGCGGCGGAAATTCTCACACCCGGTGAAATCAAACAATAATCGCCAATTTTTATTTCACCCGAGCGCTGCTTGCTTGGCCATGTGGTGAAACGAATACAGTTATCGGGCGCGGCAATAATCTGTGCGTAGCGACCCAAATGAATGTTGTGACCAAAAATCACTAGATGGCGTGGGTGTCCTATATCCAAACCTTCACCTAGGCTATCGAATTGCGGCGCAATAAAACGTTTTACATAAAAACGATTAAATGCAGTGTAAATACGTTTAACAAAATAGGGCGTGTTATTCCGGCGCATGAAAAATTTCGCAAGTCAGTTAGAGGTATAAGTCTGGTAGAATGGCTACTTCATTATGCTTGAGACTCCCCATGCTGCCAAATGCTATAGATCTGCCGCTGGATATAGATTCGGTTAAAGGCTTTTTAGATATAGACGAAGGTGCTGCGCTTTATCAGCACGCACTTATTGCAGCGACTATGGGCCCGTTATTGGAAGTGGGCAGTTATTGCGGTAAGTCCAGTGTGTATTTAGGTGCAGCTTGCAAGAAAAATGGCAGTGTTTTATTTGCAGTAGATCATCATCGCGGCAGTGAAGAGCATCAGTTGGGCGAGGAGTATCACGACCCTGAATTGTACGATACCCGCTTTGCAAAAATGGATAGCTTCCCACAATTTCGTCACACACTCGCTCGAGCGAGCTTGGAAGATGTAGTCGTTCCCATTGTTGCGCCTTCGGTATTAGCAGCGCGTTTTTGGTCAACACCATTAGCGATGGTTTTTATTGATGGTGGCCATAGTATGGAAGCAGCTCTAAATGATTATCGCAGTTGGTCAGGTCATGTTATGCGTGGTGGTATGCTCGTGATTCACGATGTATTTCCCAATCCTGCAGATGGCGGCAGACCGCCGTTTGAAATTTGGAAACTTGCACAAGAGTCTGGTTTGTTTGAAGCCTTACCCTTGGTAAAAAGTTTAGGTGTTTTAAAACGCCTTTGATTTTTGCTTTTAAATTCCATGCTCGGAGAAGCCGCAAGGGACTAAGAGCCGGTGCCACATCGGAGAAGTTATTTAAAAAGGGAGTCGTCATGCTCGCGTAGCGGGGATCTCGCTCTTCAAATTTTTCAATATTTTTGAGTTATTTATGACAGCAACAAAATTTTCATCTCTCTCACTCTCCGCCGAAATGCTCTCCAATTTGGAATCCCTCGGCTATAACGAGATGACCCCAATTCAAGCGCAAAGCCTGCCGATTATTTTGCAAGGCAAAGATGTTATCGCCAAAGCAAAAACAGGTAGTGGAAAAACGGCGGCATTCGGAATTGGATTGCTTGCGCAGCTCAATGTAAAACAATTTGCCATTCAATCTTTAGTGCTGTGCCCTACGCGCGAACTTGCGGATCAAGTGGCGAAAGAAATTCGTCGTATTGCGCGCGCGACTCACAACGTAAAAGTGCTGACCTTGTGTGGTGGTGTTTCAATTGGCCCACAGCTTGGCTCGTTGGAACACGGTGCGCATATTATTGTGGGTACACCGGGGCGTATTGTTGACCATATTGAAAAGGGTTCACTGAAACTCGAAAACGTAAAGCAGTTAGTGTTGGATGAAGCCGATCGCATGTTGGATATGGGTTTTGCAGATGCATTAAAAGTTGTGTTGAATGCCTGCCCGAGTGAACGCCAAACTATGTTGTTCTCGGCAACTTATCCCGGCGAAATAAAAGCAATCAGTGCGCACTGCCAAAAAGATCCGCAAGAAGTGCATGTGGAGTCGGTGCATAGTGATGTGAATATCGAGCAACATTTTTATGAGCTGCGCGAAGGCGAGCAAAAAGATGTGGCTGTGCAAAAATTATTAGCGCACTTTAAACCGCAATCTTCCATCGTATTTTGCAACACCAAAGTTCAATGTCAGGAAGTGTGCGATTTGCTGCGTGCACAGCGTATTAATGCCTTGGCATTGCACGGCGATTTAGAGCAGCGAGATCGCGATCAGGTTTTAGTTCGCTTCGCCAATAAAAGTTGTTCGGTATTAATTGCTACAGATGTTGCTGCGCGCGGTATAGATGTTAAAGGTTTGGATGCGGTAATTAATGTTGAGCTTGCGCACGACAGTGAAGTTCACGTGCACCGCATAGGCCGCACAGGTCGCGCTGGTGAAAGTGGTTTGGCCTTGAGTTTGGTTGCACCTAAAGAATTGGGGCGTTTAAATCGTTTGGAGGATTATTTGCAAAAAGCTATCACCTTGGAATCTGTACCAGAAAATGATGGCGTGATTGGCATAATGCCGGAAATGGTGACTTTAAATATTGATGGAGGCAAAAAAGATAAGGTTCGCCCCGGCGATATTATTGGTGCTTTAACGAAAGATGCGGGTTTACCCTTTGAAAAAATTGGCAAGATCGATATTTTTGAATTTGCCGCTTATGTTGCTGTACACCAATCCATTGCAAAACAAGCTTTGCAACATTTGCAGGACGGAAAAATAAAAGGCCGTAAATTTCGCGCACGCAAGTTGTAATCATGTGGAAGGTTAACATGAAGCAACATTTTTTATTCGCTGCGGCAATGTCAGTATTTATGGTGAATATTGGTTTTTGCTGGGCGGGTTCATCGTCCTCCACTAATAATAGCAAGCCAGCGATAGAGGATACGCCTAATATCTCCAATGAAGCAGACTATGCTGAGTGGGTGAGGAAAAACGAAAGAGCTAGCCAAGCTAGCTCTGTTAAATCTAAGCTTTCGAATAAATCTTCAAGTAGTGCAAAGTCTATTCCGAAATGATATCTATAAGTGCAAGTTTGTCTTTTATTAAAGCCAAAAAGCTATTTAGTGTAGCGTGTTTCCACCCAATAATTTTCTAACATCTTCCGGGCTGAAATGGTAATGCTGATTGCAGAACTGGCAGTCGATATCAATGCTGCCTTTTTCAACCAACAATTCTTCCACTTCAGTTTTTCCTAACGCAAGTAGAGCGCTTTCACTACGTTCACGCGAGCAGCTGCAAGCGAATTTAACCTGTGTTGGATCAAATACGCGCACGGGTTGTTCGTGGAATAAACGATAGAGAATTTGCTCGTGATCGAGATTGAGCAGCTCTTCTGAAGAAATAGTATCCGCTAGGGCTTCAATAGTTTCCCAGTGATCGCGGTTTTCGTCGTTAGTTTTCAATTGCTGCGGCAGCGCTTGAATTAAAAATCCGCTCGCATGTTGGTCGTCTGCTGCAAACCATAAGCGTGTGGCAAGTTGTTCGGATTGTTGAAAGTAATCTTCCAAGCAGCCAGCGAGTGTTTCCTTTTCCAAAGGCACAATGCCTTGGTAACGCTCTAATTTTCCGCCAAAATTTTCTGCACGTTTGGGTTCAATAGTAATGACCAATACGCCATTACCTAACAATTCTTGCAAGCTACCTGTTTGCGCTTGTTGTGCGGAGAGTTCAGCGTCTTCTTTTAAGCGAACAATACCGCGAATATTGTTGTGGTGATTGCACTCCGCCATTATGGTGGAAATTGCACCGTCGCCACGTGCTTGCAAAATAATCATGCCGTCAAATTTCAGCGTTGACGATAGAAGGCCCACAGCGGCCAAAAATTCACCGAGCAGACGTTGAATCGCTGCGGGGTATTTATTGTGAGTGAGAATTTCGCGATAGCTTTCGCCTAATGTAACAAGCTCGCCGCGAATATCGCAGTCATCAAAAATGAAACGGTTTAATAAATCATTGCTAGGCATAATAAATAATCTTTAATTGGGACAGTTTTCTTTAATAAGTTGCTGCATTTGTTGCGCGTGTTGGTTACGTTCTGCTTCCGAGATATTGACTGGCTTTCCCTGTTCATCTAAAAATTGCACGCGACCGCTGATTCTACTTAAATAATTTTTCGCCTCAGCACAGCGCTGAAGTAGTTCGGGATCAGGTTTTGCCTGTTGCCGTTGATACTCGCGGTCTGCTTCGTTTTCTTTGCGAAAAAGGGTTTCCAGTTTTTGGTGCTCGCTAGCACTTGTATCTAGGTTGGTTGTCTTCACCTTTTCAGTGATATTTTCAGCAGCTTCTGCTGGTTTTTTATCGCCGAAATGAACTTTGCCGTTGGCATCTGTCCAGCGATAAACCTCGGCGTGAATTGGTAAGCACAAGATTAACGCTAAACCTACGATAAATTTTTCCATAATCTTGTCCTTAAAAATGGCTATTGCCTGTAAAAAGATTTACTCACTTTCAAATAAGTTAATGCGTTGAAAGCGGTGAATATGACGGCGTTCCCGTTTATCAGGTTTGTGATCGCTGGCAATAAAGCTACCCATTCCCGCTTTGCGTTCGGCGCTGCGTTTTTCGCGCAGCGTTTTGCTTTCTTCTGTTTCTTCATAAAGCAAAATCGCTTCTGGAGAGCCGCGGCGCTGGTCGGAAAGCATTTTGACGACGACTACTTTTTCATCCCAATCCTGACGAATGCTTAGTGTAATTCCTACGCTAATTTCTTTTGCCGCTTTCACACGTTGGCCTTCACAATGGACTTTGCCGCCTTCAATGGCTTGCTTGGCGAGATTGCGAGTTTTGAAAAAACGTGCAGCCCAGAGCCACTTATCTAAACGGACTTTTGAATCAAGATAAGGCTTAAACATGTGTGTATCTACAATAAAAAATTACATAAATTATGCTGGGGGCATAATTTCATCAAAATGATGAATAGCGGGAAATAAATCCATTTTACGCGCTTTTTGGCTGTCGGGCTGGTGAATGCCCAAGAGATATTTAATGCCGTAGGTTTTGGCAGACTGCAAGATGCGGGCGGTGTCATCAATAAACAAGGTGCGCGCGGGGTTAAAATGTTCGCGTGCTTGCAGTGCCTGCCAGAATTCTTGCGCCTCTTTGGGCTGATTGAATTCGTGGGAAGAAATAATGATGTCCAAATCCTTATCGATTTCAGTCACTTCGAGTTTTAGCGACAGGCTTTGCGGGTGGGCGTTGGTCACCAGCAAACACTTTTTGTGCAGCTTGCGCAGGCGCGTTAGAAACTCTTTAACATGTGGGCGAATCTGGATTTTGTGCTTGATTTCTACCTTGAGGCTACGGATATCGACATCCAGCTGCTTCGACCAAAATTCTAGGCAATACCACTGCAAGGTACCTTCGTATTGGCTGATATTTTCATTCAAACGTTGCGTAGCTGTGGCAAAATCCACTTTATGAATTTCGGCGTAGCGTTTAGGTAAGTGTTCCAGCCAAAAAAAGTTGTCGAAATGAAGATCGAGCAGGGTACCGTCCATATCGAGCAATACGGTATCTATCTGGTCCCAGTCCACAAGTGGTGCGGTCATAGAGATTGTCATTAATAAATAGGAATCGTCATCAGTGAAGAGGGCAGTATGCCGACAAAACCCGAGATATTAAAGCGCGAAACCGTGATGCGCAGCCGTCTGTTTCGCGCCGACCAAGTGCATTTGCGCTTTAGCAATGGCGAAGAGCGCCACTACGAGAAACTCGTGGGCGGCGGTCGTGGTGCGGTGTTGATTGTGCCTGTCTTGAATGATGCTACCTTTCTCTTGGTTAAAGAATATGCCGTTGGTCTTGAGGATTACCACCTCGCCTGTCCCAAGGGCGCCATCGACGAGGGCGAAGATCTCTTGGATGCGGCCAACCGCGAACTTAAGGAGGAAGTGGGTTACGGCGCACGTAAGCTGACCTTTTTGAAGAAGGTACACCTGTCGCCGTCTTATATGGAGCACGGCATTAACATAGTGATTGCGCAGGATTTATACCCGGAGCGTTTGCAGGGCGATGAGCCCGAGCCCATAGAAGTTCAGTCCCTTGCTATTGCGGATTTACCCGAGTTTTGCCTGCGTTCCGATGTCTGCGAAGGCCGCAGCATAGCCGCGTTGTTTTTGGTGCGTGAATGGCTGGCCAAGCCGGAAAATCTGGTATGAGTTTGATAATTGACCAAGCCTTCACCACCCAACTCATTGCTATAGCCCGCACCGCTGGCGATGCGATACTGGAAATCTATAACGCGCCGGAAACGGCCAATATCCAAACCAAAAGCGACGATTCACCACTCACCGCGGCAGACGTGGCGGCGCATCAGCTGATTGTGCGCGAGCTACTCAAACTATTGGATGTTCCGGTTATTTCTGAAGAATCGGTTCTGCCTTCCTTGGCTGAGCGCCAGGTCTGGAGTACCTATTGGTTGGTTGATCCGCTCGATGGCACCAAAGAGTTTATTGCTCGCAACGGCCAATTTACGGTGAATATTGCCTTGATTGTGAACACCGTACCGCTCGCAGGTGTGGTGCATGTACCGGTGACGGATGAGACTTATCTGGGCGTCGATCAGTCACTCACTCAGCATCAATCTGCTCGCGCTGAAAAATATCTGGCGGGCGTGTTTCAAAGCCAGCTTAAAACGCAATCCATGGCAGAAAAGCTGTCCCAACAGCAGCCGCTGGATGTGCTTATGAGCTTGCGTCACGGCTCAGAGGGGCAGACTGCTTTGGTGGCAAAGCTGGAGTCGCGCTGGCCTGCGCCTTTGAATCCACTCAGTGCGGGCAGCTCGCTCAAATTCTGCTGGATTGCCGAAGGTCGCGCCGATTTTTATCCCCGCCTTGCGCCTACCTGCGAGTGGGACACAGCCGCAGCCCAAGCCGTGCTCTGTGCCGCCGGTGGCATGGTAGTGCGCGCTAATGATTTCGCTCCTCTGCGATGCAATACACAAGAGAGCTTACTCAACCCCTTCTTTTTAGCCATGGGCGATGCCAGTTTTGATTGGCAATCCCTATTAGCTTGACCCTCTCTATTAGTTGTCGCCTAAATTTTCTTTCTGGATGATAAATTTCGTCGCTGCTCTGGTAAACGCGCTAAGCTGAACTAGTCTATAAACTTGGACGGTGTGTTTTTTGAGCATTTATGAAGATGCTTCAAACGCCGCTCAGGTAGGGAACAGCAGCCAAGGCCGCTGAAGGATTTCCTGGAAAATAGGCAATTGTCAGCCCCGCTGTCAATTTTGTAGCCATACGATTATGACTGACGAGCGCAATCTGAACTCTCAGAATAGGGAAGCGCTGGAGCAGCGAATCCAGCAGCTAGAAGGGGAGGTAAAGCTCCTCGAGGAACGCCTGCGCCATTCAAAAGCACGCACCATTGGCACCCGCACGCCGCAAGGCGGTTTGATTAAAAACTCTTGGCTGATTCCCTTCGGTCAATACCTACTTATCGAATCCGATAAAGCTAACATCAACGATGCCCTAGAGAAGCTCGGTCGATTATTTGATGTTATAGATTGCAGCCTCTGGCGCATGACCGAAACGCCTGTTACGCCCCATAGCATTACGGCGTCGGCTTGGCAGTGTCTGGGGCGCTGGCAGCCCAAAGTGATTCCTAAGTTGCACGAAGCCGATTGGCTTACGGGCATTTGGCAGCGTGATTCGCAAGTTGCCGAGAGTCTAAACTGTGGCAAACCTGTAGCACTCTTGGCGGCCGACCCTAGGGTTGCAGAGGCAACCGCGGCTTTGCGTCAAGCCAATATTTTCAGCTCCTTGCTGGTTCCCGTGTTGCGCTACAACTTATTAGAAGGCTTTGTCGTGTTGCATCGCGATAGCCCGCGTGGTTGGTACACGCGCGATTTAGATCGTTTGATGTTCATTGCTACCGCGCTGTTCAATTTGTACGATCGCCAGCAGTTGCTAGTCAAATTAAGCGATCGCGATACGCGTTTCAATTACGCTATTGAGGCCAGCAGTGATGGTTTGTGGGATTGGAATATTCTCAGTGGCAAAATTTATTTTAGCCGCAGCTATTTGCGTATGTTGGGTTACTACTACGAAGACTTGCCCGGCAACTTAACTACTTTAAAAGATTATTTTTTGTATCACGAAGATGCCGAGAAAGTTATGGCGCGGCTCTACGCTGCCATTGATGAAGGCGAGACTTACGTCGATTTACAATTCCGCATGCAGCACCAAAATGGCAAAGTCATTTGGGTGCATTCAAAAATGAAATTTTGCGAGCATGATGTATCTGGTAAACCAACGCGCTGTGTGGGTATCAACAACAATATTAATGATTTTATTCTTGCACGCGAAGATTTACTCGCCGCCAAAACTCAAGCCGACATGGCCAATAAAACCAAAAGCGAATTTTTGGCGCGCATGAGCCATGAAATTCGCACACCCATGAATGCGATTATTGGTTTGGGCTATTTGTTGAAAGACACAAATTTAGATGAACAACAAAAAAGTTATCTTGGCAGTTTAAATTCCGCATCAGATTCACTGTTGCACATTATCAACGAAGTGTTGGATTTTTCCAAAATCGATAGCGGAAAAATTATTCTTGAGCACTCGCATTTCGATTTAGATCAACTGTTTGAAAAAATATCGCGTCTGTTTGAAATTAGCGCGAGCAGTAAAACTATTCGCATCATTTACGATATTAAAGCAGATGTTCCCCGTTTTTTGCGGGGCGATGCAGCACGCTTAAGTCAAATTATTGATCAGCTAATTACTAATGCACTACAGTTTTCAAATGCAGCGGAAGTCATTGTAGGGGTGAGGTTGCGCGAAGCTAATGTTAAGTTCGTGGAACTCGAATTTACCGTGAGCGATTTTGGCGCTGGAATGAATGCTGACCGCTTGGCGCGAATCAATGAAAGTCTAAAAAACCACGTTACCATCAGTGATGCAGGTAACCTGAGGTTTGGATTAGGTATCTGCGATCACTTAGTGCACTTAATGAATGGCACAATGCAAATAGAGAGTGCACCTAATAAAGGCTGTAAGGTCACTTTCAACGCGCGTTTTGATCACAGCCATTTAGGCTCTCGGCTGCTCGGCAAACATTCGCGTGAGCTAAAAAATATTCGCGCCCTGATTGTGGATGACAACTTAATTGCACGCACAGTAATGTCCACTACCGCAAAAAGTATTGGTCTTTCGGTGGAAGATGTAGAAACGGCGGAGCAAGCGCTCGAAAAAATTATGCAGGCAGATTCGGAACAAAAGCCTTTCCATTTTGTATTAATGGATTACCGCATGCCCAGTATGAATGGCATTGAAGCCGCAGAAGCCATAAAGCAAAACAAAACGCTGGATTATGCCCCGCATGTTATTCTCGTATCTGCATATCATCGCGATGAAATTTCCAATGCAGATAATTTGGCGTTAAATGTAGATGAATTCTTAAGCAAGCCTGTGAGCGAAGCGCGCTTGTTGGAAACCATCAGCAACATCATCAGCACCGACCTACATTTGCAATCGATTAGCGCCGTAAATTCCCACGCATCAGAACAAGATACTTTTCTGCAAAATAAACAGGTTTTAGTTGCTGAAGATAATCTTGTGAATCAGCAGGTCGTGCGCGGCGTGCTAAAAAAGAAAGCCATGCGTGTGACCGTTGTAAACAATGGTGTTGAAGCTGTTGAAGCAATTAATAACCCAGCAAATTGTTTTGATTTAATTCTCATGGATTTGGAAATGCCAGAAATGGATGGCATTTCCGCCACGCAAAATATTCGCACAGGCGAACGAGCGTCAAATATTCCGATTATCGCGTTGACTGCGCAAGCCATGCGTGGCGATCGCGAGCGCTGTATTGCTGCAGGCATGAATGCTTATTTATCCAAACCTATAAACCCTGAACTGTTGTATAAAACAATTGCAGAACAGCTTAGAGCCCAATCTTTGGAAAACGGGCATGAAACGTCCCATTAATCATAAAGTTTTTACTAATCGCACTGCCGTGCATTAATTAGGTTGCTTTATTTATCTGTTCACTAGCCGACATCTATGACCCTAACTAACGACAATCCAATTGATTATGAGGGAATAGATCGCAAGCAATTGAGTAAAATAAAACAGTATTTTATTCAGCTTAACCAAACGCGTTATGAACGCACGCTCGCCGTACTCTCAGAGCGTCAGCAACAATTACTTGCGCTCTTGCCTTTATTATTTCACGTCAATCATCCTATGCTGCCGGGTTACATCAGTCACTTAACGCCTGCGGGGATTCAGTGCTATGCGCCCAGTAAAGACGATATTCGTGCAGCCAAAAGTGCTGCGCGCAGCTTTAATTATCAGCGCGATCTTGTCGATAAAGATGATGCAATTGAAGCGCTTTTTGTCATGGGCAGTTTGGGCACAATTGCCCATGCCGATAATAGCGATATAGATGTTTGGGTTTGTCACACACCGGAATTAACCAAAGCGACGCTTGCAGAGCTACAGGAAAAATGCAATGCACTTACGCGCTGGGCTGCGGATTCTATTCATATAGAAGTTCACTTTTTCTTAATGGACGCCGAAAAATTTCGGCAGGGGCAGCAGACCTTATTAACCAGTGAATCAAGCGGCACAGCACAACATTTTTTGTTACTGGATGAATTTTATCGAACTGCTGTATGGCTTGCAGGCCGCTTGCCACTCTGGTGGTTTGTTCCTGTTGAGCAAGAAAAAAATTATGTGGGTTACACCAAAAATTTATTGGATAAACGCTTTTTAAAATCGAGTGAGTATATTGATTTTGGTGGCATACCCGAAATTCCAACCAACGAGTTTATTGGTGCGGGGATTTGGCAATTATATAAGGGTATAGATTCGCCCTATAAATCCGTATTGAAATTACTCTTGTTAGAAGCCTACGCCAACGAAAATTTTAATGAACCACTTTCGCTAGCACTTAAACGAAAAATTTATGCCGGCTTGGGTGTTTCCAAAGCCTTAGATGCCGATGAGCTTGACGCCTATGTTTTAGTTTACCAACGCTTGGAGGCCTATTTACAAAAGCAAAACCAACCCTCACGGTTGGAGTTGGTGCGCCGTTGCTTCTATTTTAAATCAGGTAAGCAATTATCACGAACCAGTCGCAATACCACTAAGGCGTGGCAGCGCTTGTTGTTAGAAAAGCTTATTAAACATTGGAGCTGGGATCAGCATCAATTAACCATGTTAGATAACCGTGCCTATTGGAAATCGCCTCACGTATTGACTGAGCGAAATTTGTTGGCAAATGAACTTAGTCAAGGTTATCGCTTGTTAGTCGATATGAATAAAAATAATTCCCGCGAAGTGGCAATCAGCGGCAATGAGCTATTAATTCTTGGAAGAAAATTGCACGCAGCGTTTGAACGCAAAGCGGGGAAAATTGATTGGATCAATCCCAATATATCGCAAGACTTAAGTGAGCCAGCACTCTGTTTTGTGCAAACGCATGAAGCTAATTCGAGTGTGTGGCAAGCGTATCGCGGCAGCCAACAGGATTTTACCTTGCGCACTCAGGCTTCCGAACCCATAAAGCGGTCGCGCAACTTTATGGAATTGTTCTTATGGTCCTATGGCAACGGAATTTTTTCGGCGGCAACCAAGCTCGATATAGTGGCTGATGCAGGAGCCAAGATTTTTTCCTTGCAAACATCGCAACGCCAACAACTATTGCATGTTATTCAGCAGTGGCTGCCGCTTCCGGTTAAAAAAATCGATCACGATAGCTTTATGCAAAATGCGCAGCCCACGCAAATATTATTATTGTTTAATGTGGGCGTAGAACCCCAAGCCGATTTGTATAAAAAAGGTATGCAAATGTTGAGCAGCCAGCGCGACGCCTTTGGGTACAGCGGCATGAAAGAAAATTTAGTGATCAGTGCCGATATAATTCAATACAATTCTTGGGGGGAATTAGTTTGCCGCCATTTTGATACGGATGCTTTGGTAAATTGTCTCTTGCATTATTTGCGCGCTTTACCACCGGGGAAAAATTCAGCACTGCCGAGTTTAACGGTGCGCTGCTTTAGTTTAGGTCAGGGCGCAACAATTGAGCATCGTGTGTTGGAATTGTGGCGTGCAGTGATTACATGTTTTTATTCGGGCACCCGCGCACGCAATACTCGGTTTATTTTCGAAATGGCAGATGAATATTTTTTACTGCAATTTGTGCAGCATCACGCCCAGATATTGCGCTTTCCCAATTACGAAAAGCTGCTAGAAAAATTAGCACTGCCGCAAATGGAATTTAGTCCTTTAGTAATAGACGCTTATGCGCTGCGCGATAAGCCTTTGCGCTTATTTTGTGAGGTGGTGAAAACACCAGCAATCTACTTGTTTTACCACATAGAAAATCAGCAGGCTCAAATTACTATTGTGGATCACAAGGGCGCATTTTTTAGCAAAACTTTGACGCTTTTTAACGTACAAACGCTCTTGCGTCCCTTGTGTCGGTTTATTCGTTCTGCCGTTGAGCGTCAAGCTTTAGATTATGAGCATCACCACGAGTTAGCTGTGGGTGTAGAGGCGCTACAAACAATTAATATGTTTGAATTAGTGGGGGATTTAAAACAAAAAAATGCCTATTTGGAGCCGCGCAATGTCGCACAGGATTTAAGTCAGCTGCAATTTATAAATGTCTGCGCCGTTGCAGAGCCCAACGAAAATGAAGCGCTGAGCTTCACTCTCTATTGCGATGGTAAAGAATTTTCAGCACTTGAGTTTGGTGAAGATTTATTTGGTGTAGTCGCGCGCTATATAGTCTCCTGCCGCAAACATGGCGAAACTTATCCCTGTTACATTACTGATTTGGATTTATCCCTCTGTCGTGAACTTATCGCCCCACAAACAGGTGTGCAATTGATTCACTATCTGCATATTAAAAACGATATTGAGCAGCGTTTGAATGATGCTTTGTTGCGTATCTAAAACCTTGCTTAAATGCTGACAACCTTGTCTAAAACAGCTTGTCCTTCAGTCGGCATTGATTGATCATAGCCGCCTCCCGTCAGCCGCTCTGAGTGCTGACATAAGTCAATTTACAATCACTAGACGACCGGTCTAATATATCTCCTATGGTAGAAACTACTCGCGACAAGCTGATTGCCACCAGTATCCAGATCATGGCGCTTAAAGGCTTCAACAACACCGGCATTGCGGAGATTCTCACGCAGGTGGGGGTGCCTAAGGGGTCGTTTTATCACTACTTTAAAAGTAAGGATGAACTCGGCTTTGCCATTATCGATCAGTATGGCCAACAGATGCGCGAGAGCTTTGAGAGCCATTTGGCGAACGCTTCCGGCAGCGCGCTGAAGAGGATGCAGTCTTATTTCACCGGCTTGGTGGATTATTTCGAAGGCAACTTTTGCATGTGCAATTGCCTGCTGGGCAACTTGGGGCAGGAATTATCAACCCAAAATGCGGATATGCGTGAAGCCATTTTTGCGCGCTACCGTGTGGTGGAAAGCATAATTGCCAAGTGTTTAAGCCAAGCCAAAGCAGAGGGTGAGCTGGCAGCTAATGCCGATGAGCAACTGTTCGCCAAAATGTTTTTTGCAAGCTGGGAAGGCTGTTTGGTTCGCTCCAAGCTGGAGCAGTCAGCGCAGCCACTGCGGGACATGGTTGAGATGTATTTTTCGGTTGTTTTCAGGGGCAGTTAGTCGCAATTAGCTACCCTGATTCAGTAAGGTTTACTCAAAGGGGATGCTTATGGGCAAGATCGATGTAGCTGTAAAAATGATTGTAAAACTCAATGTGAAGCAGGAGCGCCTTGCTGACTTCAAAAGCTTGGCGAGTGAATTGGGAAATAGTGTTGAGGTAAGTGAACCTTCCACCCTTGGGTACGAATGGTTTATGAGCACGAGTGATAACACCTGCTATGTGGTCGAGACCTATACCGATTCCAACGCCCTGTTAAGCCATCTGGATAAAGTGGGTATAAAGCTGACGGCACTGTTTGAGTTGGCAGCGCTTGGTGAGTTGTTAGTGTTTGGCGCGCTTAGCGAGCAAGCTGCAAAAGTTTTAGCGGGCTTGGGAGCACAAGTATTTCCACTGTTTACTGGGTTCTCCCGCTCAGCTTGAATTGCTAAATATGTTTAATCCGAGCCCGAAAGGGTCTTTTTTTGACAAACAAATTAGACGACCGGTCTATTATTAAGGTGAAGACGATGAGCTACTCAATTCAAGGTAAATCAGTATTAGTCACAGGTGCCAACCGCGGTATTGGCGAGGCTTTGGTAAGAGCTTTGATCGCAGCGGGCGCGAGCCGTGTTTACGCTGGGGCACGCAAGATCGATAGCTTGGCACAGCTCGTAAGTGCCGCGCCCTACGTGGTAGTGCCTGTTCAGTTGGATGTTACCAAAGCCGAAGATATTGCCAATGTGGCGCGCACAATTGCTGATCTGGATATTCTGATCAACAACGCCGGCATTGCTAATGGCAGCAATTTTTCGGGTGAAGGAAGCTTGCAAATTGCCGCGAGCGAAATGGCCACCAATTACTTTGGCCCCATCAACCTGACTCATGCACTTATGCCCGCTTTGCGTAAGAGCGCAACGGCTGCAGTCATTAACGTCAGCTCCATTGCCGGCATCGCCAACTTCCCAACGCTTGGGCCTTACTCAGCCTCAAAAGCGGCAGTTCATTCTTTCACGCAAGGCTTACGCGCTGAATTGCGCAGCGCCAACATTTTTGTACAGGGCGTTTACCCAGGGCCAGTCGATACCGATATGACCAAAGGTTGGGAGATGGATAAAGCAACGCCCGCCGATGTGGCCGCTGCAGTCTTGGCGGGTTTGGAAAATGGTGCGGAAGATGTATTCCCGGATGCTTTCGCTCAACACATGTACCAAGTATTTACTCAAAACCCCAAGCAGCTTGAACAGCAATTTGGAGCTATGGTGGGGTAAACACGGCTGAACAATTGGGGTCAGAGCACAATTAAATTGAGGGTTGTTTTATTTGTGTGGGATTTATTTTTTAATTTTACTCTGACCCCAATTTCCAATTCCTGCGTATTAATGTATTGCAATCTCACAGATTGTATTATAACCGAGCATCCACACATATAAATTTGGATCAGATAACGAACTATTAAAAATAGTATCGCCATAATAAAACAATTTGTCATTCTCGCTAGTATTGAATCCTTCATAACGAACTGCATCACGAGTCGTCATATCTTTTGCATTTTCAATAGTAGTTTTACCGTCATCAACATAATTTAATGTTTGATAGTTGCAATCTACTGTCTCGTCAGGTACCAAATAGAGAATTTCAAATTTATAGGCAATATCCGTAACTCCATCCTTATCAAAATCGTCTTTGAAAGAAAAGATTTTAAGGTGATTTTCTTTTAAGTACGTCATGAAATGATTAATTTCAACGTCTATTCTCTCTTTTTTCCAATATCTTGTGCGACCAATAGTGATGCGCTCTTTAATTATTTTTTCCATTTGGCTTTTATCCTCCATTTCAGTCCATTGTGGTGATTTGAATAACGGATAATTAGGCAAATTTTTTCGTTCGCAAGCGAGTAAACCCATATTGGGGTATTTTGTGGCATTGAGCATTTCTACATATTGTTTACATATTGGATAGCCTTCGCCTTTCGTTAAAGTAAACGTTAGCGGCTTTTTGTTGCCATCAATTGATGCATTTGTTTTTGAGGCAGAATCAATAGACGATGAGTTTGTTGCGGCTTGGGCGTCTGCAATAGATGAGTTATTTAATTCAGCAATTCGAGCCTGATAAGTTTTGCTCAAACACTCCGCATCCTTACAAGCGCGCTGTTGCTTTAACCATTCAATTTGCATTTTCTTAAATGCATCTTTATCCTTTTCTGCATCAAGACCTTGTTTGTACGCGCTGGCAAGCTGCTCATCTAATTTTGAAATAGATTCATCACTACAAATCAATTTTTCAGTTACAGAAGTCGCTTTCGCACAATCAAAACTCGCCGCATAGGTCTGCACAGATAAAGACAATAAAAAAATTGCAGTTGATAAGAAAAGTTTTTCCATAAAATTATTCTCGTAAGCGAAAGCAGGAATAAATTTCCATTTGTACAGCCGTAGCCCGTAAGGAGCGCAGCGCATTACGGGGTTAATTCGAATTCACAATCGATCCCCGTAATACGCTGCGCTCCTTACGGGCTACCTGTGTTCATTGCATCACAATATTTATTCCCCACCTAACAACCGCCGCTCCAATAAGGTTTGCATATCTCTACGGCCATCGGCGATGAGATAAATGATAATTTGCGTGCTGTATATGCGATATATCACGCGATAAGGTTTTAAATAAATTTGGCGATATTCGCGCATACCTATAGCGAGTAGCTCTTTGGGGTAGGTTCCGCGTTCGGGACTTTCGCTTAATACATTAATTCGTGTTTGCAACTGGTCGAATAGGTGATTAGCTTTTTGAGTTGAGTCTTGCTCTGCAACGTAATCGTAAATACCCAATAAATCGCGCTCTGCACTTTGGGCAAAATAAATTGCTAATGTCATTAGTCTTCCATGCTCCGGTTGCGAGCGCGCTGGAAGACATCGCTGGCAGGTACAAATTTTCCTGCATCCAATTCTTGATTACCCAGTGCCAAAATTTTCAGCAATGCCAGAGTTTCCTGAGTGTCTTTATAGCTGACAACGTCCTGCAAAACTGCTTTGGCTTCGCCATTTTGAGTGATGATTAAAGGCTCGCGCTTTTCGGCAAGCGTCGATAGTACTTCTGCAGCATTGGCCTTTAGATAGCTAACGGGTTTGATTTGCGATGAGAAGTTCATTGGCGGCTCCATAAGGCGACTAAATTTGGTCTTTTATTAGTCTAGGTGTCTTCGCCTCCATAAGCAATGCATTCACCAACCCGTAGCCCGTAAGAAGCGCAGCGTATTACGGGGTTAATCCAAATTCACAATCGATCCCCGTAATGCGCTGCGCTCCTTACGGGCTACGTCAGTTAATCCAACCAATCCACTGTCATCTCCCGCTCAGCGACTTGGCCTTGGTCGTCTACAACACGGATGTTGTGGATGCCCGAATCGGCGGGGCGATAGGCGAGGGAGGTTTGGGGGTCGCTGCTGCCGATGTAGCGGTTGTCGTCAAACCAGAAAAGTGCGCGCACTTGGGCGGCGGCTTTGGCTTGTAGTGGAATGCTGACCTCGGGCTGGCGGGCGCGCAGTTGGTAGGCTACGTGGCGTACGGGCGAGGTAATTTCCGGCGGCTGGGTTTGGAAACCTTGCTGGCACTTGGGCGGGCTGCGGCGCGGCAGTCCGGCTTGGCGGAACAGCTTCTGCATATCGCTACTCCAAAATTCCATAACCTCCATGCGCACTTGATCGGCTTGATAAGGCGGGCAAACCGGCTTGCCAGTCTTCAGGCTAATGGCCACCGGCTGGTGCAGTTGGCTGACTTTAATGGGCGATTTACCCGGAATGTACCAAGTCTTATGCGTGAGCGGGCACCATGCATTGGGCAGGTCGCCGCTGGCGCTACACACCGACACCTGCTTAACACCGGCGGGTGGAATTGGCGCGGGAACTTGGCTCGGCTTGTTCAGGTAAAGTCCGTCGGCGATGCGGAAAAACAGCGGGGCGGCGGCATCAACTCCCACAAAGGCGGGGTTGCCGCGGCTATCAAAATTGCCTATCCACACCGCCAGCACATAGGGGCCAACTATGCCTACCGACCATGCATCCCTAAAACCCCATGAGGTTCCGGTCTTCCACGCAATCGGCCAGCCGAAGCTCGGGTTGTAGGCTTCATCTTCCCCCGGTCTGGGGTTGTGGCGGAGCATATCGAGGGTGATAAAACTGGCTTCGGGTGATATGAGTTGAGTGCCGTCCAAGGTGCTCGACGAATCATCGGCTTGAGTATGCTCAGATTGAGTTGTTGACTGTTTAGGGTGCGGAGAAGTGGATGTACGATCAGCAGTGATCATCCGCAATGGATTAGGCGCAGCCCCAAGTGAACCGATGTTTATTTCAGCGTGAGGTGTTTCTAGTTGTGGGATTTTTAATGGCGCTTTTGATTTTATTTCTGCTCGTGGTGAGCGCGAATCAGCCTGAACACTCGGCTTCAAATATTGCACTGGCTTTAATTTACCGCCGCGCGCGAGCATAGCGTAGAGTCCGGTGAGTTCCTCCATAGTCACTTCGCCACCGCCCAACACCAGCGCCAAGCCGTAATAATTTTCAGTTTTGAGTTGCGACACGCCGGCCATGCTCAAAAAATTGTAGAGGCTGGGCGAGTGCAATTGGGTTGCTGTCCACACGGCGGGAATATTGCGCGAGTGAATCAGTGCATCTTCGGCGGTGATAGGGCCGCGAAACCGGCCATCGAAATTTTCTGGCGTATAGGGGCCAAAATCGGTGGGCGCATCTTTCAAAATACTGCCGGGGTGCAAAATTCCTTGGTCCATTGCCAGCCCGTAAATAAATGGCTTGAGCGTAGAACCTGGCGAACGTTTGGCGGTGACACCGTTCACTTGTCCATCAATGGCTTCGTTAAAATAATCTGCCGAACCCATCCAGGCTTTTACTTCCATGGTTTTAGGATCGACTAACAGTGCCGCCGCATTTTGAATGCCTCTGCTGCCAACTTCTTGCAAATACTGACGCGTTTGGCGCTCGATAATATTTTGTAAGTGCACATTCAAACTGGTGCGAACTTGCGCCGTTTCGCTGCCTTTGATGAGATTAGTTTGCTGTTGCAACATATCCACAAAATGCGGCGCACGAAACGGCAAATCTTGAATGCGGCGAAAATGTACCGGCAAATGTGCGAGCCGCGCTTGCGATTCTTCGAGCGGATAATATTCCAACCAATTTTTTAATAAACGCTCTTTGGGCGCATTGATAGATGACAGCAACGCATTTGTGCCCGCGCGACGATTGGGTTGTTGCGGAATCACTGCCAGTGTTAGTGCCTCGGCAAGACTTAATTGTTTTGCAGTCTTGCCAAAATAAATCAGGCTCGCTGCACCTGCGCCTTGCACATTGCTGCCGTAGGGCGCGAGATTCAAATAAGCTTCTAAAATATCGTGCTTGCTGTAACGCAATTCCAACCAAATGGCTAAAGCCATTTGCTGTAATTTTCCGCGCGGGCTTTTGGTATTTAATCCATAAAACAAACGCGCTAATTGCATGGTGATCGTTGAACCACCTTGCTGCTGGCCGCCGCTGTAAGTGCGAAAAGCAGCGCGCGCAATGGCTTGTGGGTTTACACCAAAATGCCAAAAAAACCAGCGGTCTTCATACAGCAAAACTGCCTTGGGTAATTGCGGGGAAATATCTTTTAGTGAAGTCCACACGCGGTACTGTTCATCGCTCGCTAAGGTCAAACGTAACAACTCGCCGTTCTCTGCCATAAACGCTTGCGAGCTGGGAATTTGTTGTGCGAGTGATGGGTGTGGCCAAAAACGTAAGAATAAAAATATACTCAGAAACAAAAAAATTAAATATTTCACTTGTTTTTTAAATTGTACTAGCAATTTACCAAGTCTCACTTAATTTTATGAAAGTTCACGAGATAAATTTAAAACTGATGATGCCAGCTCATCAAAAGTAAGAAAACCTGTATGATGAGCTTCCTTTTGTTTTATATGACGTGTATAAAATTCTTTATCTTTTTCCTCGAGGATTCCGGCGATTACAAAACCTTTAACAATGTGTACGTCGCTAACCGATAGCCCCATTTTATCAAGAATTTGCATGCTGCTCGTTTTGTACTCTAGCAGCCAGTCGTTAACTTGATCGTATGCATGATTTAGGTCTGCAGTCGGGTGACCACTTTTTTTAAATAGCGGTAATTTGGGTTTTTCTATTTCTATAAAAATCAGATTTTTATTTGCATCTAAGATTGCAAAGTCAGCTACAAATTTACCTAGGATTGATGGCTTTAGGAATAGCTTTTTCGCATTAAATGGGGATAATAAAACTGGATTTTCTTCAATAAATTTTTGTATTACATTTTCTGAATCTTCAGATCTAATTAACTCCAAAAAAACTTCTATAATTTTTCGTATTTTAT